>PMON01000069.1:0-43842 GCA_003162395.1 Acidimicrobiaceae bacterium
ATCCAGTGCTGGCCCATCGCGCAGCCTGCGTAGGGCGCCAGGTACTTGTAGGGCGCGGGGTCGCCCGCTGATGCCACGACGACGACGGTGTACTCGGCCGCGCCGGTCTCCTCGAGGATGCGGACGGTTTGGGCGACCGAGGAGTTCTTCTGGCCGACTGCGACGTAGATGCACTTCACGCCCTGGCCCTTTTGGTTCAGGATCGTGTCGATCACGACGGTCGTCTTGCCGGTCTTGCGGTCCCCGATGATGAGCTCGCGCTGCCCGCGGCCGATCGGGGTCATCGAGTCGATGGCCTTGATCCCCGTCTGCATCGGCTCGGTCACCGGCTGGCGACCTGTGATGCCCGGCGCCTGGACCTCCATGCGGCGCGACTCGGTCGTCGCGATCGCACCCTTGCCGTCGATGGGCTCGCCGAGCGCGTTCACGACTCGGCCGAGCAGCGCGTCGCCCACGGGGATCGACAGGATGCGCCCCGTCGCGCGGACGACCTGCTCTTCGTCGAGCCCGTCCATGCTGCCGAGGACCACCGCACCGATCGACTCCTCGTCGAGGTTCAGGGCCAGCCCGACGGTGCCATCTTCGAACTCGAGCAGCTCGTTGACCGCGGCGCGCGGGAGGCCCGAGACCCTCGCGATGCCGTCGCCGACCTCGATGATCCTGCCGACCTGCTCGGCGCCGACGTCGGCGCTGTAGTCCTCGACGTGGCGCTTGAGTGCGTCGGTGATCTCCGCTGCGGTGATCGTCAGCTCCGGCATCAGCCTGCTCCTTGTGTCGCGTTCGGGTTGTCGTAGGTCCGCGCCCTCGGGCGCTCGTTGAGGAAGTGCTCGCGCAGCGCGTCCAAGCGCCCGCGGACGCTCGCGTCCACGCGGAGGTCGCCGACCTCGACGAGGACGCCGCCCAGCAGGGTGGGCTCCTCGGCGACCTCGAGCTCGACGATGCTGCCGACAAGGGAGCGCAGCGAGGCGACCAGGCGCTCGCGGGTCTGCTCGTCAATCTCGCGCGCCGTGTGAACCCTCGCCACGCGCCAGCCGCGCTCGGCGGCGACGCGGTCGACCAGCCAGTCGAGCGTGCCGAGGAGGTCGCGCGGGCGACCCCCGAGCACGGCGTAGGCCGCGAGGCGAACCGTGACCGGATGCAGGCGCGAGCCCAGCAGCTCGGCCACGATGAGGGAGCGCGAGATGCCCGTCAGATCGCGGTTGGTGAGCGCGCCACGCAGCTCAGAGGTGGTCTTGACGGTGAGGGACCACTCGAACAGCTCGTCTTCCACGCCCCCGAACGCGTCGACGGGCTGGTCCTCCAAGACGGCAGTCGCGAAGCCCGCGACGCGGGCGCGCGACGCGAGCACCCCGAGCGGCGGCTCGTCGATGGCCCCGTCCTCGACGTAGGCGCGAGCGCGGATCGCGGCCTCGGAGATCGAGCCCGGCACGTCCTGGGCGGCAGCAGAGAACGCGGCGTACGCCGCGATGCGCGCGGTCGCGGGCGAGACCTTGGCGGCGAGAAGATCGGCGACGACCGCTCGTCGCGTCCCCGGCGCGATCGACGTGTCGCTCAGCGCGGCACGAAGCGCGGGTTCCGCGCCCACCGCCTCGTCGAGCTCGGTGAGCTGGCGCGCGACCGCGCTGCGGCCCTCCTCGTCCAGGCCGCCCAGGACGGCGGCCGCATAGCCCATGAGCGACGCGTTCATCTTGGCGGTCCGGCTCCGTTCGCGGACTCGACGTCGAGCGCGGCGATCGCCTCGTTGATGAGCTCGCGGTGCGACTCGGCGTCGATCTCGCGGCCCACGATCTTGGTCACGACCTCGAGGACGACCTCGCCGAGATTCGCAGCCGCCTCGTCGACTGCGCGCTGACGCGCAGCCTGGACGTCGACGGCTGCAGCCGCCACGATGCGGTCGTACTCGACCTGGGCGTCCGTGGCCGCCTTCGAGCGCACCGAGTCCGCGGTCTGCTGGGCCGTCGACACGATGTCGCGCGCCTGGCCCCTCGCGTCGTCCAACAGCTGGTGGCGCACGTCGTCTGCAGCCTCGGCCTCCTTCTTCGCTCGATCGGCCGCCTCGAGCGAGCTGCGGATGAGCTCTTGGCGCTCGGCGACGACCCGGTTGATCGGGGGGACGGCCCACTTCACGAATACGAAGACCAGGACCAGGAACACCGCGAGCTCCACGAAGAACGTGGCGTTCGGGAGTAGGAAAATGCTGGCGGGCATCAGTGGCGTCCCTTGTCAGTCCGTCCGCGGCTCACTGCTTGGAGAACACGTAGACGAACACGATCATGAACAGGAGGTTGATGAAGTACATGGCCTCCACGAGGCCGACGGTGAGGAAGAAGTACGTCCTCGCCTTGGCCTCAACCTCAGGCTGGCGGGCGATCGCCGCGATGGTCTGGGACCCCGCGAGGCCGTCGCCGACGGCCGCGCCGATAGCGCCGCCACCGAGGGCGAGTCCGCCGCCGATGAGGGCGCCCGCAATGCTCGTCGCCTGTTCCTGCGTCTGTGCCATGTGTGCTCTCTCCCTTGTGTGTTGTCGAGTTGCTAGTGCTCGGTGGCCGAGGCCATGCCGAGGTACATGATCGTGAGCAGCGAGAAGATCAGCGCCTGGATCGCCCCGATGAAGAGCCCGAAGACCTTCCAGAGAAGCCCCACGATGAAGACCATCGACCCTCCGCCGATGGGCCCGAGTAGCTGGTCGCCAACGACGGCGACCACGAGCAGCAGCAGGGTCCCCGCGAAGAGGTTGCCGAACAGTCGCAGGGTGAGGGTGATGGGCTTGGTGATCTCCTCGATGAAGTTGATCGGTCCGAGGACGATGTACGGCTTCCAGTAGTGCTTGAAGTTGCCCACGGGACCGCGGTGCCGAACCGCGACGATCTGGCAGAGGATGAACACCGAGAGCGCCATGGCGAGCGGGAGGTTGATGTCCGCGGTGGGCGGCGGGAGGAGCTCGGGGCTCACGCCGACCTGGAGCTGGGTGGGGATGAACTCCAGCCAGTTGCAGGCGAGGATGAAGACGAAGAGCAGGACCCCGAGCGGCACGTACTGCTCGCCTTCGGGGCCGATGACCGAGCCCGTGAGGTCCCTGACCTGGTCGACGACGTACTCGAAGAACATCTGCAGCTTCCCAGGTACCGCGGACGTCGCGCTGCGGCGCAGGAGGACCACGAGCGTCAGCATGAATGCCGCGACCACGAGAGTCGACGCGATGATGTACGTGTCGAACGTGAGTCCGAGCACGTGGAACGTCGGCTGGTCCCCGATCTGGATCTGTTGCTTCGCGGCCGCCAGCAGCCTCACGCCATTCCTCCTTGGGCGGTCATCGCCCGAAGCACGTTCCCCACGAACGCAAGCTGGAAGATGACCAGCCCGACAACGATACCGATGCCGAGTGGCGCCTCGATCACGACGACGGCGAGCACCACGGCGGTGATCGCACCGAGACGAAGCAACGTGCGCGAGCCGACCATCCTGCGAAGCGCCTTGCTCGACGCCTCGGGGTCAACGTCGGTGCGCGAGATCTGACGGTCGATGGACCGCACGTTCAGGAATCCGATGGTGACGCCGAGCGTGACGCCGAGCGCACCGAACGGCGAGCCCAGGAAGAGGGCGACAACGGCGCCGGCGACGCCCAGGACCGCCGCGGTGATGGTGAGCCGTATCAGCATCGAGCGGAAGGCGGACGGCTCGACGGCCCTGATCAGATTCATCGCGCGCTCACAGGTACCGCCGCACGAGCGCGATCGTCGACACCGTCGCCGCGGCGCAGCCCAGCAGCAGTCCGATGACGAGGCAGATCGGGGAGGTCTTGAAGACGTCGTCCGCCCAGATCCCGAGCCCGACGCCGATCCCGACCGTGCCGGCGATCGTCGTGCCGAGCGCCGCAAACCCGGCGAGCCCAGGGAGGTCGCGGGGCGGCGAAGTCTGTTCGGGCTCGGGCGTCGTCAACAGACGTGCTGACAGGAGGGTGCACAGGACTGCCTCGAGTTCACGAGGCGGCTGATCGGCCGTCAGACACGGCGAAAACTATTGCACCCCTTGGCTCGGACCGCCACTTGAGCTCGAGGCGACCGGCACGGGGGCTTCGGGTTCCTGCACGTTGCGCCGCACCCCGGGGTGGAACCCGGTGTACAGCCCGACGCCCATCGCGGCCACGCCGAACGGGATAAAGACGTTCACCTTCTCCTCGTAGAGGGGGAACAGCACCATGCCTGACAACAGGGCGGTCCACAGCCACAGGATCGTGACCGTGCGGCGATGGCCGTGCCCGAGGCGCAGCAGTCGGTGGTGGACGTGGTCCTTGTCGGGATTGTGGAACCCCTGCCCGGACGCGGTGCGCCGGATGAACGCGAAGCCCATGTCGACGAGCGGCACGCCGAGGATGAAGAACGGGATGAGCAGGGGGGCGAAGAAGAAGTACGTCACACCGCTCGCCGGCGGAGTGCGGCCCCCGATCACCATCGTCGCCGCGCTCATCAGCACACCGAGCAAGAGCGCGCCCGCGTCGCCCATGAAGAGCCGCGCGGGGTGGTAGTTCGACGGCAGGAAGCCGAGGCAGATCCCGCAGGTCGCCGCCGCGACCAGCGGCCCGATGTTGGTCGCGGGGAGCAGGCCCAGGTCCTCGAGGCGCAGCCCGTAGACGCACAGCGCTCCCGAGGCGATTGCCACGATGCCCGCGGCGAGCCCGTCGAGGCCGTCGATGAGGTTGATGGCGTTCGTGAGCGCGATGACCCAGATGGAGGTGATGAGCGGCAGGATGCTCGCCCCGAGGACGAGCACGCCGCCGAAGGGGACCTTGAACCAGTACATCGTCACGCCGCTGAAGTACAGGACGCTCGCGGCGAGCACCTGCCCGGACATCTTGGCGGGGGCGGACATGTTCCTCGAGTCGTCGACGAGCCCGACGACGACGATGACGAAGGCGGCGACGATCACGCCGACCGGCTCGTTGGTCGACACGAACAAGGCACGGATCCCCGGGATGAGCGCGCCCGCCGCCATCGCGACGCACAGCCCTGCGAACATGGCGGCGCCACCGCCGTACGGCGTCGTGCGCTGGTGCACGGAGCGGTCTATCGGGATGCTCACGAAGCCGACCTTGCGCGCGATCGCCCTCGCGGGGCGCGTGAGCAGCCCAGTCGTGACCGCCGCCACCGCGGCGACGACGAGGTACGGCCAGTCGGTCCCGACCATCAGGACGGGCGCGCCCTTGGCCCGCGTGGGTAGGGCGGGAATTGCTCGCACAGGCTCGCGACGCGCGCTCGGACCGCGTCTTGTGCCCGGGGGTCGCTGCGCTCGCGCAACGACCTGGCGAGCAGCGAGGCGATCTCTCGCATCTCATCTGGGCCCATCCCCGCGGTCGTCTCGGCAGCCGAGCCGAGACGGAGCCCGGACGTGACGAAGGGGCTCCTCGGGTCGCTTGGGATCTGGTTGCGGTTGAGGGTGATGCCCGCGAGGTCGAGGACCTCCTGGGCGACCTTGCCGGTCAAGGCAGGGTCGAAGTCGCGGAGGTCGACGAGCAGCAGGTGGTTGTCGGTGCCGCCGGTGACGGGTCGGAAGCCCTCGTTGGCGAGCGCGGCACCGAGCGCCGCGGCGTTGGTCACGACGTCGCGCGCGTACTGCGCGAACGACGGCGTCGCGGCCTCCTTGAAGGCGACCGCCTTTGCCGCGATCACGTGCTCGAGCGGGCCGCCCTGCAGTCCAGGGAAGACAGCGCTGTCGATCGCCTTGGCGTGCTCCTTGCAGCTCAGGATCGCACCGCCACGCGGCCCGCGAAGCGTCTTGTGCGTCGTGAGGGTGACCACGTCGGCGTGCGGCACGGGACTCGGATGCACGCCTCCCGCGACCAGACCCGCGATGTGGGCCATGTCGAACATCAGCAGCGCGCCCACCTCGTCGGCGATCTCACGGAACTGCTCGGCCTCGATGACGCGCGGGTAGGCGGTCGCACCTGCGACGATGAGCCTCGGCCGCTCGGACTTCGCCCGGTCCCGGACCTCGTCGAAGTCGATCCGCTCGCCAGACCCGGACTCGTCGTCCCGCTGGGTCACGCCGTAGTCGACGAACCGCCAGAACTTGGACGTGATCGACGCCGGCGAGCCGTGGGTCAGGTGCCCCCCATGGTCGAGGCGCATCGCGAGGATCGTGTCGCCTGGATCCAAGAGCGCGTGGTAGACGGCGAGATTGGCGGCCGCGCCCGCATGCGGCTGGACGTTCGCGTGGTCGGCGCCGAAGAGCGCGGCGAGCCGATTGCGTGCGAGGTCCTCGACCTCGTCGATGACCTGGTTGCCGCCGTAGTAGCGGCGGTGCGGATAGCCCTCCGAGTACTTGTTCGTGAGCACCGTGCCCGTCGCCTCGAGCACGGCCTCGGACGTGAAGTTCTCGCTCGCGATGAGCTGGAGGGTCCGTGACTGGCGCTCGAACTCCTGTCTGACCAGGCTCGCGACCTCGGGATCATCGGCGAGCGAGGCGAGCCTCGCGGGATTCACAGCCTCATCCACGCCGGCTCCTCAGCCTCGAGTGACGCGACCACGGCGAGCACGCCCTCGCGCTCGTCGCGGGTCCTCGTCGTCGGTCCAGTGGCCACGTCCGCACCTCTCGAGGCGGCGGCGTCGCGCATCACGATGCACGATACCCCGACCACCTGGTCATCCGGCTTGTCCGGTCATACTTTCGGCGTGCCAGCCGACCCCCGGACGCCGGTCATCGCGGGTGTCGGCCAGGTCACCAAGAGGCCCGACGCCTCAGATCGCGACACACGGACCGAGCCATTGGCCTTGATGGGCCACGCCCTCGAGCTCGCGGGCAGCGACGCTGCCGGCTCGGGCACGGCGCGCTCGTCGCTCCTCGACAGGATCGACGAGCTGACGGCGATCCCGTCGTTCGTCTGGCGTGCCCGAGATCCCGCGCGCGCGGTCGCCGAGACACTCGGCCTCACGGCGCGGTCGACGCGCCTCACGTTCGCCGGGGGGACGGTTCCGCAGTCGGCGGTGTTCGACGCCGCGTCGCGGATCGCGAGCGGCGAGCTCGACGTGGCGGTCGTCGTCGGCGCCGAGGCGATCAAGAGCCGCGACCTCGCCCGGCGCCAGGGCGAGCGCGTGGCCTGGCACCTCGAGGCCGAGGACGTCGCCGAGGCCCCGGTGGTCTTCGACGTGCCGGACGCGATGAACGACCACGAGAGGGCCGTGGGGCTCGTGGTCCCCGCGCACGCCTACGCACTCATCGAGCACGCCCGTCGACGGGCGCGAGGGCTCGCTCGCACCGAGCACCTCGCGGTGCTCGGTGCCCTCGCCGCGCGGATGAGCCAGGTCGCGAGCCGCAACGAGCTCGCCTGGCTGAGAGACCCGGTCGATGCGGCGTCGGTCACGACGCCCTCGGCTGCGAACCGGATGATCGCTGCTCCGTACACCAAGCTGCTCACGTCCAACGTTGTCGTGGACATGGGCGCGGCGATCATCGTGTGCTCGCTCGACGCAGCGCGCGCGGCGGGCGTGCGCGACGACCAGCTGGTGTTCCCGTGCGCGGGCGCGTCGGCACGAGAGCAGTGGCTCCTGTCCGAGCGGGACGAGCTGTCGGTGTCCCTCGCCATGCGGGCGTGCGCGCGGCAGCTCTTCGGCGAGGTGCCCCCGTCTGTCGACGACCTGGCGCTGCTCGATCTGTACAGCTGCTTTCCGTGCGCGGTCCAGCTCGCGGGTGACGCACTCGGGATCGACGTGCTGACCGACGAGCGGCCCCCGTCGGTGACGGGCGGCATGACGTTCTTCGGTGGCCCCGGCAACAACTACGTCACCCACTCGATCGCGACGATGACCGAGCGGCTCCGGCGCTCCCCCGGCGCGACGGGGCTGGTGACCGCGCTCGGCTGGTACGCCTCGACGCACTCGTGGGGCACCTACTCGACCTCCCCGCCGCGCGGCGGGTTTCGAGCGACCAGCGTGCAGGCAGACGTGGACGCCGTGCCGCTGCGTGCGGCCGACCCCGGCTACAGCGGGCCCGCCCTGGTCGAGTCCTACACAGTGGTGCACGATCGAGACGGGCTCGCGACGAGGGCGATCGTGTCGCTTCGCACGCCGAGCGGCGCGCGCCGGCTGTTCGCCACCGACGACCGAGACGTCGCGGCGGGGTTCATGGCGGACGATCCGCTCGGCGGGCGCGCTGTCGTCGGGGCCGAGTCGATCAGCCTCGTGTGAGCAGCGCGAGGAGCGCGTCGCGCGACAGGGCGCCCTCACGCACGATTTCGGGCGCGACGCCCGTCACGTCGACCACGCTCGAGACCTCGCCGTCGCGAGCACCCGCATCGAGGACACCCACGAGATCCGTGCCCTCGAAGAGGGCGAGGACGCCGGCTGCGGTCGTCGCCGGCGGTGCGCCGTGCAGGTTCGCCGACGTCACCGCGAGCGGACCCGTGCGCTCGAGCAGCGCGCGGCAGATCGCGTCGTCGGGGACTCGCACGCCCACGCTGCTGGTGGACCCCAGTCGCGCCGCGAGGCCCGAGAGGGCCGGGACCACGAGCGTGAGCGGGCCGGGCCACAACGCCGCCGACAGCGCCGCGGCACTCGGCGGCCACGAAGACGAGAGCTCGCACGCCTCGTCAACCGAGGCGCAGAGCACCGCGATCGGCAGCGCCCTGGGGCGTCGCTTGAGGGCCGACAGCCGTCCGACCGCTGCTCGGTCACCCAGGACTGCCGCGAGCCCGTAGACGGTGTCGGTCGGCACGGCGAGCACGGAGCCGCCCGCGAGCAGCTCGACGGCGAGGTCGAGCTGCTCGGGCGTGAGCACCCGGGTCGTCATCGTCGGCGCCTTGCCTCGAGGATCCGAGGCAGCCCCGCGAGGTCGTCGTGGTCGCGCACCTCGACCAGTCCCGCACGCTCCGCGCACGCGATTACCGCGGAGCGATGGCCGGCGCCGTGCTCGACGAGGAGGGTGCCGCCCGGCGCGAGCCACGTCGGCGCCTTCCCGATGATGGTCTCGATGGCACCGAATCCTGGCGTGCCGTCGGTGCCGTCCGGCGCGACGAGCGCGATCTCGGGCTCGAAGTCGAGCTCGCGGGCGAGCGTCGGACGCTCCGCAGCCGCGACGTACGGCGGGTTCGCACAGAGCACGGTCAGCGCGCCCTGGTCGCCGGCACGCAGTGCGTCGAACCACGATCCCTCGAGGAACACGATCGGCCCGGCGAGGTTCCGCTCGGCGTTGTGCGCGGCGAGCGCGAGCGCGTCGCTGGACACGTCCGTGGCGATGACCTCCAGGTGGGCGCCGCGAGACCGAGCCTCGACGGCGACGCTGAGCGCGATCGCCCCGGAGCCGCAGCCGAGGTCGCAGACGACCCCGTCGTGGCCAGCGAGGACGGCAGCGAGCGCGAGGTCGACCAGCGGCTCGGTCTCGGGCCTCGGGATGAGGACCCGGCTGTCCACGAGCAGGTCCAACGTGCGAAAGGGCCAGTGGCCGAGCACGTACTGCAGCGGCTCGCCGTCGATCCGCCGACGCGCGAGTGCGAGGGCTCGCCCACGCCGTGCGTCGGGTGGCACCTCGCGGAGCTCGTCGAGCAGCCACGTGGCCTCGCGGCGTGAGTCGAGCGCCTGGGTGAGCTCGTCGAAGAGCGGATCAGGCGTCACTGGGCTCGGCGAGCTGGCGGGCTCGCTTGTCCGCGACCAGGGCGTCGACGACGTCGTCGAGCTGTCCGGCCATGATCGCGTCGAGCTTGTAGAGCGTGAGGCCGATGCGGTGGTCGGTAACCCGGTTCTCCTTGAAGTTGTANNGTGACCCGGTTCTCCTTGAAGTTGTAGGTCCGGATCTTCTCGCCGCGCCCGCCGCCGCCGACCTGGGATCGCCGCAGGTCGCCGCGCTTCGCGGCCTCCTCGTCCTGGGCCTGCGCCAGCAGCCTGCTTCGCAGCACCACGAGCGCCTTCGCGCGGTTCTGCAGCTGGCTCTTCTCGTCCTGCATCGCCACGGCGATGCCCGTCGGCAGGTGCGTGACGCGCACCGCGGAGTCCGTCGTGTTGACGCTCTGGCCGCCAGGGCCACTCGAGCGGTAGACGTCGATCTTGAGGTCGTTGGGATCGAGGGCGACGTCGACCTCGTCGGCCTCGGGCAGCACCGTCACCGTCGCCGAGGAGGTGTGGATGCGGCCCTTGGCCTCGGTCTCGGGCACTCGCTGCACGCGGTGCACGCCGCCTTCGTGCTCGAACCGGGACCACGCGTCGTCGCCGGTGACCTTGAAGACGACCTCGTCGAGCCCGTTGCGCTCGCTCGGTCGCTCCTCGAGCACCCCGACGGCGAGGCCCCTCGCCGCGGCGTAGCGCGTGTACATGTCGTAGAGGTCCCGGGCGAACAGGTTCGCCTCCTCGCCACCCTCGGCACCTCGGATCTCGACGAGCACCGCGCGGCCTGCGTTCGGATCCTCGGGCACCAAGAGCGCCTCGAGACGCGCCTGGAGCTCGGTGATCGCCTCCTCGGAGCGGGCGCGATCCGCCTCGTACCCGGCGCGTTCCTCGCCCCTCGCGATGGCCAGGAGCTCATCCGCCAGAACGACGTTGGCGCGAGCGGCCTGCAGCTCGCGCCAGGTGCCCACGAGCCCGCTCAGGCGGCGGTGGCGCTTGGAGAGCGTCTTCAGCCTCGCCGTGTCGCGCGCGACGTCGGGGTCGGACAGCGCGACGGAGAGCTCGTCCAGCTCCACGGCGAGCCCGTCAAGGGTCTCGTCGAGCGTTCCCATCAGGTGGCGCGCAGCGCCGTGGGTCAGCTCTTCGCGGCGCGGGTCTTGCCCCTCGCGCCGTAGCGACGCTGGAAGCGCTCGAC
Source organism: Acidimicrobiaceae bacterium (assembly GCA_003162395.1). Classification (GTDB taxonomy): domain Bacteria; phylum Actinomycetota; class Acidimicrobiia; order Acidimicrobiales; family RAAP-2; genus Palsa-459. Next base: position 10,783 of record PMON01000069.1, read on the forward strand.
GCGTCCACCGGTGTCGACCAGCTTCTGCTTGCCGGTGAAGAACGGGTGGCACTCGTTGCACAGCTCGACGTGCAGGTCCGGCTTGGTCGAGCGCGTCTGGAACGAGTTCCCGCACGAGCACCGCACGGTGGTCTCGACGTACTGGGGGTGGATCTCTGCCTTCATGATGCTCCTCGTATGCGGCGAGTTATGTTACCCGCCGGCGTGCTCACATGTTCGCGGACGGGCCCTTCGCGATCTCGGCGAGGAAGTCGTCGTTCGACTTGGTCGTCCTGATCTTGTCCATCAGCAGCTCGAGGCCGGCGGCCCCGGTGCCGTCGTTCGACAGCCCGTTGAGGACCCGGCGTAGCTTCCAGACCTGCTGGAGCTGGCCCTTCTCGAAGAGCAGCTCTTCGTGGCGCGTCGAGCTCGCGTTGACGTCGATCGCGGGGTAGATGCGGCGCTCCGCGAGACGGCGGTCAAGGCGCAGCTCCATGTTGCCGGTGCCCTTGANNTCGAAGATCACCTCGTCCATCTTGGAGCCGGTCTCGACGAGCGCGGTCGCGAGGATGGTGAGCGAGCCGCCCTCTTCGATGTTCCTCGCGGCGCCGAAGAACTTCCTCGGCGGGTAGAGGGCACCCGAGTCGACGCCACCGGACATGATCCGCCCGGTCGCGGGCTGGGAGAGGTTGTACGCACGCGCGAGCCGGGTGATCCCGTCCAGCAGGATCACGACGTCCTGGCCGAGCTCGACGAGTCGCTTCGCGCGCTCGATCGCGAGCTCGGAGACCTGGGTGTGCTCCTCGCTCGGGCGGTCGAACGTCGAGGCGACGACCTCTCCCTTGACGCTGCGGCGCATGTCGGTGACCTCTTCGGGACGCTCTTCGACGAGCAGCACCATGAGGTGCACCTCAGGGTTGTTCTCCTCGATCGAGTGCGCGATGCGCTTCAGGATCGCGGTCTTGCCCGCCTTCGGCGGCGAGACGATGAGGCCACGCTGGCCCTTGCCGATCGGGCTCAGCAGGTCGACGATGCGCGAGGTCATGTTCTCCTTCTCGCCCACCGTCTCGAGGCGAAGCCGCTCATCGGGGAACAGCGGGGTGAGGTCCTCGAAGCGACGCCGCGTCCGCGCCTCTTCGGGGTCGAGGCCGCTGATCGTGTCGATGCGAAGCAGCGCCGGGTACTTCTCGTTGCTCGCCGCGGGCCGGCACGCGCCCTCGACGGTGTCGCCCTTTCGAAGCGAGAACCTGCGCGCCTGGCTGATTGAGACGTAGACGTCCTTGGCCGACGGCAGGTAGCCGGACGTGCGCACGAACCCGTAGCCCTCGTCCTTCAGGTCGAGAAGGCCGCGTACCTCGACCAGCTCACCGCTGTAGTTCTGCTCCTGTGCGCCCTGGAGGTCGCGCTCACCACTCCCGCGCTCACGGTCTCGGCCACGTCGGCGTCGGTTGTTGTTGTTCCTGCGATTCGCAGGGTCGTACGGGCCCGAGCCCGACGGCTGCGCGCGCGTGCCGCGGTTGACGTCGCCCGAGGACTCCGAGGCGTCCTGCTCGGTCGCCGTGCTCGTCGCGCCGGCGCCGACGGTGACGAGCTCGGCGTCGTCCTTCGGGGCCGAGCCGTTGCTGGCCGCCGACGAGGCGTGTGCCTCGGGCTCGGCGGGCTCGCTCGTGCCGTTGGTCGCGCCGGTGGCGCCGAGGATCGCCCCGATGAGCGTCGCCTTGCTCGCTCTCGCGGATGTCTTCAGCTCCATCGCCTGGGCGATCGTCTGGAGCTCGTCTCGCTCCTTGGCCTCAAGGAGGGACCGTTCCAACTGGGGACCGGAGGTCATTCGTGTCCTCTCTCTCACCTCGGAATAGCTCATTTGCCAACCGGGGGAACACATTCGTGCGCTTCGCACGCGGCTCGATCCACCGCTCCAAGGAAGTTGTCCCTGGGTCAGCGGCACAGCCGCCGACAAGGTGGGATGGACTCACTCTAGCGGCTCGACCGCGCTTCTGCCACATTAAAGATGACACCGAGCAGCGACTCAGCCGTGGCGTTCACCACTGGTGGCATGACGAAGGTCGACGTCGCGGCGTCGGGGTCCTTCAGCCCGTTGCCGGTGAGCACGCACACGACCCGGGCGCCGTCCGGCACGCCGTGCTTCAGCAGGCCCGCGACCCCCGCGGCGCTCGACGGCTCGCAGAACACCGACTCGTCGCGCGCGAGGAGCCGCCACGCCTCGACGATCTCGTCGTCGGTGACCGAGCCGATCATCCCCCCGGACTCTGCGGCGGCGTCGATCGCTCCCCGCCAGCTCGCCGGGTTGCCGATCCGGATCGCCGTCGCAACGGTCTCCGGTCGCTCGACGACGTGGCCGAGGACGATCGGGGCCGCACCCGCCGCCTGGAAGCCGTGGAGCCTCGGGCGGCTGGCCGCGCGCCCGGCAGCCGCGTAGCGGGTGAAGCCCAGCCAGTAGGCGGTGATGTTGCCGGCGTTGCCGACCGGGAGGAACACGTAATCGGGCGCGGAGCCAAGGTCGTCGACGATCTCGTAGGCCGCGGACGCCTGCCCATCGAGTCGGTCGGGGTTCACCGAGTTGACGAGCGTGACCCCGGCCTCGGCGGGGAGGTCGCGCACGAGGGTGAGCGCGTCGTCGAAGCTCCCTCGGACCTGGATGACGCGGGCGCCGTGGACGAGCGCCTGGGCGAGCTTGCCGACCGCGACCTTGCCCTCGGGGATGACGACCACACAGTCGAGCCCGGCACGGCCTGCGTAGGCGGCGGCGGACGCCGACGTGTTGCCCGTCGAGGCGCACACGACCGCGCGCGAGCCCGCCCGCAGCGCCTTGGTGATCGCCACGGTCATGCCTCGATCCTTGAAGCTCCCGGTCGGGTTCGCCCCCTCGACCTTCAAGAGGACCTCCGCGCCGACCCGCTCGGACAGCCTCGGCGCCGCGACGAGCGGCGTCGCTCCCTCGAGGAGCGTGACCGCGCCGGCCGCGTCGGCGACGCCGACGAGCTCGCCGTAGCGCGCGATGACCCCGCCGTACCGCGTCATCGACTCGGTCCGTCGACGACCCGGAGCAGCGCGCCGATCGCGGTGACGGCCTCGAGCTCACGCAGCTGCAGCGCGGTCGCCGACATCTGCGCCTCGGTCGCAGGATGCGTGAGGAAGACCAGCCGCGCGGCGGTGGAGCGGCCGATCTGCTCCATCGACTCGATCGACACGCCGAGGCTGCCGAACACCGTCGCGACCGCCGCGAGCACGCCGGGCTGGTCGAGGACCTCGAGGGCGAGGTAGAACGCGCTCGTCGTCTCGCCTGGTGCGACGAGCCGGCACGCCCCGGCGAACGACGGGGCGTGCTCAGAGGTGCCCGCTACGCGGTTCCGCCCCGCGGCGACAAGGTCGCCGAGCACCGCCGAGGCCGTCGCGGCACCGCCCGCCCCGGCGCCCTGGAGCATCACGGGTCCTGACGCCGCTCCCTCGACGAACACGGCGTTGGACGCGCCGTCCACGGCCGCAAGCGGGTGGTCAACTGGCACCATCGCGGGATGGACGCGAACCGAGATGGCTGCCGGTCCCACGCGCTCGGCGACGGCGAGCAGCCGGACCACGTACCCCATCCGGCTCGCCGCCTCGAGGTCCGCGGCGGTCACCTTCGCGATGCCCTCTCGGGCGACGTCGCCGTCGAGGACCGCTCGGCCGAAGGCGAGCGACGCGAGGAGCGCGGCCTTCTGTGCGGCGTCGTGGCCCTCGACGTCCGCGGTGGGATCCGACTCTGCGAAGCCGCGGGCGATGGCCTCTTTGAGGACGTCTTGGTAGTCGCGTCGCTCCCGCTCCATCGTCGTGAGCACGAAGTTGGTCGTGCCGTTCACGATGCCGAGCACCCTGGTCAGCCGCTGTCCGGCGAGCGACGTGCGCAGCACGCGCACGATCGGGATCGCGCCGGCCACGGCCGCCTCGTAGAACAGGTCGACCCCGCGAGCCGACGCACGCGCCGTGAGCGACGCAAGGTGCGTGGCGAGCAGCGCCTTGTTCGCCGTCACGACCGACGCGCCCGCGTCGATCGCGGCGGTCACGAGCTCGAGCGTGTCCGCACCGTTGCCGATCAGCTCGACCACGACGTCGGCGCGCCCGTTCGTGACGAGTGACCGGGCGTCGGTCACGAGCAGCGACTCAGGGATCCCTGGACGCGGTTTGGTTGGGTCGGCCACGGCGATGCCGACGACCTCGATCGGCGCGCCGATCGCGTCGTCGAGACCGGCGGATCTCACCGGGTCGCACAGTGCCTCGGCGACCGCCGCACCCACCGTCCCGCACCCGAGCACGGCCACGCGGACGCACGCTGCGGTCACGTCGCGCCGTCGTCGCACTCAAGCGCCTCGAGATCGTCCGAGGACTCTCGTCGAAGCACCACGGCGGCCATGCCATTGCGGACGAAGACGACGGCAGGTCGACCGACGCGGTTGTAGGTCGAGGCCATCGAGTAGCCGTAGGCGCCGGTGACCGGCGTGCACAGCACGTCGCCGACCTTGACGTCCGCGGGCAGACGAGCATCGTCGACGAGGACGTCGCCGCTCTCGCAGTGCTTCCCGACGATGCGTGCCGCCCGCGTCCGCACCGCCCCGGTCGACCGGGGGAGGAACGCCTCGTAGCCCGAGCCGTAGAGCACGGGCCGAGGGTTGTCGCTCATGCCACCGTCGACGGCGAGATAGGTCCGACCCGACAGCACCTGCTTGATGGCACCCACCGTGTAGAGGGTGACGCCAGCCGCGGCGACGATCGAGCGGCCCGGCTCGGCGGTGATGCGCGCGTGCTCGGCGACGCCAGCGGTGTGACACGCCGCTCGGACGGCGCGTCCCCACTCGGTGATCGTCGGCGCGGTCTCACCCTCGACGTAGGCGACACCGAGCCCGCCGCCGACGCACAGCTCTTCGAGCTCGAGGCGCGCGAAGAACGTCCCGAGGATCTGAGCGGCCTGGGCCAGCGAGCCGACGTCGAACACCTGGCTCCCGATGTGCGCGTGGAGGCCAACGAGCGCCAGCCCGTCCGTCGCGGCGACGCGCTCGATCAGGCGCGACGCGTCCCCGGTCTCGATCGAGACGCCGAACTTCGTGTCCTCCTGGCCGGTGCGGACGAACTCGTGGGTGTGCGCCTCGACGCCCGGGGTGACCCGGACCAGCACCGCCTGCGGCACGATGCGGCCCGAGGCGTGCTTGGCGAGGCGCTCGAGGTCATCGAGGCCGTCGACGACGATGCGTCCGACGCCTGCGTTGAGCGCCAGTGCCAGCTCGTCGTCGGACTTGTTGTTGCCGTGCAGCACGAGCCGACCTGCGGGCACGCCAGCGCTCAGGGCGCAGTGCAGCTCGCCCTCGGACGCCACGTCGATGCACAGACCTGCCCGCACGGCGAGGCGGGCCATCGCGCGGCACAAGAACGCCTTGCCGGCATACGCCACGCCGTCGTCGAAGGCGGACGCTGCCTCGGCGCACCGCGCCTCGAGGTGCGCCTCGTCATAGACGAACAGCGGCGTGCCGAAGCGCTCGGCGAGCCCGAGGAGGTCGCACCCGCCGACTGACAGCCGGCCGTCGACCGCGATGACGGCGGTGTCGGGGAGCAGCGAGCGCGCGACCGGCGCGGTCGACGGTACGAGGGACACCTCCCTCACCCTACGGGGGCACCACCGTGCAGCCCGGTCGCGCACACGTCCGGCCGCGCGTCACGGCGGTCAGCGACGAGCAGCGACGAGCAGCGACGAGCAGCGACGTGATCAGGAGGCCGGACAGCACGAGGAACACGTCGACGTCCAAGGAGCCTCCGTGCAACACCGACACGCCGCCGTGACAGGACGACGTCCGCGACGGCGGGCGCCGTCGAAGGCGCGCCCGTGTCCGAGCGCGGAGCCGCGACTCGGGGACTGATCGTTCTGCGACGTCACCTGTGGCACGGCCGAGAGCACACGAAGCCGGCCTCAACGTCATCGTCCCTCGGGTGCGGAGGTGACGCACCACTAGAATCTCCGGGCTGGCCTCCGTAGCTCAGCGGATAGAGCGCCGGCCTCCGGAGCCGGAAGCGCAGGTTCGAGTCCTGCCGGGGGCGCCAAGGATTCCTTGGTGTTTCGGCACTTTGGCTTCGAATCGCCGACCGTTGACGATCACTGCTGACGATCAATCTCCAGATCGAGGGAGTGACAGATGGCGGGATCCTTGCGGGGGCGGGGTAACGGCTCGTGGCAGCTGGTCGTCTACCGCGGCTACGACACGAGGGCCCACAAGCGGCGCTACGCCACCAGGACATTCCGTGGGACGAAGCGGGAAGCCGAGCGAGCACTCGCTGCGTTCGTCGCAGAGGTCACTGTGGGCCGGGACCTGCCGCTCGAGTCAACGTCGGTGGCCCAGGGTACTTGCTCGGTGGCTCGAGTACAGGAGCGCGCACCTAGCGCCCTCCACTGCAGACCGCTACCAGGTCGCGATCAACCTCTTGCCCGAGTCGATTACAAAGATGCCCGTCGCCAAGCTTCGGTCCCTTCAGATCGAGGACGTCTATGCAGATCTGGTCACCGCAGGTCAGTCTGGTTCATCGGTCCGCAAGCTCCACTGGGCTATGCGTCAAATCGTTGGCCTGGGCGCACAAGCGCGGGCTTACGAACTCGATCGCCACGTCGGGCGTGGAGCTGCCACCGCTTCGGGCCAAGAAGATTCAGCCACCCGATTCCAAGGACGTCCGGAGAGTCATCAGCTATCTCCTCGACGAGTGCCCAGATTGGGGGGCACTCGTCGCCTTTGTCGCCTTGACGGGATGTCGGCGAGGCGAGGTGTGCGGCCTCAAGTGGGAGGACGTCGACCTAGCGGCGGGGAACGTCTTCATTCACCGCTCCGTCGTCCCTCAGGCCGGTGGCGTCGCAGAGCGGGATACCAAGACTGGCGAAAGTCGTCGGATCGCGATCGGTCCGAAGACGACGCAGATTCTCTCCGAGCATCTCCAGCGATGCGCGGACCGAGCAACGGTCTCAGGATCGACGATCACCTCTGAGTCGTTCGTCTTCTCGTCGGAGCCGGATGGGGCACACCCGTACCACCCGCACACGATCACCAGGACCTTCGTGTCTGCGTGTAGGGCCGCGGGCGTACCGCGCATGCGCCTGCATGACCTGCGACATCACTCAGCTACGACCCTCCTCAAGAAGGGCGCAACGGTTGGAGAAGTCATGGATCGCCACGGTTGGAAGACCGTCGAGATGGTCAACCGATATCGGCACCACATGGAGGCAAAGGATCTCGCCTCCGCCATCGTCCTAGAGGACGCTTGATCGCTGACGGCGTTGCCAGATTCACTGGCCGGTGCGAAGAACTCCATGACTCACGGTTGATGGGTTGGCACCTTGATTCGTGAAGACGAACCACCGAAGGATTGGAACACAGAGACCTGACTGGGCGACTGGAAGCGTGCAGGAGAGCATTGCATCGGGGTACGGCCCGAAGTACATGAGGCCGACCGATGGATTCAACCCACCCGAAGGTAAGCCGCCGCCTGAGACGCCTGGAGGATCGGTGAAATGCGCGAGATCGGGTCGCAGTCGGGTGACCAGTTCGCCCCGGCGAGCTGAGCAGTTGGCGGCAACGCTGCTGCCCGCCTTACCAGGGACGTAGTAGGCCTCCGCCCAGGCCCTCCTGGCGCCAGCGAAGTACGGGCACACGATCGAGAGCCTGCACTCGTAGCAGCCGCCATCGAGATTCATCGTGATCGCTGCGCCGTGAATCAGACGTACCGAGTTGGCCGACCCATGCTCGGAAGGTGGATAGATCTGGATCCAGATCCCCGAGCTCGACGAGGATGCGCTGCATTTCCATCCCTTGGGGCCGAGCGTGAGTCCAAAGTTGGCCTGATCGCCGTAGAGCTCCACGCCTGACATGTCGAGACTGGGCGGCACAAGGACCTTGATCGAACGCGGGAGGTTCAGGGTCGATCCACTTGCCGAGAACTCAGTCGGACACGTGGTCACCGGGACCGTCCGAACCACCGTCCTGGCTCTCGGAGGGCCGACCACGTACGCGCCCGTACAAACATCCTCGAACTGCAAGCCGTCGAAAGATTCCCCCTCGCTGGGGAAGTACCACTCGACACTTTGGTACATCAGGTGCTTGGCGCAGGTCCCGAGGTTGAAGGCGACAACGGTGGCGCGTTCGAACTTGGCATGGCGCATGCCTTCAGTCCCGGCTGGCACCCACACGGCCTCGCCGGTGCCAACCGCAGTCGGCCCTCCCCACGACAGCCACCGGATCCCGGCCACGCGACCTGTCGGATCCCCGCCGTTGAATATTGCAGCCGGGCGAGGCAAGCCGAATCCCGACCCGTACCGGAAGTCCCCAACAAGTCGTCCCAGTAGTGGCTGATCTGAGCGAAGCTTGCCGATCTGCTGCTGCAACGAGTCGATGCGGGAGCGCTCCGCCACGATCGCCACAGTTCCGAGCCCGGCAACGAGGGCGATCGTCAGGATCAGGATGGTTGGGAGCTTCTTGATCGACGACACGCTGTTCCTTCTTTGGTGTTCCGTCAGCGATCCTCTCTTTCGGCAATGGCTTGGTCAAGGAGTAGGCGTGGTGCTCAGGGCTTCTCCCAGTCCCAGAAGTCCCCGCCCTCTGAGTCTTTGGACGACCTAGAGCTAATCGTCGGGCGTGCCGGACCGTTGAGCGGGCGTGAGACGTTTCACAAGGGTGTTCACCAACCTGGGGTGCACTGGTGAACACCCTGCAGCCGGAGCTTCGGCTGCCCTCCGCCGCTTGATTGCTGGAGATTCGTCCTAAGTCAGTGAACACCCCATGGTGACGAAAGGGGAGGAGAGAGAGTGAGAGGAGGTGAGAGACGTGAGAAGAAGGGAAAGGGCGACGGAGGGGCGGTTGCACAAAGGCCGGAGTTAGTTCAGTGTCTTCGACTGGGTGTTCACTTGACCTCCCAGTCGAGTGAATGCCTAGTCGTGGGCTTCAACTCACGGTCTTGCGCTCGTTCCGCTGAGCCTGCTCAGGAGCTCTTCCACCGCCAGGCACTCCAACTCCTGCCGCTCCAAAACCACTCAACTGCTGAGTTCGCAGGGGCCGGATACCAGCCGATGGTCGATCGGCGCCTGCGGCCCTGCATCGTCAGTGTCACAGCGCCTGTAAGAACGCCGAAGATGGCCAATCCGATGCCGACTGTCGACAATGCGAAGTACGGCGTCGGACTTGGGGGGATGGTGATCGGCTGATCGCCATATGCCAAATCGGCCGTCAGGCCCCTGTCCGAGACGACGTACTCACCATCTCGAGGTGCCCAGAAGGTCGAGCAAGGCACGATCGGACCCCAGGCGACGAGGCCCATCGCCTCCCATGAAGACAGACCAGAGTCATCCGAGGGGCCATTTGCGAGCCGTATGGGGCCAGTTGGGCCGGTCACGTGCTCGTACCCGCATCCTGGACCCGAAATGTCGCCCCAGATCTCGTGAGACCCTGCTGTCAAATGGACCTTGACCGCCCCCGCAGTCGGAACGGTCGTGATCGCTCTCGCCGCGCCAACCTGCGCGCCAACGAGCAGGCCGAAGCCAGCGACGACGAGAACCACCGCGATGAATCCGGCATTTCGCAGGTCTCGACTCCAAGGCAGCTTCGATGACCGCCCTGGTTGTCCACTCACAAGCGGACTCTATTGCGGGCTGCAGCCACCTCTCGCGGGAGTCCAGATGGCTGCCGAATTGGGTCGGTCGCCGTCTCGAGCCAAGAGTTGACGATCAATCTTGACGATCAACTACGTCACATCGAGGGACATTCGGGCATACTGGACGGACAACAGAGCTTGAGCACAGGCACGAGATCGCGCACGGAGCACTGGCTGGATGGTCCCGGTCGCTCTCCGGAGCCGGAAGCGCAGGTTCGAGTCCTGCCGGGGGCGCCGGGGGCGCCAAGCATCTCAATCCGCGACGCGATGCGTCGGCACCATCGAACGCCAGCATGTGTGTCGCTTCAATTCAGCGCGACCGTCCATCGTCGACCGCTCAAGCAGATTCAGACCTTCGCAATCTTCAGTATGGGCTCCTTGACAGTCAGTTCGAAACCGATCACCACTCGCGCCCCGCACGCGGCTGCGAGTTTGTGGAGCGTCGCAACGCTCGGCGCATGATGTCCGGATTCCAGACGCGAGATTGCAGACTTTGTCGTCCCCATCCTCTTCGCAAGAACCTCCTGGGAGAGGCTCTTTCCCATGCGAAGACGGATGACCTCTCGGGCGATCGACTCGTACGGCTCGAGCCTTTCCCTTTCGGCGCGATACTCAGCGCTCTGGCGGCTCCGCTTGCTGCTGGATTGCACCACCGTCTGCCCTATGGGGCTCTGTCTAGCCATGGCCAGAGGTTAGCAGATTTGCTAACCCCTGTCTCTCAGGGAGCGTCGCGTCCGGCCGCCCTCGGAGGTCGCCGGGGACGCTCGTCCATTCTGAACTTGAAATCGTCCCACCTGGACCGAGCCACGGCCTTGTCTGCTGCGGGAACCGTGGTGGTGGTCTTCTCGAAAATGTGAAGGAGCACGAAGAGGCTTGACGATCGTCGGTACAGGACGCGAAAGAGTCGCCGACCGTAGTGGCATCGCAACTCTCGGAGCTCGCCATCGACCTGGCTCGAATGGGGAAACGGCAATGGCGGATCCGAGTCGTCAAGCATGTTCAGTCGGTCGATCTGGAGGTCAAGTGATGCCTGGACGCGCGGCGGAAGCTCATCGATGAACGCATTGACTGGTTCAACTCCACGTATGTCCCGGTAGTAGACCGCCTGCATTTTCGTCACTGCAATCCAGTGTGCCGGTGGGGTATGACGTAGGGCGGTGATCCTCGCGCGTCAACAGTTGACGATCAATCTTGACGATCAACTGCATCACATCGAGGCACATTCGGGCATACTGGACGGACAAGAGACCTTGATCACACGCACCAAGTCGCACACGGCGTACTGGCTGAACGGTTCCGGTCGCTCTCCGGAGCCGGAAGGGCAGGTTCGAGTCCTGCCGGGGGCGCGGTGTGATGTCTCAGCTTTTCTGGGACAGATGAACCCTCAAGGGCCGTCTTCGCTTGATGTCACGTGGCCGCAGAGGCCGTTTATGGGGTGAGCAGGAAATGCCGCCACGTCGTGCTCAGACGGCGTCGATGTCCGCTGCAGGGGGATCCCGCGTGGCGTCCCGGATCATCCGGTCTGCGGCCCCCTCGGACATCGCCCCGTGGTCCCGGGATCGCTGAGGCCCGGTGTCCCAATGGAATCTCGGTCAGAGGAGCGCTCAGCAGCACGCGCACCCTGAATCTGGCCGGGGCACGGTTCGTGTGAGAGCCTGTTCGTGCCAGCGTGTCCTTCGAGAGACCGCGGGCGGATGCCGGCCGGGAGCCGGGTCACGCAGCGAAAGGCGCAGGTTCACCAGTGGGAGCACCGATCGATCAGGCTCGCGACCGCGCACTCCTGAGCGAGCTCGCGGAGCCTGCCGCTGCGCTGTTCGAGCGTCACCTCGGGGCCACGAAGCAGTGGTACCCCTTTGAGGACGTGCCCTGGGCGCACGCGACCGAGTTCTCGCGCGACGAGTGGGACGAGGGTGCGTACCCGCTCTCCGACGGCGTGCGCAGCGCGCTGCTCGTCAACCTGCTCACCGAGGACAACCTTCCCTACTACACGAACGCGCTGCTCAAATGGGCGCCCAAGGACCACCCGCTCCGCGACTGGTCGGGTCGGTGGACGGCAGAGGAGTGGCGCCACTCCGCAGCAATGCGCGACTGGATCCTCGCGACCAAAGCACTGAATCCCTGGGAGCTCGAGGACGCGCGAATGGTCCAGATGACGACCGGCATCGTTCCTGAGGCCCCGACGATCGCCGAGACCATCGCGTACGTCTCGCTCCAAGAGCTCGCCACCCAGGTCGCGCACCGCAACACCGGGCAGGCGCTGGACCGCACCCTGCGAGGAAAGAAGATCATGTCGCAGATCGCCGGCGACGAGGGGCTCCACCACGCCTTCTATCGCGACCTCGCTGCCGCGGCGATCGAGCGCGACCCGAGCTACATGGTCGTCGCGATCTATCGCCAGCTCCGAGGGTTCCGGATGCCCGGCACGGGCATCCCGAGCTTCGCTGCGCACGAGCGGATCATCGCCGAGGCGGGCATCTTCGACGCCTCGCAGTACCTGCACCAAGTAGTGCTCCCAACCCTCGCGGCCTGGCGACTCGACGAGCTCGAGGGCCTGACCGACGAGGCACAGCGTGCCCGCGTCAAGATCAGCCGCACGGTCTCGGCGCTCGCGAGGATCGCCCGAGCGACGGAGCCTTCGCCCGTCTAGCTCGTGCCTCGAACGAGCTCGCCGAGCACAGCGCGTCGATCGCGACGCCGAGGGCGGCACCCTCCGATGGGGATGGCGAGCCTGGCTGCGGCCATCGCGATCTGCCTCGTCACCGCGATCGGGGCCGTTGCGGGAGCCGAGTCCCTTCTCGGTCCGAGCGTCGAGGTGCGCGCTCCCGCCAACGCCACCGCGGTGTCGCACTCGGCACTCTCGGGCATCGCGTGCACCAAGGCGACGTCGTGCGTCGGGGTGGGGACCTACGAGACCAAGTCGCGAGCGGGCGTGCCGATGATCGCGACGACGACCGTGGCTGGCTGGACGCGCGCCTTCGCACCTTCGCTGCCCGCAGATCACGCCGGTGCGTACAGCGCGTCGGGTCTCGCGGGGATCTCCTGTCCGTCAACCAGGAACTGCGTCGCGGTCGGCAGCTACGAAAACAGGTCGAGGTCGGTCCTGCCGCTGCTGGCCGCCGAGGCCGCGGGCACGTGGAGCACGGGCTTCACGATCGGGCTGCCCACCGGTGCGGGCGGGAATCAGCTCGCGCAGCTCACGTCGGTCTCGTGCGTGGCGGTCGGGTCCTGCACCGCGGCCGGCGCGTTCACCGACCAGCATGGCAACCCCGAGCTGATGGCGGCGTCGGAGACCACGGGGAGCTGGGGCACCGCGACACAGGTCGTGCTTCCCGCGGGGGCTGGCACCGTGCCGAAGGCGCTCGGCAGCGTGGGGCTTGCCGGGATTGCCTGTACCGACGCGGCGGACTGCGTCGCGGTCGGCTCGTTCCTCGACAGCGTCGGCGCGTACGTACCGCTCCACGTGGCCGAGACCGCCGGGGTGTGGCGCACGGCAGTGCGTGCCGCCCTGCCTGCTGGCACGCCGGCGACGGGAAGCGCGGCGCTCGACGCGGTGTCGTGCACCGCGACGGGCAACTGTGTCGCGGTCGGCTACGACATCGACGCCGCGGGCCGAACGGCGCCGGTCATCGAGCGCGAGTTCAAAGGCAGGTGGAGCCGCGTCGTCGCCATCGGCTTTCCCAGGATGACGCCGACGGTCACCGCCGGGTCGCTCGGCGGCGTCGCGTGCACGGCGCGCGCGTGCACCGCGGTCGGCCGGCTCGAGGCATCGGACGGGACCTCGGCGCCGGCGGTGCTCGTCGACGACGCCGGGCGCTGGCAGCCCCTCGTGCGGCTGGGCTCGCTGCCGGCTGCCAGCCGGCATCCACCGGCATCGGGGCTCGCGGCCATCTCGTGCCCCGCGGCGATCTCGTGCGTCAGCGTCGGGGACCTCGAGGCGGTCTCCGCGCAGGGGACGGTCACGAGCTCGCTCGCGATGGCAACGAGGATCACGCCGGTGCGGCCGGTCGTCGACCCGGCGCCGCCGTCGCACGTCGCAGCGCTGCCGGGGCCGGGCGAGCTGAAGGTGAGCTGGGCCGCGGGGGGCGACGGAGGGTCCGCAATCAGCTCGTTCGCCGCGACGGCATCCCCGGGCCATGCCTCGTGCAGGTCGTCGACGACCTCGTGCGTCATCTCGGGGCTGCACGACGGCACGCGGTACACCGTGGTCGTGACCGCGACCAACGTGCACGGCACGTCACGCCCGAGCGCGCCCAGCCCGGGCGCGGTGCCCGGCACCGTCCCGAGCGCACCAACGGGTCTCGGCAGCACGCGGGGCCACGACCGTGCCGTGCTGCGGTGGCACGCGTCGACGGCGGGCCTCCGAGACCCCGTGACCCGCTACGTGGCGACCGCCGTGGCAGCCGGCGCGTCGTCCCGATCGTGCGCGTCCGCGACGACGACGTGCGAGCTGACCGGCCTGACGCGAGGCGACGCCTACACGGTGTGGGTCGTCGCCTACAACGCGGTGGGACCGTCTGCCCGCAGCGCGGCGAGGCGATTCACGTCGCTGTGAGCGGCGTGAACGAACTCAGGGGAACAGCCCGCGAAGCAGGATCGCCTCGGCGATCCGCTCCACGCCGAGCGCGACGGCGGCCTGGCGCATCGGCACCTTGAGCGTCTCGGAGCGGTCGTAGACGTTGTCGAAGGCATCCTGCATCGTCGTCTCGAGGCGCCGTGCGAACAGCTCGCGCTCCCACAGGAAGCCCTGCAGGTCCTGGGCCCACTCGAAGTACGACGCGATCACGCCGCCGGCATTCGCGAGCACGTCGGGCACCGCGATGATGCCACGCTTCTCCAAGATGACCTCGGCCTCACGCGTCGTCGGTCCGTTTGCCGCCTCCACCATGACCGACGCGGTCATGGTCTGGGCGACGTGCTCGTCGATCGCGCCGCCGAGCGCCGCGGGGACCGCGAGCTCGGACTCGACGCAGAACAGGTCGACCTCATCGATCTGGTCTGCGTCCTTGAAGCCCGCGACGGTTCCGGTCTCCAAGAAGTGCTCGTGCAGCGCGTCGGGGTAGATCCCGGCGTCGTTGTGGATCGCTCCGCCGACGTCGGCCACCGCGACGACCCGCATGCCCATGCCGTGCAGGAGCCCGAGCAACGGCGCGCCGACCTTGCCGTAGCCCTGGATGACCGCACGCGAGCCTCGCACCTCGATGCCGAGTCGCTCGAACATTGCCTTGGCGCAGATCGACACGCCGACTGACGTCGCGCCTGCATGGCCGAAGGTCCCACCGATCGCGACGGGCTTGCCCGTCACGACACCGGGCGTGGAGCTCCCCCTGATCATCGAGATCGTGTCCATGACCCAGGACATGACCTGGGGGTCGGTGTTGACGTCGGGCGCGGGGATGTCGCGGTCCGGACCGAGGATCGCGGCGATGTCGAAGGTGTAGCGGCGAGTCAGGCGCTCCAGCTCGCCGTGCGACAAGGTGAGCGGGTCGACCTTCACGCCGCCCTTGGCCCCACCGAAGGGGATGTTGACGACCGCGCACTTGACCGACATGTCCGCGGACAGTGCTGCGATCTCATAGACGTCGACGGTCGGGTGGAACCGCAGGCCGCCCTTTCCGGGACCCCGGCTCGTGTCGTGCTGGATGCGCCACCCGGTGTACATCTCGACCGAGCCGTCGTCGCGACGCACGGGTATCGCGACCTGGAGGATCCGCTCGGGGGCCACGATCATCTTGGTCGTGCCCTCGTCGAGGTGCAGCAGCTGCGCGGCCTCCTCAAGGAGCGAGACCACCCCGGTCCACGCGTTGTGCTCCGCGTCGTCGAGGCCCTCAGGGAAGTCGAGGTTCGTGGTCACGCCGTCACCGCCTGTGCATTCATGGGCAGGTGCGAGCCCCGACCATCTCGAGGCCACAGTAGACCCACGCGCCCCTCAAACCTAGGCAGAACCTGGTTCGTCAGCACACGTCGTGCGACGACGAGGTGCGTACCGGCACCGGTTGTCGACGCCCACGACGCCCACTATCGTCGCAACTGCACAGCAACAGGCACCATGTAGGGGAAGTCCGGTCAAAGTCCGGCACTGGTCCGCAACCGTTGGTGGCAGATGGTTCGCCATCTCCCACGAGTCGGGATACCTGCACGGTGTTCGGGAGTCCTACACCGTCGAGACTGCGGCAGGGGCTCGGTGGAGACCCTTGCAAAAGGTCCTTCCCGGGTCGTTGTCCCGGGAAGAGAGCAACCATGTCACGCAAGAAGTCCCGAGCCATCGTCGCCGCCGTCATCGGTGGCCTCGCGATCAGCACACTCGCCGCGGGGGGCACCGCCTGGGCCGGCGGCGTCGCATTCGCTCCGAGCGTGGCTCCGAGGTCGGTCGTGACGCTCCCCCAGCTTCACGACGCGCATCGGGCCGCGGTGTGGCTCGCGTCGAAGGTGAACGCGAAGGGCTACGTCACGTTCTCGGGGAACCCCGACGTGTCGGACACGACGCTCACGGTGCTCGCACTCGCGGCTGCGGGCGGCGAGCGCCGCACCGCGCTGCGCGCGCTCGGCTACCTGAGGACACACGTCACCACCTACGTCAACGACGGCGGCAATGACGGCGCCGGACAGCTCGCCACGCTGATCCTCGACGCGCGCTCGCTCGGTGAGAGCCCGACCAGCTTCGGCGGCACGAACCTCGTGAAGCGGCTCTTGAAGACACTGCGGACTACCGGTCACGACGCCGGCCTCTTCGGCGTGCAAGACCCGACGTACGACGGCGCGTACCGGCAGGGCCTGGCGCTCGCGGCCCTCGCCGCAGCGGGCGTGCGTGCCACGACCCAGCTGGCCCCCGCGATCTCGTGGCTCCAGCGCCAGCAGTGCGCGGACGGCGGCTGGGAGTCCTATCGCGCCTCGACGACCGCTGCGTGTTCGCCATCGGACCCCGCCACCTACACCGGACCCGACACCAACTCGACGGCGCTCGCGGTACAAGGCCTCGTCGCCCAGCGCGCAAGGACCCACCACCGCACGGTCCCGTTCTTCAAGGCGCTGCAGTCCGCCGACGGAGGCTGGGGGTCCTACGGCGGCACCGCTGACCCGGACTCGACCGCCCTCGTGATCCAGGCACTCGTGTCCCTGCACGACTCGGTCTCGTCGACGACGTTCCGCAAGGGCTCCAAGGACCCGGCCTCGGCGTTGCTGGCGTTCCAGCTGGCCGACGGCGCCCTCTACTACCCCGCCGCGGGCTCACCGAAGACCGCGAGCGGCCTGGCGACCGAGCAGGCGACCCCCGCGCTCATGAGCAAGGCGTTCCCCTTCTGAGCCGCGTGCCGGCACGTGGGTGGCGCTCGGTCGGGCCAGCGCTCCTCGTCGCGTGCGTCGGTGCCTCGCCGGCGATGGCAGCGACCCACGCGGCGCTGCGCGACGCCGTGACGGGCACCGCGACGGTCCGCGTCGTCGTCGTCGTCGACTTCGGACCACGCTCCAAGGTCTCGCCCCGGATCGTCATCAAGTGCCTGAAGGTCCCCGCGGGCACCAATGGCTCGGTGGTGCTGGCGGACGTGGCGAGCTCCTTTCACGTGCCCGCGCCCACCTACGCCACGAGCGGCTTGCTGTGCTCGATCGACGGCTACCCCGCCACGGGGTGCGGGACGCCCGAGCCCGGCGGGTACGCCTACTGGTCCTACTGGCACGGAGGCGGCCACTGGACCTACGCCGACCTTGGGCCCGCGGAGTGGACGGTTCGCGACGAGGACGTGGAGGGATGGCGCTACCAGTCGCAGGGGGCGGCCAATCCCAGCGACCCCGCGCCCGCGGCGTCCTCGGTGTTCGCCACCGCCTGCGCCGCGGCGGCCACGAGTCCCTCCCCGGTGCCCGTGCGGGGCGCGCCGACGGGCTCGGCGACGTTGCTCGGCGCCGCGGCGCTGGTCGTCGTCGTGCTCGGTGGCGCCGGTGCGGCCCGGTGGCGGCGGCGCCCGCGCACGTGAGGCCAGTGGATCCGCGGCGTCGGCGCCGGGCACTGCACCCCGCGGCGTGGTGGGCGTGGGCGGCCGGGCTTGCCACCGCAGCGATCGAGACCACCAATCCCGTGCTGCTGTCGCTCATCGCGGCGGTCGTGGTCTACGTGGTCGCCACCAAGCGCAGCGCCGCACCGTGGTCGAGGTCGCTCGTCGTCTTCCTGCGGCTCGGGCTGGTCGTGATCGCGATACGCGTCATCGTGCAGGTCCTCTTCGGCGACCGCATCGCCGGGCACGTCATGTTCTCGCTGCCCCAGGTCGCGCTGCCCTCGTGGGCCGCGGGCGTCAGCATCGGCGGCCCCGTCACCGCCGAGTCGGTCCTCCAGGCGCTGTGCGAGGGGCTGCGCCTCGCGGTGGTGCTGCTCGCGTTCGGCGCGGCCAACTCGCTCGCCAGCCCCTATCGGCTGCTGCGATGCCTTCCCGCCGTGCTCTACGAGGCCGGCGTGGCCGTGACCGTCGCGCTCACCTACGCGCCCGAGCTCGTGACCACGATCGGACAGGTCCGTGAGGCGAGGCGACTCCGTGGTCGACCCACCCGCGGGCTCGCCGGACTGCGCGGCATGGCGGTGCCCGTCCTCGAAGGAGCGCTCGATCGTTCGCTCGAGCTCGCGTCCTCGATGGACTCGAGAGGGTACGGGCGGCGCGCGAGCGCGACGAGTTCGCGCCGGCGCGCGACGGTCGCGACGGTCGCGACGGTCGCGGGGACCGTGCTCGTCCTCGTCGGCGTGTACGACGCGCTGGGCTCGGCGACGCCGTGGGGGCTGGGTGCCGCGATGCTCCTCGTCGGCGCCGGCCTGCTCGCGAGCGGCGTCGCCCTGAGCGGCAGGCGGACGCAGCGCACCCGTTACCGGCCAGACCGCTGGGGCGGCGCCGAGTGGCTGATCGCGCTGTCGGGCGCGGCGGTCGTCGCGGCGTTCTCGATCGCCGGCGCGCTCGGCGTCGACGGGCTCCAGGTGAGCTTCTACCCCCTCGGGCTCCCGCCCGTCCCGCTGCTCCCGTGCCTCGGGATCCTGCTCGGGCTCGCACCCGCGCTCGTCGCGCCGACGAGCGCTCCACGACGCGGCGCCGCCGACCTGTCGGCCGCACGGCCGCGCGACGTCACCGCGACGGAGTCCCGATGATCCGATTCGACGGCGTGACCTTCACCTACACGGGCGCCGACGCCCCGACGCTGCTCGACGTCGATCTCGAGATCTGCGAGGGCGAGCTGTGCGTGGTCGTGGGGACGACGGGGTCGGGCAAGTCGACGTTCCTTCGCGCGATGAACGGTCTCGTGCCCCACGCGACCGGGGGCCGCCTCGCCGGGGACGTGCGCGTCGCGGGACGCTCCACTCGCGTGCACGCGCCGCGGGACCTGGCCGACCTGATCGGGCTCGTCGGACAGGACCCCTCGGCCAGCTTCGTCACCGACGTGGTCGAAGACGAGCTCGCCTACACGATGGAGAACCTGGGGATCGCGCCCGCCGCGATGCGCCGCCGTGTCGAGGACACGCTCGATCTGCTGGGCCTCCACGAGCTCCGGGGCCGACCGCTGCGCTCGCTGTCAGGCGGCCAGCAGCAGCGCGTCGCGATCGGCGCGGTGCTGACCGCCGCACCCCGGGCGCTCGTGCTCGACGAGCCCACCTCCGCGCTCGACCCGGCAGCTGCCGAAGAGGTGCTGGCCTCGCTCTCGAGGCTCGTCCACGACGTGGGGCTCACCGTCGTCATCGCCGAGCACCGGCTCGAGCGCGTGCTGCCGTTCGCCGATCGCGTGATCCTCGTCCCGGGCGAGGGCGCGCCGCTTCGCATCGGGTCCCCCGAGGACGTGATGGCCGACTCGCCCGTCGCGCCGCCGCTGGTCGAGCTCGCACGCCTCGCGAACTGGTCGCCCGTGCCCCTCTCGGTGCGCGACGCGCGACGCGTCGTCGCACCGCTTCGCGCGCGGCTGTCCGCCGCGCCGAAGGCGCCGAGCGAGCGACGGGCGCCCGCCACGTCCGGCGCGGCGGTCGCCTCGCTCGAAGGGGCGGGCTTCGCCTACGACGAGGTGCTCGCCCTCAGCGACGTCGACCTCGGCCTCCACGCCGGCGAGGTCGTCGCGCTCATGGGCCGCAATGGCTCGGGCAAGTCGACGCTGCTCGCGCTGCTCGCCGGAGCGCGCCGACCGAGCATCGGCATCGTGCAAGTCCGTGGCGAGGCGCCCGCGACGCTGTCGCCACGGCGGCTCGTGAGGTCCGTCGGACTGGTCCCCCAGGACGCCCAGCTGCTCCTTTACTGCGAGACGGTGGCCGAGGAGTGCGCGACGTCGGACAAGGAGGGCGGCCTCGGGGCCGGCACGACGCGAGGGGTGCTCGACCAGCTCGTGTCGGGGGTGCCCGCCGACCGCCACCCGCGCGACCTGTCCGAGGGACAGCGGCTGGCGCTCGCCCTGGCGGTGGTGCTGGCGCACGATCCCCCGCTCCTCTTGCTCGACGAGCCCACGCGGGGACTCGACTACCCGAGCAAGGAGCGGCTCGAGGGAATCCTCGCCCGCCTCTCGGCCGGGGGCACCTCGGTGGTGGTGGCGACCCACGACGTCGAGCTCGTGGCGAGGGTGGCCGATCGCGCCGTGCTGCTCGCCGACGGCGAGGTGGTCGCCGACGGCGCGGCACGCGACGTCATCTGCCACTCGCCGGTGTTCGCCCCCCAGGTCGCCAAGGTCCTCGCGCCGGATTCCTGGCTCACCGTCGAGGAGGTCCGCCGCGCGCTCCGCGCCGCTGACGAGCTCGCGGCGCAGCCATGAGCCGCACCGCCAGAGCCCGACTCGCGGTGCGACTGACGACGCGCGCGTCCGTGCTGCTCGCCACCGCGTCGCTCCTCGGGCTGGCCGCGTTCGGCTGGCCGCTGCTCGTCCACGCTCGCGCCGGGGCGAACCTCGCACACGCCGCGGACGCGCCGTGGATCTTCGTCGCCCTCCTCCCGCTGCTGCTCGCCATCGTGCTCGGCGAGATCGCCGAGGGATCACTCGACGCCAAGGCAGTGGCGCTGCTCGGGATCCTCGCGGCCTGCGGTGCCGCGCTTCGCGTGCCGAGCCCGGGGGTCGCGGGCTTCGAGCCGATGTTCTTCCTCCTCATCTGCTCGGGCCGGGTGCTCGGGCGGGGCTTCGGCTTCGTGCTGGGTGCGCTCACGCTGTTCGCGTCCTCGCTCATCACCGGCGGCGTCGGGCCGTGGCTCCCCTTCCAGATGCTGGGGGCGGCCTGGATGGGTTTCGGCGCGGGCTGCCTGCCTCGAGCCGCTGGCAAGCGAGAGATCGCGATCCTCGCTGGGTACGCCGTTGTCGCGAGCGTCCTCTACGGCGCGCTGCTCAACCTGTGGTTCTGGCCCTTCGCGGCGGGCACGACGACGTCGTTCTCCTACGTGCCCGGCGGCGGCGTCCTCGAGAACCTGCATCGCTTCGTGTTCTTCGACCTCACGACCTCGCTCGGCTTCGATCTCCCACGTGCCGTCACCAACGCGGTCCTGATCGTCGTGCTCGGCCGCTCCGTGCTCGGCGCGCTGCGACGGGCTTCGCGTCGCGCGGTGTTCGACCCTGTCGTCATCCTCGAGGACGTCGCGGCATCGCCGGGCAGCGGCCCCACGTCGGGTCCGCGACACCACCGGGTGGTCGGCCCCTAGCGGCGCGAGCGTCGGTCGCTCGCGGCGTCCTCGCGCGACGCCGCCGCGCGGTGCGAGGCTGCAAGGATCGCGCGGTACTCGGCGTCGAAGGTCTCATAGGCCGCTCGGAGCGCGCCGCCCGGCCACGCGCGCGGCAGGAGCTCAGCGGGGAGCAGCGGGTCGCGCTGGAGATGGCGCAGCACCTCGGCGTCGCGCTCGAAGCCCTGGGCGAGCGAGCCCTCGTCGCGAAGCGGCGTCGCCCCCAGCGCCTCGCACAGCACGTTCGCCCGCGACGCCCAGCCGACGAGGTCGAAGCACGCCGCGGCAAGCTGGCGGTGGTCCCCCAGCGGGACCGATGAGAACACCGCCGCGCCCTCGGGCACCACCGGGGCGAGGTCGAGGTTCGCGGGCCGCAGCCACACCCCGTCGCGCAGCTCGCCCAGCCTCGCGTCGCGCAGGGCGCCCCGCCGGGCACGGCGGGCCGGCGCGCTGTCGCCGCTCGAGGTCACCACGACGTGGTGCCAGGAGCCGTCGAAGCCACGCGTCAGTGCCCGGCGAGCGACCTCGAGGCGCCCCGCGCGCTCGGCGAGTCGGCCCGCCAAGGCATAGGTGCCCGCCCCGTCGGAGGTGACCTCGCCTCGCTGGGCCATCCGTGACAGCGCGACGCGTGCCTGGTTCTCGTTGATCCCGAAGACCCGGGCGATGCGGACGAGGCGCCGCACCGCGAGCTCGGGGGGCGTCTCGCCCAGAAGGGCGCTCGCGAGGACGCTGCGGGCCGTGAGCGGTCTCTTACGATCTTGATCCAGCCGTTCGATGAATGTAAGATACACAGATGGCCGTCACGATGGTGCCAGCGCCCGACGTGCTGCCCGACGTGCTGCCGACCGAGCGGCTCGGTCCGACCGGCCTCGCCCTGCCCGAGCTGCGCGCCAAGTACCGCACGATCAGCGACACGCGCAACGTCGCCAGCATCGTGGGCCTCTGGATCGCGGCCCTCGCGATTATCGAGGTCGGCGTGTGGTCCGCGTCCTCGTATCCCTACGTCGCGGCGGCCTGCTTCATCGCGATGGGCCCGATCCACGCCCGCTTCGCGATCCTCATGCACGAAGCGGCGCACAAGCTGCTCTTCACGTCGAAGAAGCTGAACGACCTCGTCGGCACCTGGCTGCTCGCCTACCCCGCGATGGTCCCGATCTCGCTGTACCGGCGCAGCCACTTCGCGCACCACCGAGCAGAGTTCGGACCTGACGAGCCCGACATCGCCTTTTACTCGGGCTACCCGGGGCGACCCCGGGACCTGCTTCGTCGCCTGGTCCGCGACGCCGTCGGGATCTCGGGGTGGAAGAACTTCAAGGTCCTGGTCCTCGCCACGCGCACCCCCGAGGGGCGCACCGTCGCCGTGCCGATCCTCTCGGTGCAGCTCGCGCTGTTCGCCGCTTTGTGGGCCATGACCGGCGCGTGGTGGGCGTACCCGGCATTTTGGTGGCTGAGCTGGATGACGCAGTGGCGCGTGCTCAACCGCCTGCGCGCGATCGCCGAGCACGGCGGCATGGAGGCGGGCAGGGACCGCCGGGTGACGACGCACAACGTGCGCCAGCACTGGCTCGCGCGGCTGTGGTTCGTGCCGTACAACACGGGTTGGCACCTCGCGCACCACGTCGACATGGGCGTCCCGTGGCGCCACCTCCCCGCGTTCCACGAAGAGCTGCGTCGAGCCGGCTACGTGACCAACGAGATCACCTACCCGAACTACTTCGCCTTGTGGCGCGCGGCCTGCTCGGCCCCGATCGCCCAGCCCTAGGAAGTCCACCGCGCCGCGGCGCGGTGCGTCACACCGTCGTCATGCCCCCGTCCACGGCGAGCGCGGCGCCCGTGACCCCCGACGACGCCGACGAGCACAGCCACGCGATGAGCGCCGCGGGCTCGCCGGGCTCGAGCAGCCGTCCGATCGGCTGCTGGGCGGCGAAGTCGTCCGCGGATCTGAGGTCGTAGATCGCCGCGGACGCGTCGAGCATCGAGGTGCGCGTCGAGCCCGGGCAGATCGCGTTCGCCGTGATCCCGCTCGCCGCGAGGTCCGCGGCGATCCCACGCACGAGGCCGACCACGGCGTGCTTGGCCGCCGAGTAGGCGGCGAGCTTCGGGAGCCCGAGCGTCGCGGCCGCGGACGCGACGGCGACGAGCCGTCCGTGCCTCGGCTCGGGCGCGTCGAGCAGCGCGGGGACCGCCGCGGTGAAGAGGCGACGCACCCCGTCGAGGTTGACCGACAGCACGGCGTCGTAGACGTCGTCGGGCGTCGCCCACAGCGGGCGGCCGCCGGCGATGACGCCAGCCGCGGCGACCGCCGCGTCGACGGCACCGAACTGGGCGACGGCGGTCTCGACCGCCAGGGCCATGTCCTGGGCGCTGCGCGCGTCGCCCACGAGCCCGAGCACCCGGCCCGGATGCCGGTCGACGACCGCGTCGAGGTCGGCGGGCGTCGCCATCGCGTAGGGGATCCCCTCGATGTCGCGGCACCTGTCGACGGCGAGCACGTGCCAGCCGTCCGCGACGAGGGCGTCGACCGTGGCGGCGCCGATCCCGCGCGCCGCGCCGGTGACGAGCGCGACGGGGCTCACGGCTCGCTCCCGAACGCGCGCTCGACCATGTCGCACAGGTCGGCGACGAGCCGTGCGAGCACGTCGCGTCCCTCCAAGCTGCTGGCGGTCGTCGGATCGCCCAGCACGCCGGTCGGCGAGACCGCGGCGACGCCGCGGCGGCGCAGCTCGGCGGCCAGCTCGCGAAGCGGGGTGGTCACGCCGGTCACGAGCTCATTGTGTCGCACGCTTGGCGGGTCGAGCGCGAGGACGAGCGAGGTCTCGGTGCGCCCGGCGTGCGCGTCGGCACCCTCGATGCTCGGCACGAAGCACGCGACGCGGTCGCCCTCGTCCGCGGCGACTCGCTCGACGTGCGCGAGGGCGTCGACGTTGCCACCGTGACCGCTCACGACCACGACGCCCCTCGCCCACGGCCTCGCCGAGCGGATGAGCTCGGTGAGGTAGGCCGCGAGCGCCTCGGTGCCGACCGAGAGCGTGCCGGCGAACCCCGCGTGCTCGCCGCTCGCCCCGACGCCGATCAGCGGCGCGACGACCACGTCGCCACGGGCCGCCGCGAGCGCCTCGCACAGCGCGGCAGCGACGGTCGAGTCGGTCCCGAGTGGCAGGTGCGGCCCGTGCTGCTCGCATGCCCCGACGGGCACGACGACGAGGAGGCGCCCGGCCTTCTCGGCGATGTCGATCGTCGAGCGCTCCGCGAGCGCCGGACCGCTCACCGCATCCCCCATCGCTCGAGACGCTCGAGGATCGCCACGGCCGCGTCCTCGGGGTCGCAGCGCACGAGCTCGGGGGGGTCGCGTCGAGACAGCGTGCCCGCCACCTCGATCGCACGTCGAACCGGGTCGCGCTCGACGGGGGCCGCGAGATCCGAGGCCCGAGGGCGGTAGGGACCGAGGACCGTGCCGGCAGGATCACCGCGCCGGGCGCCGGGGGGTGCCGGCACCCGTCGCTCGGCCACCGCTCCTCGGCCCGCGGCGAGGTCGAGCACCCGTCGCAGTGGCGCGCGCGTCGGCGCCGCGGCGGCTGGGCCGACCGAGATGACGCAGGGCGCCTCAAGCGAGAGCCGCTCGCGGCGTCCCGCGTCGAGGCGCCGCACCCCGAGCACCCGGCCGTCGTCGAGCGTCGCCTCGCGCAGCCCGAGGCCCTGGGGGACGCCGAGGCGCTGGGCGAGCCGCGACGGGACCGTGCCCGACGCCCGGTCGCCGGACGCCTCGCCGCACACCACGACCGAGGCGCCGTCGCAGAGCTCGGCGAGCGCACCGGCCACGACGTCGCTCGGCCACTGCGACTCGGGGTGTGCGTCGTCGACGTCCTCGTCGCCGACGACCACGCGGACCGCTCGGTGTGCGCCCTCGGCGAGCACCGTCAGCAGGACGTCGACGGACCGGGGACCCGCCACCGCGACGACCACGAGGTCGTGGCCGAGCCCCGCGGCGATCGAGGCCCCCGTCGCGCACGCCGCCGCGTCCGCCGTGGAACGCACCAGGTGGCGCTCGTCCAGGCGCACCGTGCCCGTCAGCCAGTCCACCTCGATGACGGGCGCGAAGGGCTTCACGGGCACGCACACGAAGGGCTCACCCACGTCGGACGATCACTCCCTTGCCGCCCTCGGGGTAGCGCCAGCTGATCGCGCCGGCCTCGTTGCACACGAGGTAGCACGAGCCGCACTCGAAGCACTGCTCGTAGTTGAACAGCACGCCGCCCGAGGACAGCTCGACGAAGAGGCTCGCGGGGCACACCGTCACGCACGCCTTGGTCGTGCAGCCCTCGCAGGCGTCGCCGTCGACGACGATGTGGGCATCTGCGGCGACGTCGAAGGTGGCCGTCGCCATGCGGTCCTCGAAGTCGAGACCGTCGAAGTCGTCGTGCGTCGTCATCGGAAGACCCTGATCGTCGCGACCGCGCTTCGCAGCGCGGCGAGGGTGCCGATGCCCCGCGTGCGCATCGTGCGCCGGATCGTCCGCAGCAGACCGGGCTTGGCCGCCGGATTCGCCACGGTGAAGAACGACTCGGCGACGTCGCACACGAGCCCGGGCTGGACGTGCTGGACGAACTCGCTGAACACCACGCCCGGCGCGCGACGCAGGCGCACGTGGTCCTTGATGACGAACGAGTCGGCGAGCAGCCGCGCGTAGTGCCGGTGCGTTGCGGCAAGGCCGTCGGGCTCGCGGCGAGCGAGCACGGCGGCCCTCGCCGCGATCGCTCCCGCGGCCATCGCGAAGTTGACGCCCTCCAGCCACACGCCCGCCGCGAGCGTCATCGACGCGGCGTCACCGGCCACCACGATGCCGGGCCTTCCGAGCGTCGGCATCGCGTCGTAGCCGCCCTCGGGGATGAGGTGCGCCGCGTACTCCACGAGCTCGGTGCCCGCGACGAGCGGGGCGATCGAGGGGTGCGACTTCATCGCCGCCAGGACCTCTTCGGGCCGGCGCTTGGACGCCGCCAGGTCGTCCAGCTTGAGCACGCAGCCGACCGCCAGGGTGTCGAGGTTCGTGTAGAGGAAGCCGCCGCCGGTGATCTCGCCGGTCGCCCCCAGCATCTCGATGTCGCAGCCCTCGCGCCCGGTGAGGTTGAACCTCGACTCGAGCTCGCCGCGATCGAGGGCGAGCACCTCTTTGACCCCCAGGGTCATGTGGTGCCGGGAGAACGCCGCGTAGAGCCCCGCCTCCCTCGCGAGGAACGAGTTGACGCCGTCGCACGCGACGACGAGCGAGCACGACAGGTCGCCGTCGGGGCGGTCCGTCGCGACGCCGACGACCCTGCCCTCGTCGAGCCGTAGCCCCGTGGCCGTCGTCGAGGCGACGAGGGTGGCCCCTGCGGCCACCGCCTCGTCGGCGAGCCACTGGTCGAACTCGCCGCGGTACGCCGTGATGCCGTTGTACGGCGGCGCCCCCCAGGCCTGCACGCGAACGTCGAGGGAGACCGACTGTGTCTCGGTCATCAGCATGGTCGATCGTCGCGTCACGACTCGCTGGATGGGCGCGCGGTCGCGCCACGCCGGCAGGATGTCGTCGAGCACGCGCGGGTAGATCACCCCGCCGTAGACGTTCTTCGACCCTGGGAACGGGCCGCGCTCGAGGAGGCACGTGGCGATTCCTGCTCGCGCGAGCTGGAGGGCCGCGATCGACCCGGCCGGTCCCGCGCCGACGACCACCACCTCGAAGTCGGTGGTCACGATGCCTCGGCGAGCCGCCGGTCGAGCGCTCGGAGCGTCGCGGCGGCGTCGGCGACGACCGCGAGGTCCGCCATCGC
The DNA here is from genome assembly GCA_003162395.1 of Acidimicrobiaceae bacterium. Taxonomy (GTDB): domain Bacteria; phylum Actinomycetota; class Acidimicrobiia; order Acidimicrobiales; family RAAP-2; genus Palsa-459. The sequence goes on from PMON01000069.1 coordinate 37,877, forward strand.
CATCATCGGGCAGGCGGCGTCGGTGTTGACCGCCACGATCCGCCCCGGCGAGCCGAGGCCCGCGGTGTGCTGGACCGCTCCAGAGATGCCGAGCGCGACGTAGAGCTGTGGGTCGACCGTGACGCCCGTCGTGCCGATCTGGCGCTCGTGGCCGACGATGCCCCGATCCGCGATCGGCCGCGTCGCGCCGAGGGAGGCCCCGAGGGCGGCAGCGACCTCAGCCAGCATCGCGAACTCCTCGGGCCCCCCGAGCCCGACGCCGCCGGCGACGATGCGCTCGGCGTCGCTGAGGTCGAGCTCTGCGGGGTCCGCGTCGTCGACGCCGAGGACCGTGGCGTCACGGCGCATCGGCGCGCCGAGCTCGACGACGACCGGATCGGGTTGACGCGGCACGACGGCGCGGACGGTGGCCGCTCGCGGCACCAGCGTCGTCACCGCGGGTCCGAGCACCGGCACGGTGACGGACACCACGCCTTCGTGTCGCGTCATGGTCGCGCGGCTCGACAAGACCTCCGTGCACCAGGCATGGCACGGTCGGCCGAGCTCGCCGGCAAGCCGGCCGGCGAGGTCTCGTCCGTCCGCGGAGCCGGGAAGGACGATCATCGGTTCGCCCGAGAGGATCTCGGCGAGCCCCGCTGCCCACGACCCCGGCGCGAAGGGTCCTGCCTCGCACGTGCGCAGCTCGCGGACCTCGACGCGCAGCGACGCTGCCGCCGCCATCGCCCCCTCGCCGATGACGAGGACGCGCCCCAGGGCCTCGGCGACCGTTGCGTCGGCCCCCACGGGCAGCCGGCCGTCTCGCACGGGCACCACGGCGATCACAGCACGAGCCCCACGCGGTCGCCATCGAGCACCGCAGCGTGCGCGCGGCGCGGTGCGCGCGCGTCGCCGATGACGTGCACCTCTCGACCACGAGCACGCAGGCTCGTGGCGAGCGCGTCGTCAGGGACGCCGGGCACGGCGAGGACAACGACGTCGACCTCACGAGTGCCGTTCGCGCCGGTTCGGACGTCCTGGACCGCGACCCCGCCGGGCAGCAGCGACGTGACGAGGGTGCTCGTGGACTGGACGATCCCCTTGCTCGTCGCCCGGACCCAGAACTGCTCGAGGTCGAGTGTCACGCCCAGATCCTGTCCGACGACGAGCGCGGGGCTCGCGATCTCGACGGCGTGTCCCCGATCGGCGAGCAGCTCGGCGACGGACGTCGCCTGATGGAAGCCGAGCTCGTCGACGACGAGCACGCGCGGTCCCGAAAGGGGGTCGCCACGGAGCACGTCGACCACGTCGAGGAGCTGCGGCGAGCCATCGGGCCGGTCGCCCGCCCACCACGGGAGCCCCGGGAGCGAGCCGGTCGCCGCGACGACGACGTCAGGGCCCAGGGCGTCGACGTCGTCCGCGTCCGCGTCGACGCCGGTGGCCACGTCCACGCCGAGCGAGGCGAGCTCACGAACGAGGTTGCGCACGAGGTCGCCGAACTCCGCTCGACCGGGCACCCGCGCGGCGAGCGTGGCCTGTCCCCCGACGTCGTGCTCACGCTCGACGACGACGACCTCGTGGCCGCGCCGCGCGGCGGTGACGGCGGCCTGCAGCCCCGCCGGGCCGGCTCCCACGACCACGACGCGCCGCCGGTGCTGGGCCCGAGCGAGGCGAGGGCGCACCTCCCTGCCGGTCCGGGGGTTCTCGATGCAGCCGAGCCAGCGATTGAGCCCCATGCGCCCGACGCACTCTTGGTTGCACGACAGGCACAGGCGCACGTCCTCGCCGTGGCCGGAGCGAGCCTTGCGAGCGAAGTCCGCGTCGGCGATCTGTCCGCGCACGATGCCGACGAGGTCGCAGTGCCCGTCACGAAGCGCGCGATCGGCCTGCAGCGGATCCTTGAAGCGCCCGACCCCGATCACGGGCAGGCTGACGCGCCGGCGGATCGCCGACGGGATGAACAGCGCGTAGCCGGGGCGCACCGCCATCGAGGCTTCGATCGCGAAGAGCGACGCCGTCGCGACGCCGATGGAGGTGTTGAGGAAGTCGACCTTGCCGGTCGCCTCGACCAGCACGGCGACCTCGACGGCCTCGTCGATCGTGGTCCCGTTGTCGACCAGCTCGTCACCGCAGAGCCGGACTCCGAGTGCGGCGTCGCTGCCGATCGCGTCGCGCACCGCGTCGATCAAGGTGACCAAGAGCAGCGCGCGACGCTCGAGGGAGCCACCCCATCGGTCCTCCCTGCGATTCGTCGCCGACGAGAGGAACTGGCGGACGATCGAGGAGTGCGAGCACTGCAGCTCGACGCCGTCGAAGCCCCCCGCCATGCAGCGCGCGGCCACGTCCGCGTAGCCCGCGACGATCTGGGCGATCTCGGACTCGTCCACGGGTTTCGGGACCTCACGGAACAGCGGGTCCGCGATCGGCGACGGGGCCCAGACGGGGCGCCGCGAGTACATCGACGACGCCTGGCCGCCGTTGTGGTTGAGCTGGGCGAGGATCGGCGTCCCGTGCGCATGGACGGCCTCGGTGATCCGCCGGTAGCCCTCGAGGACGGCCGGGTTGAAGCCGTGGATCAGCTTCTCGTAGGGCCAGTCCGTCGCGTGCGTCGAGTGCTCCTCGGTGATGATGAGCCCCGCGCCGCCTCTCGCGCGCTCGGCGTAGTACGCCGCGTGCTGGGCGGACGGCAGCCCGTCGACCGCGAAGTTCGTGAGGTGCGCAGAGAACACGATGCGATTCGCGAGCCGCAGCGGCCCCACCTCGAGCGGCGTGAACAGCAGCTCGTAGCGCTGGGAGCGGCTCACGACGTGACCGGTCTGAGCTCGAGCGCGGCCTGGCGTGCCTCGAGCATCGCGGCCAGGATGCCGCGTGGCGCGATCGCGTCGCCGATCACGCGCACCGGCGCCCTCCACGTGCGCCCCGGGAGCCGGTGTCCCGCGTCGACGCACTGGTCGGCAGGGATCGACGTGATCGACCCGGTGAACCGGTCCTCGACGACGACAGCTCGCTCGACGACCTTGACCGCGACGGCGTGCAGCACGACGTCGGCCCCGCCCGCCGCGAGACGAGCGTTCGCCGCGACGAGGTCGCCGGATGCAGAGAGCTGCGAGCCGACCACCACGTCGGGGGTGACGAGCGTGACGTGCGCCCCTGCCGCGAGGGCGAGCTCGACGACGGCGACCCCGATCGGCCCGCCGATCGGGTCGAGCACCACGACGTCGCCGCGCAGCGTGCGGCCCCGTGCGGCCGCGAGCGCGTCGAAGAGCTCGACCGAGCCGTCGTCACCGTCGCGAAGCGACGGTGACGACGGCATCCCGCCGGTTGCGGCGACCACCACGTGGGCGTCGGGGAACTCTCGAGGGTCGACCTCGCGACCTGTCACGATGGTCACCCCCTCCTCGCCGAGCTCGCGGTCGAGCCAGTCGCACAGGGCCGCGAGCCGCTCTCGACCGGGCAGGCGCGCCGCGCTGCGCAGCATGCCCCCGAGCGTGTCACGCTGCTCGAACAGCGTGACACGGTGGCCCTCATGGGCGAGCAGCCGTGCCGCCTCCATGCCCGCGATCCCGCCGCCGATGACGACGGCGTCACTGCGAACGACAGGCGGCGCGCTCGCGCTCCCGTCGACGTCGAGCGCCGCGTCGTCGACCTCGTGGCCGGCCACCGGGTTCACGCAGCACGAGACGATCGGATTGCGCGGATCGCGCACGAGGCAGTGCTGGTTGCACAGGATGCACGGTCGGATCCGGTCGGCACGGCGATGCTTCGCCTTGTCGCAGACGTCGGGGTCGGCGATCTGGGCACGTGTCATCTCCACGAGATCGCATGACCCGTCCTCGAGGAGCCGCGATGCTTGGGCGACGTCGACGATCGAGCCCTGCACGCAGACCGGCGTCGTGATGTCGAGGGCTCGAAGTGCCGAGCGCACCTCGCTCGTCAGCTGCTCGTTGAATCCCGCGGCCTCGTGGCCGTCCGGCTGGGTCGCGGCCTCCGAGTAGATCGAGCCTCGAACGACGCAGACGTAGTCGACGTCCGCGGCGATGCCCCCCAGCAGCTCGGTGGCGCTCACCGCGGTGAGCCCGGCCCAGGGGGCGAGCTCGTCGGCACAGAACCGAAGCCCGAGCACCTTGTCGCCGATCGCGGCGCGTACGGCTCCGAGCACCTCGCGCAGCAGCCGCGAGCGATCCGTGCCGTAGGCATCGCCGCGTAGGTTGGTGAGGCCCGAGGAGAACTGTCGAAGCAGGCTGTGCTGGCCCGCGTTGAGCTCGACGCCGTCGCAGCCTGAGCCGGTGGCGAGCGCGGCGCCGTCGGCGAACCCGTCAACGAGCTGGGTGATCTCGTCGGTGCCCATCACGAGAGGCTGCTCGTGGGTGTGCACGTTCGGCACCAGTGACGGCGCCCACAGCGCGTCCTGGGTCCACGCGGTCGATCCCTGCATGCCCGCGTGCCCGAGTCCGGCGAGCACCAGCGCGCCGTGCGGCGCGCACGCGGCGGACGCGCTGGACCAGCCGCTCTCGCACGACGCCGCGAGCGGTGCTCGCTCGTAGGGCCAGTCGCTCTCGTGGACCGACGCGATCTCGGTCACGACGACGCCGCAGCCGCCGCGCGCACGTCGCTCGTAGTAGGCGGCGTGCCGGTCCGACAGCGACCGGTCGCGTCCGAGATTGGTCACGTGCGGGCCGAAGAGGACCCGGTTGGCGGCGACCGCGCTGCCGATCGGGAGCGCGTCGAACAGCCCCCCGCTCACGTCGTCCGAGCTGCCGCCACCAAGGCGCTCGAGTGGTCGTCGCGAGCCCTCGGCCGAAGCTGCACGACGGCCGCGGTGACCGGCGCACCGTGCCCATGGACGCACTCTGGGTCCGGGCCGTCGAGCGGCATGCCCGTGAAGAACTTCGCCGCCATGCACCCGCCGCGGCACGCGTCCCACGAGCCGCACGACGCGCACGCGCCCGCGCTGCCCGGGCGGCGCAGCTCGGCGAACAGGTCCGAGTCGCGCCACACCGAGCCGAACCCGCCGTCCGTGCGAATGGATCCCGCCCGGAACTGGTCGTGGATCGCGAACGGGCACGCGTAGACGTCGCCGATCGGGTCGACCAGGCACACGACCCTGCCTGCCCCGCACAGGTTCAGCCCGTCCAGCGGCTCGCCGAACGCGGAGAGATGGAAGAACGAGTCCCCCGTGAGCGTGTCGGGGTGGGCGAGCAGCCAGTCGTACAGCGAGCGATTCTGCGCAGCCGACGGACGGAGCGACTCGTAGCTGTCGACGCCGCGTCCTGAGGGTCGAAGACGCGTGAGGCGCAGCTGCGCGCCGAACCGCGCCGCAAGCGCCTCGAACCGGTCGAGCTGCGTCACGTTGTCTCGCGTCATGACGACGGAGATCTTGAAGCGCCCGAAGTCCGCGTCGCTGAGCTCGCGCATGGCCGCGAGGGCCGCGTCGTACGAGCCTATGCCGCGCACGGCGTCGTTGACCTCCCTCGTCGCGCCGTCGAGCGAGACCTGGACGTCCACGTAGTCCATCGACGCGAGGCGCCGCGCTCGCTCGCCGGTGATCCGCGTGCCGTTCGTGGAGAATTTGACGCCGACCCTGCGCTCGATGGCGTACTCCAAGAGCTCGAAGAAGTCGCCTCGGATCGTCGGCTCCCCGCCGCCGACGTTCACGTAGAACACCTTGAGCGCGGCGAACTCGTCGATGAGCGCCTTGGCCTCGCTCGTCGTCAGCTCATCGGGGTCGCGTCGGCCGGACGAGCTGAGGCAGTGGATGCACGCGAGGTTGCACGCCCACGTGAGCTCCCACGTGAGGCAGATCGGGGCTGCGAGCCCGTGTTCGAATCGGTCCCGAAGCGAGCTGTCAGCGCCCATCGATCACTCCGGAGTCATAGAGGCGGCCGAGGGCCGCGACGTAGGCCTCGACGTCGTCGTGCTCGACGTGAGCCGACACCGCGGCGCGGGCGCACTCGTGGTGCTCGAGGTCGACGACGAGCTCGACGAGCTCC
>PMON01000069.1:43892-66553 GCA_003162395.1 Acidimicrobiaceae bacterium
TCGATCGAGACCTCCTCGACGAGCAGCTCGACGGCTGGCTCCTCAGGGCGTCCTTCGTCGAGCGGCGGCGCCTCGTGGTTGTTCGTGGGGTCCGTCATACAGCCTCCTTGGCGATTGCGGCGGCCCATTCTGCCGCCTTGCTCGCCGTCGGCCGCGAGCGCGGTCGTGGGAGACTTAGATGATGGCCCCCGGCGAGGTGCAGCCCCTCGCGGACACGTCCTTCGCCGAGACCCCCATGCCCCCTGGGACGAGGCTCGCGGCCGACCGGTCCTTCGAGTGGCTCGCCGACACCCTGGTCGCGANNGCGCCTGTCCGACCAGGGAGCCGCGCTCGTCGCCGCCTGGCTCGAGGGGGAGCCCGTCTCGGCGAACCTGACGGACGGTGGCCTCGCACGCCGCCTCGTCGACGCCGGGCTCGCCCATCCGATCACGAGGTCCCGACCGCTCGCCCCGGGGGAGGTCGAGGTCGTGATCCCCGTCCGTGACAACCCGTCGGGCCTCGAGGCCGTGCTCCGCCTCTGTGCGAGGACCTCACAGGCTCGCGTCACCGTCGTCGACGACGGCTCGCTCGACGGGGCTGCGGTCGAGCGGATCTCGAGCGCGCACGGCGCGGCGCTGCTGCGCCATGACGTGCCGCGCGGCCCGGGGGCCGCGCGCAACACCGGGCTGCACGCGACGACCGCACCGCTCGTCGCGTTCCTCGACGCCGACACTCTGCCAGAGGTCAACTGGCTCGGCGAGCTCGTCGCGCACTTCGAGGACCCCGTGGTCGGGGCTGTCGCACCGAGGGTGCGAGGACCTGCCGGCTCGTCGCTGCGCGAGCGGTTCGAGGCCGCGGCCTCCCCGCTCGACCTCGGCGACCAGCCCGGCGTCGTGCGTCCCGGCACCTCGGTCCCCTTCGTCCCGGGCGCGGCGGTCATCGTCCGGCGAACCGCCGTGGACCACTTCGATCCCACGCTGCGCGTCGGGGAGGACGTCGACTTGGTCTGGCGACTCGCGGCGAGCGGGTGGCACGTCCGCTACGACCCATCCGTCGCCGTCACGCACGCGGCGCGCCCGAGCTGGGGCCGGTGGCTCGCGCAGCGATTCGCCTACGGGCTCTCAGCCGCGCCGCTCGAGGCGCGGCACGGCGACGCCGTCGCGCCGCTCCGGGCGGACCCTCGCGTGCTCGCGACCGTCGGGCTCGTGCTCCTCGGACGCCCGCGCGCGGCGATCGGGCTCCTCAGCTGGTCGGCCGCGTCGCTCGCGAAGCAGCTCGACGGGATCTCGATGCGAGGCGGCAACGAGTCCGCCGCCCGCCAGATCGCCGCTCGTGGCACCGCGCTCGCGGCCCCCGGGCTCGCGCGCAGCACGTTTCGCACCTACGGCCCGCTGCTCATCGCCGGAGCGATCGTGGTCCCCGCGATGCGGCGACCGGTCGCGACCGTCGCCCTCGCGGCAACCGCGGTGCGCTGGTGGCGTGCGGGCAAGCCGCGGCCCGGACTCGCGTTCGCGACGCTCAGCGTGCTCGACGACCTCGCCTACGGCACGGGCGTGCTCGCGGGCGCGGTTCGGGCGCGCCGGGTAGGCGCGCTGCGCCCTCGGCTCCGCCCCGCGTCGAGCGTGGTGGCCCCGATCAGTCGAACTTGACCACGCCGCGGACGTTCTTGCCCGACTCGACGTCGTCGTAGCCCAGCTGGACCTCGTCGAGGGTGTACTCCTTGGTGATCATCTCGTCGATCTTCAGCTGTCCGAGCCGGTAGAGCTCGAGCAGCCGCGGGATCTGTATCTTCGGGTTCGCCGATCCGAAGATGCAGCCCATGAGGTTCTTGTTGTAGAGCGTGAAGGTCCCGAGATCGAGCGAGACGTCCTTTTGGCCCTGCGGCGAGATGGCGACGATGACAATGCGCCCGTCCTTGCCGGCGGCCTCGACGGCCGGTCCGATGAGGTCGCCGGTCATGAGCGACGGCGTGAGGATCACGGCGTCGGCGAGGCGGCCGCGGGTGAGCTCAGCCGCGAGGAACGTTGCCTCGAGGAGCGTCGAGGCCCCGTGCGTGGCGCCGATCTGCTTCGCTCGCTCCACCTTGGAGGGAATGAGGTCCACCGCGATGATGACGTCGGCACCCGCGATGCGCGCACCCTGGATCGCACCGGAGCCAACTCCGCCGCAGCCGAGCACGATCACGCACTCCCCCGGACGGACCTTTGCGCGGTCGACCGCCGCACCGAAGCCCGTGGCGACCCCGCAGCTGATGAGGGCGGCCGCTCGGAGGTTCACGCCGGTGTCGATCTTGACGAGCGAGCTCTCGCTCACCACGATCCGATCGGCGAACGTCCCGAGCTGGCACATGCGGTTCAAGACGTCGTCGCCCAGGTGGTGGCGCCAGGTGCCGTCGGACACCATCGGCCCCGCGACGATGGACGTGCCCAGGTCGCAGATGTACGAGCGGCCCGAGAGGCACCACTGGCACTTCCCGCACGAGGGGATGAACGACGCCGCCACCGAGTCGCCCGGCGCGAAACCGTGGACGTCGGCTCCGACCGCCTCGACGACGCCGGCGCCTTCGTGGCCACCGATGGCGGGGTACATCGACCCATGGGGCGTGAGCATCGCGAGGATCTCGGCCGGCAGACCGAAGTCGCCGCTGCGGAGGTGCTCGTCGGAGTGGCACAGCCCGGCGTAGGCCATCTTCACCTGCACCTCGTTGGCGTGCGGCTCGTCGATCTCGATCTCTTCGGTCTTCCAGGGCTCCTTTGCCCCCAAGACCACCGATGCCCTGACCTTCATGGCCCCTCCTCGCACGCGCGGGGGCTCGCCCGCGCGGACCGAAGGCTACATCCGCTCGGGCGCGGCGATCCCGAGGAACGAGAGGCCAAGGGCCAGGGTTCGCGCCGTCGCGTCGCACAGGACGAGCCGGCTCTGGCGGACCGTGTCGTCAGGCGCGCGCAGGACCGGGCACGCCTCGTAGAACGAGGTGAAGGTCTGGGCGAGTCCGAACAGGTAGCCCGCGAGGCGATGCGGCGCGTACCACTCGAGCGTCGCGTCGAGCGCCTCGGGGAACCGCAGGAGCTCGAGCGCCAGGGCGCGCTCCTGGGGCTCGGCGAGCACCACCTGGGAGGTCGGGTCCGCGCCGTCGGTGCCGAGGCGCCGGAAGATCGATCGGATCCGCGCGTGGGCGTAGGCGAGGTACGGGCCGGTGTCGCCCTCGAAGGACAGCATGCGGTCCCAGTCGAAGACGTAGTCACGCAGCCGCTCTGTCGAGAGGTCCGCGTACTTGACCGCGCCGATGCCGATCGTCTCGGCGAGGTACGCGCGCTCCCCCTCCTCGTAGGTGGCGCCGCGCTCGTCGAGGGCAGTGCCCGCGCGCTCGATCGCTTCGTGCAAGAGGTCCACCAGCCTCGGGGACTCGCCCGTGCGCGTCTTCAGCATCTTGTGGTCGTCGCCCAGGATGCTGCCGAACGCGACGTGCGCGACGACGACGTTGTCGGGCACCCAGCCCGCGGCGTGCGCGACGCGGAACACCATCTCGAAGTGCTGGGACTGCGGGGCGCCGACGACGTAGTAGAGGCGATCGCAGCTGAGCCGGTCGATCCTGTCGCGGAGCGCCGCGAGGTCGGTCGCGGCGTAGCCGTAGCCGCCGTCGCGCTTGCGCACGATGAGCGGGAGGGGTTCGCCCTCTCGGTTCAAGAAGCCGTCGGGGAACACGCAGAGCGCCCCGTCGCTCTCGACCAGCAGCCCTGCGCGCTCGAGGTCCTCGATGACCGAGTCGAGCTGGTCGTTGTACGACGACTCGCCCGCGACGTCCGCTGGCTGGAGGCGAATGTCCAAGAGGCGGTACACCGCGTCGAAGTGCCGGACCGACTCGTTGACGAGGACCCGCCATAATTCGAGGGTCGCTTCGTCCCCGTGCTGGAGAGCGACGACGCGTTGGCGGCTGCGCTCGGCGAACGACGCGTCCGCGTCGAACCTCTCCCGGGCGGACTTGTAGAAGGCATCGAGATCGCCGACCGAGAACCCGTCGGCCGAGGCGTCGACGCCAAGGTCGCCGAGGTGCTCGATCAGCATGCCGAAGGGCGTCCCCCAGTCCCCCAGGTGGTTGCGCGGAATCACCTCGTGGCCGTAGAAGCGCAGCACACGTCCGAGGGAGTCCCCGATCACCGTGCCGCGCAGGTGCCCGACGTGCAGCTCCTTGCCGACGCCGGGGCTCGAGTAGTCGAGGGCGACGCGGTGGCGCTCGGTGGCCTCGGGCACACCGAGACGCCCGTCTCGGTCCACCGCTTCGACGGCGGACGCGAGGAAGGCGGCGTCCAGCGTGAGGTTGAGGAAGCCGGGCCCGGCGACCTCGATGCTCGCCAGCCCCTCGAGGTCGGCGGCGTCCGCGATCTGCTGGGCGAGCTCACGAGGCGGCCGACCGAGGGCCTTGGCGAGCGCCATGACACCGTTCGCCTGGTAGTCGGCGCGGTCCGACGGGCGCACGACGGGGTCAGACCCTGCAGCCACCGCGTCGAAGGCCGGCTGGAGTCGCTCCCTCAGCGCCCTCGCGGGTTCAGGCACGACCGAGGCATGAGAGCCAGTGGGTCACGCGGCCCCGCATGCCCCGCCGCAGCAGCCGCCGCCAGCCCCGCAGCCAGACGAGTCAGGAGCGGCGTGACCCGTCGTCGCGAAGACGGGCAGCAGGCGCACGACGTCGGCGTGGCCCGTGGGGCACGACGCCGGTGCGTCCGCGTCGCGCATCGCCCGGCGCTCCTCGAAGCGCTCGTCGCACTGCTGGCAGCGGAACTCGTAGATGGGCATCGCGACCTCCGCGGCTGATCCTACCGAGCGCGCCCGCGTGGGCTCGAAGCGGAGCGCGGCAGAATGGTGCCATGCCCACTTCTCATCCGAACACCTACGGCGCGCGCACGACGATGCGCGTCGGCGAGCGCGAGCTCGAGATCTTCTCGCTCGACGCGCCCGGCCTCGAGCGATTCGGGGTCTCCCAGCTGCCGTTCTCGGTCAAGGTGCTGCTCGAGAACCTCCTGCGCCATGAGGACGGGGACAAGGTCACGACCGCGCACATCGAGGCCGTCGCGTCCTGGGCGGAGCACCCCGAGGCGCACGGCGAGGGCGGCGAGGACGCGGAGTTCGCCTTCTGCCCAGAACGCGTCCTCATGCAGGACCTCACGGGCGTCCCGGCGATCGTCGACCTCGCGGCGATGCGCGACGCCATCGTGACGCTGGGCGGCTCGGCGGGGTCGATCAACCCGAAGGTCCCCGTCGACCTCGTCATCGACCACTCGGTCATCATCGAGAAGAGCGGCACGGAGACGGCGTTCTCGGAGAACGTGGAGATCGAGTACCAGCGAAACCTCGAGCGCTACAAGCTCTTGAAGTGGGCGCAGGGAAGCTTCGAGAACCTTCGCGTCGTGCCCCCCGGGACCGGCATCTGTCACCAGGTGAACCTCGAGTACCTCGCCCAGGTCGTGATCGAGCGAGAGGGGACCGCCTTCCCCGACACGCTCATCGGCATCGACTCGCACACGACGATGGTCAACGGCCTCGGCGTCGTCGGCTGGGGCGTGGGCGGCATCGAGGCGGAGGCCGCGGTGCTCGGCCAGCCGGCCCCGATGCTGGTGCCGCCCGTGGTCGGCCTTCGGCTCTCGGGGCGCGCGGGCGAGGGCGTGACGGCGACTGACGTCGTGCTCACGATCACCCAGCTCCTCCGACGCCACGGCGTGGTGGGCAAGTTCGTCGAGGCGTTCGGACCCGGGGTCGCGTCGCTCTCCTTGGAGACGCGGGCGACGATCGGCAACATGACCCCCGAGTACGGCGCGACGTGCACGATCTTCCCGATCGACCATGTCACGCTCGACTACCTCACCTTCACCGGGCGGAGCAAGGCGCACGTGGGACTCGTCGAGGCCTACGCCAAGCGCCAGGGGCTGTGGCACGACGCGACGCTCCCCGAGCCCGTGTACTCCGAGGTCGTCGAGCTCGACCTCGCCACGGTCGCACCGTCACTCGCGGGCCCGTCTCGTCCCCAGGACCGCGTCGAGCTCGGCGGCATGCGTGACGCCGCGCTCGCCTCGATCGATCGGCCGCCCAGGGAGGTCTCCGCCACCGGGGTCGCGACGCGGGTTCGTGACGGTGACGTGGTCATCGCGGCGATCACGAGCTGCACGAACACGTCCAACCCCTCGGTGATGGTCGCGGCGGGACTCGTCGCCAAGCGCGCGATCGAGCGAGGTCTCTCGTCCAAGCCGTGGGTCAAGGCGTCGCTCGCACCGGGTTCGCGCGTCGTCATCGACTACCTCGAGCGAGCCGGGCTCCTCGAGCCCCTCGACGCGCTCGGCTTCTACCTCGCCGGGTTCGGCTGCACGACGTGCATCGGCAACTCCGGACCGCTGCTCGAGGGCGTGTCGGCCGCCGTGGCCGAGGGCGGCCTGTCCGTGGCGGCCGTGCTCTCTGGCAATCGGAACTTCGAGAGCCGGATCCATCCGGACGTGCGACAGAACTACCTCGCCTCCCCGCCGCTCGTCGTCGCCTTCGCGCTCGCCGGCACCGTCGACATCGACCTCACGACCGAGCCGATCGGCACCGGCTCGAAGGGCGAGGACGTCTACCTGAAAGAGCTGTGGCCGACCGACGCGGAGGTCGCCGACGCCGTGCGCGCCTCGCTCAGCCCCGACCAGTTCACCACGCGGTACGCGAGCGTCTTCAGCGGCGGCGAGCGATGGGACGCGGTCGAGGTGCCCCATGGCGAGACCTACGCCTGGGACGAGGCGTCCACCTACGTGCACCAGCCGCCGTTCTTCTACGGCATCGGCATCGAGCCGGCGCCCGTCCGCGACGTCACCGGCGCGCGCGTCCTCGTCCAGGTCGGCGACTCGGTGACGACGGACCACGTCTCGCCCGCCGGGGCGATCCGGCCGACGGTGCCCGCGGGCGAGTACCTGCTCGAGCACGGCGTCGCGGTCGGCGACTTCAACACCTACGGCACGAGGCGCGGGAACCACGAGGTGATGGTGCGAGGGACGTTCGCGAACCTTCGGCTGAAGAACCTGCTCGCCCCCGGCACCGAGGGCGGCGTCACGACCAAGTTCCCCGAGCACACCGCGACCACCATCTTCGACGCCTCGACCGCGTACCTGGGCGAGGGCACCCCGCTGCTCGTCGTCGCCGGCAAGGAGTACGGCACCGGCTCGAGCAGGGACTGGGCGGCAAAGGGGCCGCTGCTGCTCGGCGTCCGCGCGGTCCTCGCCGAGAGCTTCGAGAGGATCCACCGCTCGAACCTGATCGGCATGGGGATCGCCCCTTTGCAGTTCCTTCCTGGCGAGTCGCTCGCCACGTGGCACCTCGACGGCAGCGAGACCTACGACGTCATCGGGCTCGAGGCGCTGAACGACGGCGAGGTCCCGAAGACCGTGACGGTCCGGGCGCGCACCGACGACGGCGCCACGATCGAGTTCGCCGTGAGGCTGCGGATCGACGCGGCGACCGAGGCGGACTACATGCGCCACGGCGGCGTCCTCAACTACGTGCTGCGCTCGCTCGCGACCGAGGCTCGCTGAGCCAGGCCGACCGTGGGCACGCGCCCTACGACGTGGCGATGACCTTGAAGGCCTCGGCGAGCCGGCCCTTCGGCAGACCCGCGTTCTTCGCGATCATCCCGCCCCACTCGCGGAGCATCGCGTCGAGCCTCGCGCCGTCGCCGACCTGGGACTTGTGGGACTTGAGGGCCTCGAGCTTCTTGTCGATGCTGGCGGTCGTGTCGACGACCATGGTGGGCGCGGACGTGCCGCCGATCCACACCCGGGTGACCGTGTGCGGCTTGAGCCCCTCGTCGTTGAGGAGCGCGGGGAACGCATGGGGGTTGCGCGCGTCGGGATAGACCGCCCGCAAGGTGGCCTCGCCGGTCGCCATGTGGTCGGGGTGCGACGCGAAGATCCGGTCGTAGTTGCGCTCGGGGCTCTGGGTCAGCACCACGTCAGGACGGACCTTGCGGATGACGCGCGCGAGGTCCCGTCGCAGGGCAAGGGTCGGCTCGACCATGCCGTCGGCGTAGCCGAGGAACACGAGCTCGGTGACCCCGACACAGGCCGCCGCGACTCGCTGCTCGTCCTCGCGCAGCTTGGCGCGCTCCTCGCGGGGCATGATGAGCTCGTCGCCGCCGGCGTCGCCTGAGGTCACGAGGCAGTAGGTCACCTCGACGCCCTGGGACGTCAGCGTGGCGACGGTGCCGGCCATCCCGAAGTCGACGTCGTCGGGGTGCGCCACGATGGCGAGGGCACGCTTGATCGTGTCGTCGGGGACGTACTCGACGACGGCGTTCGGCATGGTCCGCTTGGCGGCAGCCTTCTCCTCGTCCTTGGGGCGCTTGGGGGTCACAGGATCGACCGTGCCGGGTCCGCGACGTGCGCGGCGAGGTTCCCGAGGGCGGGGTCGTTGGAGAACGCCTCGACGATCGGCAGCTTGAGCCCGAGCCGCTTCATCGTCACCTGGGCCTCGACGACCTGGTTCCACAACAGGAGCGAGACAACGACGCCGTCGGTGCCCGCGCGCGCGGTCCGTCCGGAGCGGTGCAGATAGGCCTTTTGGTCCTCGGGCGGGTCGTAGTGCACGACGACGTCCACGGCGTCGATGTCGAGGCCACGGGCCGCGACGTCGGTCGCGACCATCGCGTGCAGGGAGCCCGACACGAAGTCGGCGAGGGCGCGCTCGCGCTGGGACTGGCGGAGATCGCCGTGGATCGCGCCGGCGGTGACGCCCTCGACCGCCAGCTGCTGGACGAGGCGGTCCGCGCCACGCTTGGTGCGCACGAAGATCAGGACCTTGTCGTTCGCACGGCAGATGGCCGCGGCCACCTTCACCTTGTCCATCTGGTGGACCTGGAAGTAGTGGTGGACCATCCTCGCCACGGTCTGGGTGTTGCTCGCCACCTCGTGGAACACGGGATCGGAGAGGTAGCGCTTCACCAGGCGGTCGACGGCGCCGTCGAGCGTCGCGGAGAACAAGAGGGTCTGATGGACACGCCCGACGAGCCGCCGCAGCACCCACTCGACCTGGGGCATGAAGCCCATGTCGGCCATCCGGTCGGCCTCGTCGAGCACGAGCACGTCGAGGTCCTCGACGGCGAGCTCCCCGCGGTCGCCGAGATCGATCAGCCTGCCCGGCGTCGCGATGATGACCTCGCAGCCCTTGCGGAGCTGGCGAGTCTGCCGCTCGATGTCCGCGCCGCCGTAGACCGCGACGATTCGCACGCCGAGGTCGTCGGCGAGCGGGCGCAGCACGTCGTAGACCTGCACCGCGAGCTCGCGGGTCGGCAGCAGGACGAGGCCCCGAGGACGCGCGGGGTGGCCCTTCTTGCCGACCACCTTGCCATCGGGTCCCGCGAGCTTGCCCACGAGGCGCTGCAGCATCGGGAGGCCGAACGCGAGCGTCTTGCCCGATCCGGTCTTGGCCTTGCCGCAGACGTCGCGGCCCTCAAGGGCGTCGGCGATCGTGAGCGCCTGGATCGGGAAGGCAGCCGTGATGCCCTGGTTCGCGAGCGTCTTGCACAGCTGCTCGTTGATGCCGAGGGACTCGAATGTCTCGTCCGTCGAATATCGCTCCGCAACGGATTCGGTTCTTACAGGTGCCTCGAGGGCCTCTGGCATTGTCACACTCAATTCGTGGGTCTCGGTGGGCCCACGTGACAGAGGTGTCCTGGGCCCGCACACCCTTGAGTCCAAGGGCGGCGAAGCAAGCCTACCGGTTGGATCTCGCGATCAGGCGCCATCGAGCGCCGTCACAGGTTTGTCACGGTCGTCCGCGGCGTCGTGCGGTCCTAGCATCCGGTCTCGACGAGAGGGGTTCGGACATGGCACGACTCGACATGGGCTCCAAGGCACCGGCGTTCACGCTCCCCGACGCGCAGGGCACCAAGGTCTCCCTCAAGGACCTCGCGGGTCGGAATGTCGTCGTGTACTTCTATCCGGCGGACGACACCCCGGGCTGCACCAAGGAGGCCTGCCAGTTCAACGACAACCTCCGCGCGTTCGACCGCGCCGACGTCGCGGTCCTCGGCATCTCGCCCGACGGCGCGGAGCAGCACTCGAAGTTCATCGCGAAGTACAAGCTGCGATTCCCCTTGCTCTCCGACCCCACGCACGCCGTGATGGAGAAGTACGGCGCATGGGGGGAAAAGACCCTCTACGGCAAGAAGTCCGTCGGCGTGATCCGCTCGACGTTCCTCATCGACGGTCGCGGGAGGATCGCGCGGGCGTGGTACTCGGTCAAGGCCGACGGCCACGCCGCCAAGGTCCTCGAGGCAGCAGCCGCGCTCGAGTGAGGCTCAGGGCTGCGCGCGACGCGCCTGGGCCTCGTGGTAGCGCCGCCAGCGGTGCACGACGCCGACGACGATCACGATGACCACGACCGCGGCGAGCACGTAGCCCGCGCCCCCGAACCAGCGCACCACGCGCTCGTAGTTGCCGCTCGCCTCGTAGCCGATGACCGAGATCAGGCTCACCCACGCGGCGGCGCCGAGCGTCGTGAGCACGAGGAACGGCACCGCGCCCACTCGGGCGACGCCGGCGCCGAAGCCGACGAACGCGCGGAGCAGCGGGATGACCTGTCCGACGCCGACGAGCCCGTCGCCCCACTTGGAGAACAGTCGCTCGGTCCGATCGAGGTCATCGTGGCTGAGCAGCACGTAGCGGCCGTACTTGTCGACGAACGCCCGGCCGCCGAATCGCCCCACCACGTAGGCGATCGTCGCGCCCACCACGGTTGCGAGGGTCCCGACGACGATGACCTCCCACAGCGTCAGGTGCCGGTGCGACCCACCTGCCTGGAGCGCGAACGTGGAGGAGCAGGCGGCCCCAGCAATACCAAACGTGATCTCTGAGGGAATCGGAATGCACATCGCGCCGAGCAGTGCGAGCACGAACAGGGCCGGGTAGCCCGAGCTCGCGAGGTGCTGGGTGATGAAGCTCTGCATCGCCGCATTCTTCCCGACGGCGACGTCGTGACCCGACACCCGCGAAAAGGTGCGCTTCGTCCTCGTTGGTAGCGTGCGCGCGGGGGTGTGACCGAATGCTCTGTACCGTCGAGGACCTCGATGCGGTGACGCTGACCGAGCTGCTCCGCCACAGCCCGGTCACCAATGGTGCCGACGTGGTGTCGATCGAGCGACGGCGGGTCGGCGAGGGCCAGGTCGCGGCGTGCTGGCAGCTCGACCTCGGACTCGCGGGCCGTGACGGCACGGTCGGTGTCGTCGTCAAGGGTCCATTGACCGATCCCACGAGCCTCGCGACTGCGAACGCCTTGCACCTCTATGAGCGCGAGGTCCGCTTCTACGAGCTCGTCGCGCCCGACGTCGCGATCCGCACACCGACGTGCTTCGCCTCGTCATTCGACGCAACGACGGGGATGTTCCTTCTCGTCCTGGAGAGCATGCTGCCTGCCGCGGTCTCCGATCAGCTCGTCGGGCTGTCCGCGCCGCTCGCGACGCTCGCGGTGACCGAGCTCGCGGGTCTGCACGCGCCAATGTGGGGCGAGCCATCGCAGGCGCTCTCCTTCGCCGATGGGGTCGCCGACTCCCTCCGTCCCCTCTATGACGAGCTGCTCCCCGGGCTCTTCACGGGGTTCCTCGATCGCTACGGCGACCAGGTCACCTCGTCGTCCCGCTCGGTGATCGAGTGGCTCATACCTCGCCTCGGCACGTACCTCGCAGGTCGTGGCGGGCCACAGACTGTCCTGCACGGTGACTTCCGGACCGACAACCTCATCTTCGACGGGCGTGGGGGCACGGTGCCGATGGCGACGGTCGACTGGCAGACCGTCGCGCGCGGCTGCTGCGCGCTCGACCTCGCGTACCTGCTCACGACGAGCCTCGAGCCCGAGGTGCGTCGTGACCGCGAGCGCGAGCTCCTCGCGACCTACTACGACCGGCTGCGAACGCTCGGCGTCGACGACTACACCGCGACGACGCTGTTCGACGACTACGTCTGGCACGCCTTCCAGGGCGTCGTCATGCTCGTGTGCTCGGCGATGCTGGTGGTGCGCACCGAGCGCGGCGACGCGATGTTCCTCACCATGATCGAGCGGGGCTCGGTCGCCGTCGACGATCTCGATGCGCGTGCGAGCTGGGAGTCCTGATGCTGCTGGAGCTCGACGACCTGCCGATCCACCAGGCACCCACGTCGCTCGCCCACTCGATGGGCGGTCATCCCGACGCCTACGACCGGTTCTGGTTCAACGGGTACCGAGAGGACCTGTACTTCGGCATCGCGCTGGGCCTCTACCCGAATCGCGGCGTCGTCGACGCCGCACTCGGCACCGTGCGCCACGGCGTGCAGCGATCCGTGTTCGCCTCCAGTGCGATCGAGGGTCGGGCGACAAAGGTGGGGCCAATCTCGATCGAGCTCGTCGAGCCGATGCGCGTGGCCACGGTGCGCGTCGACGCGCCGGACCACGGGCTGCGCGCGGCCCTGACCTTCACCGCTCGCACCGTCGCGCTCGAAGAGCCCCGACAGACCCGCTACGACGGCGCGCGAGTGTTCATGGACGTGACGAGGGCGACGCAGCTCGGGACGTGGACCGGGTGGCTCGAGGTGGACGGCGAGCGGATCGACCTCGGCGCCACTACCACCTACGGCACGAAGGACCGGTCCTGGGGCGTCCGGCCCGTCGGCGATCGCGTCGCCGTCGCTCCCTCGCCCAACACCCCGCAGCTGTTCTTCTTGTGGGCCCCCCTCAACTTCACCGACGGCGGCTTCCACTTCACCACCTTCGAGGACGCCGACGGCGTGGCCTGGAGCACGACCGCCGCTGCACTCGACCTCCTCGCACCTGGCGCGAGCCCCGTCGACGAGCGAGGCGTGCAGCACGCGACGGGCGCCACCCACGAGGTGTGCTTCGAACGCGGGTTGCGGCGATCCGCGAGCGCGGCGCTGCGCATCGAGATGCCGGGCCGGCCCGCGACGAGCATCGAGCTCGAGCCCGTGCTCACGTTCCGGATGCGTGGCGCGGGCTACCTGCACCCCGTCTACGGGCACGGTCGCTTCCACGGTGGGCTCGTCGTCGCCGGCGAGGTGCACGACACCGCCGAGCTCGACACCGTGTCGCTCCACGACGTCCACGTCCAGCAGGTCGTGCTCGCCACCTGGGGCGAGCGGCAGGGCATCGGCGTCCTCGAGCAGCTGGTGATCGGACCGCACGCGCCCTCGGGGCTCACCGACATGCTCGACGGGGCGCCGTGACCTCCTCTGGCCCCGCTGGTGCTCGTCGGTAAGGTTGGCCCGATGGTTGACAAACCGCAGTGGAAAGAACTCTTCCAAGAGGTCGTGACCTCGGGGCTGTGCACGGGGTGCGCGGCGTGCATCGTCGCCTGCCCCTACGACGTGCTCGGGTACGACACCGCGGACGGGACCTACCGGCCCTTCCACGTCGACGCCGAGGGCGGCCCGGACGACTGCACCCACGGCTTGAAGGGCTGCACCCTGTGCACGCGGGCGTGCCCACGGTTCCGGGACTGGGAGCCAGAGGTCGACACGTTCCGCTTCGGGCGGGTGCGCACCGACGACGAGGTGTCCGGCGTCGCTGCCGACGTGGTCCTCGCGAGGGCGTCGGACCCCGAGCTCGCCGCGGCAGGCCAGGACGGGGGCTTCGTCGCCGCGCTGCTCGTCTACGCGCTCGAGCACGACGAGATCGACGCGGCGCTCGTCTCGGCCCTCGAGGGCGACGGGTCCACCTGGCGCGCGGTGCCCGCCGTCGTCCGCACACGCGACGAGGTGCTCGCGACGTCGGGCTCGCGCTACACCTACTCGGCGAACCTCCTCGCGTACCCCGCGGCGGTCGAGCAGGGCTTCGAGCGGCTCTGTCTCGTCGGCATGGGGTGCATGACCTCGGCCCCCGGGGCGATGGGCGCTCGCAAGGCCGGCAAGATCGCGCGACGGCTCTCGCTCACGATCGGGCTCATGTGCTCCAAGACCTTCGACGACAAGATCTTCGAGGAGCTGTTCGAGGCGAAGTACGGCATCACCCGCGACCAGATCACAAAGATGAACATCAAGGGCGTCTTCCAGCTGTGGCTCACCGACGGCGGCTACCTTGAGGTCCCGCTCAAAGAGGCACACGCCTGGACGAGAGAGGGCTGCAAGGAGTGCCCGGACTTCGCCGCCGAGCACGCCGACCTGTCGACCGGCGGCATCGGCGAGTACAACGACTGGACACTCGTCGTCGTCCGCACGGACCGCGGTCGCGACCTGCTCGCCTCGATGGTGCGCGACGGAGCCGTCGAGCTGCGCCCCGGCGACGACGACCCAGGGGCGATCGCGCTCATGCGCAAGCTCTCCCGCGTGAGCCGGCGGCGCTGGCCCGCGACGGCGGTCGCGGCCCCGGGCCGTCTGCCCGCGCCGGTGGCCTGACCTCACGATGCCCGCACGCCGCGCCGAGCACCGACCCAGCACCGTCGTGCTCGTTCGGCACGGGACCACCGCGACAACCGGCAAGGTCCTCCCGGGCCGTGCGCCCGGGCTGCACCTCTCTGCCCGCGGTACCGAGCAGGCCCAGGCGGTCGCCGTGCGGATCGCGGCGCTGCCGAGGCACCCGAGCGCCGTCTACGCGTCGCCGCTCGAGCGCGCCATGGAGACTGCCGCGCCCATCGCGAAGGCACTGCACCTGCGCGTCCGCACCGCTCCGGGGCTCTTGGAGTGCGACTTCGGGGACTGGACGGGCGCGAGGCTCGCTGCGCTTCGTCGGCGCCGGGAGTGGCGCTCGGTCCAGCTGACGCCGAGCATCTTTCGATTCCCGCGGGGTGAGTCGTTCGGCGAGCTCCAGGCGCGCTGCTGGGACGCGGTGGTGGAGCTCGGCGCGCGGCACCGGGGCGAGACGATCGTCGCGGTCAGCCACGCCGACCCGATCAAGGCGATCGTCGCGGCCGCGCTCGGCATCCCCCTCGACCTGTTCCAGCGAACCGTCGTGTCGACGTGCTCAGTCACGGTCCTCGTCGTCGGCGAGGGCGCGCCGATCGTGCTGTGCGTGAACTCGCTTGGCGATCTGGCCGGGTTGGCGCCGTCGTGATCCACCGGCTCGAGCATCCCGAGCGCATCGCTGTCGGGGCGATCGGCGACGTCGGCGAGCGGCTGTTCCTGCTCCAGGTCCGCGAGGGCCGCCGCCTCGTGGTCGTGAAGGTCGAGAAGGACCAAGTCGCGATCCTCGCGTCGTGGCTGGCGCGGGTCGTGCGCTCGATGGCACGGCCCGAGGCGCTCGAGATGGACGTCGAGCTCGAGCCCGAGTACGAGATCGACCTCATCGCCGGTGAGATCACCGTCGCCCTCGACGAGGAGGCGGCCACGATCGACGTCGCGATCGAGCCGGCCGAGGAAGGTGGCGACTCGCTGTTCGTGACGCTCACCGCCGAGCAGGCCGCGGCCTTCGCCATCCGATCGGTGCAGCTGATCGAGGCCGGGCGTCCGCCCTGCCCGCTGTGCGGGCTGCCACTCGACCCCCGCGGCCACGACTGCCCGAGGACGAACGGCCACCACGCGCCGATTCGGTGAGCGAGCTCGACGCGGACCGCGCGGCCGAGGTCCTCACCGAGGGTGCCCTCGAGATCCATGGTCGGATCCCCGACTCCTCCAACGCCACGCTGCTCGTCACGGCACGGCTCGGCGCTGACGAGCTGCTCGCGGTGTACAAGCCAGAGCGCGGCGAGCGCGCGCTCTGGGACTTCCCGCCAGGGCTGTGGCGCCGGGAGGTCGCGGCCTTCGAGCTCGATCGCCTGCTCGGCACCGGCTGCGTGCCGCTCACCGTCGCCCGTGACGACGCCGACTACGGACCCGGCTCCGTGCAGCGATGGGTCCACGAAGAAGGGGTCGAGCACTACCTCACGCTGCGCGACGACCCGTCGCTCGCCGACTGGTTTCGAGCGCTCGCCGCGTTCGACGTCGTCGCGAACAACACGGATCGAAAGTCCGGCCACGTGCTCTTGGAGGACGCCCGGTGCTGGGCGATCGACAACGGCCTGTGCTTCCACGTGGACGACAAGCTGCGCACCGTGATCTGGGAGTTCGCCCTCGACCCGGTCGACCCGGTGATCCTCGAGCGACTGGGCGCCGTGGCCGCCGGGGACGTCGAGGTGCTGCGCGGGCTGCTCGCTCCCGACGAGGTGGCCGCCACGAAGCGCCGGGCTGCGGCCCTGGTCGCGACCGGCGTGCTGCCTGAGCCCGAGTCGCGGGGCCACTACCCGCCGTGGCCGTGGCCGATCGTCTGAGTCAGCTCGTCGACCTCGCGGGCCAGCTGACGCCGAGGCCGCCGACGGTGTCGGCGCCAAACCGTGCGAGCTCGGCGTCGAGGTCGAGCTCACGCAGCTCCATGGTGCCGTCCCTGATCGCGTCGTCCAGGCGGTCCGCCGGCACGATCCAGCACACCTCGAACTCGAGGCCGTCGGGGTCGTGCGCGTAGAGCGACTTGGTCGTCGAGTGGTCCGTCTCCCCCACGAGCGCACCCATCGACGTGAGCGTCTCGCGGAGGTCGCGCAGCTGGGCGAGGGTCTCGACCTCCCAGGCGAGGTGGTAGAGCCCGACCGTCGAGGTCCCCGCGCCGCTCGGGCCGGCCTGCGCCCCGATCGCGAACAGCCCGAGGTCGTGGTCGTTGGTCGAGCCCGACGCGCGCAGGAACGCGGCATTGGGCATCTGGGTGATCACCTCGAAGCCGAGCGCGCGCTCGTAGAACGCGACCGACGTCGCGACGTCGCGCACGTAGAGGACCGCGTGATTGAGCCTTCGTACCGTCATTTGTGAACCTCCTCAGACTGCGACGAGCTCGCGCTCGCGCTTGTGGTCAACCGGCGACCGCTGTGGCTTCCCACTTGGCAGGACGATGAGGGTCACGACCGCGCCGATCGCGAACATCACCATCGCCCACGTGAAGCCGACCTTGTAGCCATGCACCTGGGCGGCGTTGGTCAGCTGCGCCAGCGCCGTCGCAGAGAGGTGATGCGCGGACGCGCCCTTGCCCGCGTTCGCGACGGTGCGGAGGCTCGTGGTCAGGTAGGCGAGGAACGCAGAGATCGACACCGTCGACAGCAGGGCGGTGCCGAGCGAGCCGCCGACTTGCTGGACCACGTTCACCGTTGCGGACGTGGCGCCTGCGTACTCCGGCCGCACCCGGGCCGTCGCGGTGTTCATCGACGTCGAGAAGATGACGCCCATGCCGACGCCCGCGACGAGCAGTGCCGGGAGCACCTGCGCCGCGTAGTCGCCCGTCACGGAGATGTGCGTGAAGAGGAACATGCCGGTGGCGCCGAACAGCATGCCCACGGGCACGAGCGGGCGCGGCCCGAGGCGGGGCAGCAGCACGATCTGGGAGGTGGCGGACGCCACGACGAGCGCGACGACCATCGGCATGAACGACAGCCCGGTCTTGAGCGGCGAGTAGCCAAGGCCGTACTGGAGGTAGTACGTGAGGAACAGGAAGATCGCGAACATCGAGGACGCCGCGATGAAGATGGCGAGGAACGAGCCCCCTCTCGCTCGATCGGCGACGACCGGGAGCGGCAGCATCGGCTGAGTCGCTCGCACCTGACGCCAGACGAACAGGGCCACGAGCACGACGCCCGCCACGATGCACGCGATGGTCGTGACGTTCGAGAACGCCGACGCGAGGGTGACCGATCCGCCGGTCACCTGCGCGTTCGCCGCGACGTTGGCGGCGTGGCTGAGGCCGTAGACGATGCCGAAGAGGCCGCCCGAGATGAGCACGGTGCTCGGGACGTCGAGGCCCTCGGAGGCCACGCCGCGCTCGCGGGCGAGGAGGAGCTGGGTGCCCGCGATCGCGATGCCCGCGAAGAAGAGGTTGACGTAGAGCGTCCAGCGCCAGTCCAGGTACTCGGTGAGTACGCCGCCGAGCAGCAGCCCGACCGCGGCACCCGCCCCGGCGATCGACCCGTAGATGCCGAACGCCTTGCCCCGCTCGTCGGGATTCGTGAACGTCGTCGTGAGCAGTGCGAGCGCGGCGGGAGCGAGGATCGCGCCGAAGGCCCCCTGGATGGCACGAGCGGCAACCAGCATGTCGAAGCTCGTCGACGCGCCGCCAATGGCGGACGCCACCGCGAAGCCAAGCAGCCCGATCTGCAGCGTCGTCTTGCGCCCGATCACGTCGCTGAGGCGGCCGCCGAAGAACAGGATGCTGCCGAATGCGAGTGAGTAGGCGGTGATCAGCCACTGGCGGTCCACGAACGAGAACCCCAGCGATTTCTGCGCCGACGGCAGCGCGATGTTCACGATCGTCGCGTCGAGTACGACCATGAGCTGTGCGAGGCCCAGGAAGGCAAGGATGATCCAGCGACTCGCGTGCTGCTGGTCGTGTGGGCGGGGCGGTGCGGCAGCGTCCATAAGTCCTCGGTTTACGTGATCGCCAACCTTAACGGTGCGGTGTCGCGGGCCGCCTTGCGACGTGCGCCTCCTACCAGTGCAGGTGCCGCAGGCCGAGGTCGTGCTTGAACGCGATCATGACCGCCTGGGCGAGCAGCGCCCCGCCCGCGGGCGTCAGGTGGATCCCATCGCTCGGGGTCCGGACCAGTGCCAGCTGGCCACCCACGTTCAGGTACGCGGCGTAGTGGCCGTTCGGCGCGAGCGTGAGGTCCGAGTCGATGTAGTACACGTGGTGCTGGCTGGCGGCCTTCTGCTGGAGGTGCCGCACGAGGTTCCATTCCTTGTTCAGTCCGGTGTCTTGGATCGCCGGCACCGAGACCCAGAACATCTTGCGGCCGTCTGCCTTCCCGATCGAGAAGAGCTGGCCCGCGTTGGCAAGGTACTTCGCCCGCCACGCCGTCGAGCCGTACCTCAACGCGGGATGGAGCATGCTCTGGGAGTCGTTCGCGCCCATCATCCCGATGATGACGTTCGGGCGGTCCTCGTAGACGAGCCCTGTGAGCTCGACGATCCACTGGAAGTAGTCGAGCCTGGTGAGGCCCGTGCTCACCTTGCCGAAGGTGTTCACCGAGATGATCCCCGTGGCGGTGAGGTCGCTCAGGAGCGGCGCGTCGAGGTCCTCGCCGATCGAGTCGCCGATCAAGAGGACCCGCAGTGGATGCGCGCGCGTCGGATTCCTGATGATGGTGGTCGTGGTCGTCGGGCCCACGGGCTTCGTCGTCGGCGGCACGGTCGGGTAGGTGAAGCCGCCGTCGGCCGTCCGGTCCAGCGCGACGTTCGACCAGCCGACCGGCAGGTCCAGGCCGAGCGCGCGGGCGAGCTCGGAGAGCGGGTCCAAGATGTCGAGGGCTGCGGTGCGCCTCGCGCCCAGTGGCGCCTGGACCGTCGCGTTGTGCTGGAGCACCGTCGCGTCCATGACGAGCCACAGACCGAAGGCGCACAGGAGGACGAGGCCGGCGCGCAGCGCCGAGGTCGGGGCGTCACCGTGGCGGCTGCGTCCGTGTCGTGTCGGTGTCGAGACCTCGCTCATGGCACCCCCGTTAGAACTTGTAGTAGATGAACGACGGGACGCCCGCGGGCATCAGCGTCGTCGTGCACAGCAGCCCAAGGCCGAGCGCGACGACCTGCACCGGCGCTGCGGCGCGGCCGAATGCCGCGACGGCGTTGTCGACCAGGCGCCGAGGGACGTACTGGACGGCGATCACCGCGCCGATCGTGACGACGAGGAGCGGCGTCACGAGCGGGGAGGACTGCCCCCAGCCGCTGAAGAGCCGCCCGATCATCGAGTACGCGTTCGACATCGACGACGCGTTGAAGAACAGCCAGCCAAGCGAGACGTACTGGAACGTCAGGAACCGCTGGCGGATCTTGGCGAACGTGGCGTCGTTCTCGAGGGCGATCCCCCGGTGCTCGCGGTAGGTGCGCCGCAGGTGGCCCGTCACCTGGCCCGCCCCGTGGAGGACCCCCCAGGCGAGGAACGTCCAGTTGGCGCCGTGCCAGAGCCCGCCGAGCACCATCGTGAGCATGATGTTCCGGGCCGTGAGCAGCGTCGAGCCCCGGTTGCCGCCGAGGGGGATGTAGAGGTAGTCGCGGAGCCACCTCGACAGGGTGATGTGCCAGCGCCGCCAGAAGTCCTGGAGGCTCCTCGCCGTGTAGGGGCCGTCGAAGTTGACCGGGAACTTGATGCCGAGCAGCAACGCGATCCCGATCGCGATGTCGGTGTAGCCCGAGAAGTCGCAGTAGATCTCGACGGCGTAGCCCCACACGGCGAACAGCACCTCGAGTGCGCTGTGCGCGTTCGGCGAGCCGAAGACGGGCGTCACGATGTTGTTGTTCATGTACGAGCTGATGACGAGCTTCTTGAACAGCCCGCTCATGATGAGCGTCGACGCGCGCGAGAAGTCGATGCTCTGTGCGTCTCTCGGCCGGCGTATCTGCGGGAGCAGCTCGGTGCCGCGCACGATGGGCCCAGCGACGAGGTGCGGGAAGAACGAGAGGTACACCGCGAGGTCGATCGGCGTCGCGGGCTTGAGCTGGCCGCGGTACACGTCGACGACGTAGCTCACCGCCATGAACGTGAAGAACGAGATCGCGATCGGCAGCGTCGGGGTGAGCAGCGGCACCGCGTTGCCGAGGCCGATGCCGCGAAGCGCGTTGTCGACGTTGACCGCGAAGAAGCTGTAGTACTTGAAGTACCCGAGCAGTCCGAGCAGGCCCGTGATCGAGGACACGAGCCAGATGCGTCGGACGCGCTCGGTGCCGGCCACGCTGATCCCGGTCGCGCCCAGGTGCGAGATCACGGTGGACGCGGCGAGCAGAAAGCAGAACCGCCAGTCCCAGTAGGCGTAGAAGTAGTACGAGGCCGCGAGCACCCACAGCTTCCACGCGACGACGCGGCGGTTGAGCAGCCATGCGCCCGCATAGACGACCCCGAAGAAGATGGCGAAGTCGAAGGTGTAGAAGAGCATGGAGCGGTCGCGACACTACCCCTGCGCGTCCCGCGCGCACGGCGATTCCTCGCGTGACCGACCCGGTCGCTACCGGTTCTTGAGCGCGTCGATGAGCGCGGGCAGCACCTTGTGCACGTCGCCCACGATGCCGAGGTCCGCGATCGAGAAGATCGGCGCGTCGCGGTCCTTGTTGACCGCGACGATCGTCCGCGAGCCCTTCATGCCGACGAGGTGCTGCGTCGCGCCCGAGATGCCGAACGCGAGGTAGACCGCGGGCTTGACGGTCTTGCCTGTTTGCCCGACCTGGTGCGAGTACGGCACCCAGCCGGCGTCGACGATCGCGCGGCTCGCGCCCGCCGCGCCGTGCAGCAGCGTCGCGAGCTCTTCGATCATCGCGTAGGCCGACGCCTCGCCGAGCCCGCGGCCGCCCGAGACGACGATCGACGCCTCATCGAGCGACGGGCCGGTGCGCTCCTCGGCGTGGCTGGCGGTGATCGCGGCGGTGCCCGTGGCGCCCGTCTCGGGCACGCCGAGCGCGGCCACCGCGGCGGGGGCACCGTCGGCGGGCTCCGCCGCGAAGCTCTTCGCCCTGATCACGAAGATGCCGGGCGCCGCAGAGGTGAACCTCGACCTCACGGTGAGGGATCCGCCGAAGACCGGGTGCTCCGAGACGAGCGAGCCCTCCTCGCCCAAGCCCGTGACGTTGGTGAGCACGGGGCGATCGAGGCGTGCGGACAGCCGGCCCGCGATGTCGCGCCCGTCGTAGCTGGCCGGGACCAGGATCGCGTCAGGGGCGCCCGAGCCCGCGAGGGTCGCGATCGCCGCGGCGACCGGGACACCCGGCAGCGAGCCACCGAGGTCCCCGACGTCGTGGACCGTCGTCGCGCCGTACTCGCCGAACAGCGGGGCGTTCGACGCGGTCGCAGGTCCCCAGCTGATCGCGGCGACCTCGTTGGCAAGGCCGCGCGCGGCAGTCAAGAGCTCGAGGCTCGTCGTCGTGATCCCGCCGGAGGCCGGCTCGGCCACGACCCAGATGGTGTTGACGGGCATCGTCTCCTCCTCAGATGGCCTTGACTGCTTCGAGGAACGTGACGATTCGCGCCGCGCCATCGCCGTCGTCCTCGACGATCTCACCGTGGTCCCTCGACTCGGCCGCGACGACGTCCAGGATCTCTTGTCGCGCACCTGCGAAGCCGACCTGGCCGTCCAGGCCGAGGTCGGCCACGGTCACCTGGTCGACGGGCTTCGACTTGGCCGCCATGATCCCCTTGAACGACGGGTACCGAGGCTCGACGACGCCGGCGGTGACCGTCACGAGCGCGGGCAATGGCGAGCTGACCTCGTCGAACCCGGCCTCGGTCTGGCGCTCGACCTTGACCGTCGAGCCGTCGATCGCGACCGACTTCGCAAAGGTGATCGACGGCAGGCCCAACAGCTCGGCGAGCTGGACCGGCGTGGTCCCCGTGTAGCCGTCGGTCGACTCGGTCGCGGCCAGCACGAGGTCGAACGGCGTCCGACGGATCGCCGCGGCGAGCACCTTGGCCGTGCCGAGGGCGTCGGTGCCCTTGAGCGTGGGGTCGCTGACCAGGATCGCCTTGGCAGCGCCCATCGCGAGCGCGGTGCGCAGTCCGCCGGTCTCCGAGTTGGGCGCCATCGACACGAGCGTGACCTCGCCGCCGCCGGCGGCGTCGACGAGCTGGAGGGCCATCTCCACGCCGTAGGCGTCGGAGTCGTCGAGGATCAGCTTCCCGGAACGATCGAGCGTGTGGGTCTCGGGATCAAGGGAGGGCGGGGCGGCGGGATCTGGGATCTGCTTCACACAGACGACGACGTT
>PMON01000019.1:0-3063 GCA_003162395.1 Acidimicrobiaceae bacterium
TGCCCCCCGGCACCGGCGACGTGGCGCTGACACTGGCCGAGGTGATGCCACGGGCGGAGATCATCGTCGTGACCACGCCGCAGCCGGCGGCGCAGCGGGTGGCACAGCGCTCGGCCTTCGCGGCGCGGCGCCTCAAGCTCTCGGTGCGCGGCGTGGTGGAGAACATGAGCTGGTTCACCGGCGACGACGGCACGCGCTACGAGCTGTTCGGCGCCGGTGGCGGGGAGTCCCTCGCCGAGAGCCTCGGCATCCCGCTGCTCGGCCAGCTCGCGTTCGTGCCGGCCGTGCGCGAGGGCGGCGACACCGGACGGCCCGTGGCCGTCACCGAGCCCACGAGCGAGATCGGCCAGGCCTTCGCGGCGCTCGCGTCGAGGATCGACGCCCAGGGGCCTGCTCGCGTCTACCGCCAGGAGCTCCGGCTCGGCTGAAGGAATGCAATGCTCTCCTTCGACGAGGAGGCAGGCATGGACGTGTCGGGCAGGACCGCGGTGATCACGGGTGGCGCGAGCGGGATCGGACTCGCCACGGCGACTCGCCTCGCGAGCGCGGGCGCCAAGCTCGTCCTCGCCGACATCGAACAAGGGCCGCTCGACCAGGCGGTGAAGCAGCTCCAGGGGACCGGCGCCGAGGTGCTCGGCGTCCTCTGTGACGTCGCGAAGCTCGGCGACGTCGAGCGCCTCCGCGACGCCACGGTCAGCGAGTTCGGCGCGGCCCACGTCGTGTTCAACAACGCCGGCGTCGGCGGTGGCCCGACGATCGGCTCGCCGATCGAGATGTGGCGGTGGGTCTCGTCGGTCAACCTCGACGGCGTCGTCTACGGCGTGCACGTCTTTTTGCCCCTGCTCATGGAGCAAGACGAGGGCCACATCGTCAACACCGCGTCGCTCGCCGGGCTGGGCGGGGTGCCGGGCATGGGGCCGTACTGCGCGACGAAGTTCGCGGTCGTCGGGCTCTCCGAGTCGCTCTTCTACGACCTCGCGCTGCGGGGCAGCAAGGTCGGGGTGTCGGTGCTCTGTCCGGGGTTCGTCCGCACCCGCATCGGTGAGTCCGGACGCAACATGCCCAACGACCTGAAGGGCATCGTGCCGAGCCGCGAGCCCGGCCCGCTCGAGGGCGCTGCCGCCGCGGCGGTGGCCGCCGGCATCGACCCGTCGGTCGTGGCCGAGCACGTCGCGGGCGCCATCGAGCGCTCCGAGTTCTGGATCCTGCCGCACCACCACGTGGCCGTGCGCACGACCGAGCAGCGTCTCGCGTGGATGCAGGGCGGCACGCCCGCGACGATCAACCTCGCCAAGGCAGCCAGGGGCGGCTGACGAGCGCTAGCGGTCGACGCCCTTCGGGAGCCGGTCGGGTTCGAAGCCGAGGACGCTCACCGCGGTTCGGAAGGCGTAGCGGTCCGTCATGCCCGCGACGTAGCGCACGGCTGCGAACACCGGGTCGCCGTCGCGATCGTCGTCGGGTCCCCCCCGGGTGTCGACGCGCTCGGGGATCTCGTCGGGATGGGCTGCGAAGTGCTCCACGAGCGCTCGCAGGACCGCGACGACCGCCTCGCCCTGGGCGACCGACTCGTCGCGAAGGTAGATCCGCTCGTAGTTGAACTCGCGGAACGACGCGAGCGCCTCTGCGTACGCGGCGTCCATCCCGATCACGCCGGTCGCGAGCACCGTGGCGACCAGTGCGTCGATAAAGGCGCCCAGCTGCTCCCCGCGGCGCGTGCCGCATCGCTCGACGACGATCGCGGGCAGCTGGTCGGGCATGACGATCTGCGCGCTCACGGCGTCCTCGAAGTCGTGGCACACGTACCCAATCCGGTCGGCCCAGCTCACGACCTCGCCCTCCGGCGTCGCCGGCGCGGGGCGCGACCACGAGTGGTTCGCGATGCCGTCAAGTGTCTCGACGCAGAGGTTGAGCGACGAGAGCGAGACGTCCGCGCCCCACGGCGCGTGGTCGAAGCCCCCTTCGACGAAGGGGTCGAGCGCGTCCTCGCTCGCGTGGCCGCCGGGGCCGTGCCCGCAGTCATGCCCGAGCGCGATCGCCTCGGCGAGCGCCACGTTGAGTCCCACCGCTCGAGCGATGCCACCGGCGACCTGGGCGACCTCGAGCGCATGGGAGAGCCGCGTGCGCTGATGGTCCTCGGGGAAGATGAAGACTTGCGTCTTGCCCGCGAGGCGGCGGAACGAGCTCGAGTGCAGGATCCGGTCCCGGTCGCGCTCGAAGCAGGTCCGCCACGGGTCCGGGGCCTCGTCGAGGCGGCGGGTGCCGGCTGCGATCGACCTCGTCGCGCCGCGCGCGAGCGTCGCGGCCTCGCGGTCCTCGCGTCGCGCTCGATCGATCCCGAAGGAGTCGGCCGCGCCGCCGTGGGCGGGCTCGATGCGCGCGCTCGACGCCGCGTGGGCGAGCGTGACGTGGGAGCCTGCGCGAAACCCGCGCATCGTGGAGGCCCACCGCCGGCTGCGTGACGACTCGGTGGGCGTGGGCACGACGGCCATTGTGCCAAAGCCACCTAGCATGCGGTCGAGCCTCGAGCACCAGGGAGACGCGACTGTGGAAGTTCGCATCGGAATCGTCCAGACGATGAAGGAGCTCGAGATCGAGCTGCCCGAGGACGCCGATCACGACGAAGTGATCGCCGAGGTCGAAGCCGCGCTCGCCAAGGAGACGGTGCTCTGGCTCACCGACCGCCGCGGTCGTCGCGTGGGTGTGCCCAGCGCACGGGTGGCCTACGTGGAGGTGGGCGCGCCCGCAGGGGAGCGCCGCGTCGGGTTCGGCACGCCGTAGCGGGACCGAGCTGCGTCGCGGTGCCCCCGGCTCGTCGGCCCTCGCCGTGAACCCGATGCTCGACCGCCGACTCCTGTTCGTCACCGGCAAGGGCGGGACGGGCAAGACCACCATCGCGGCGGGCCTCGCCTGGCTCCTCGCCGCTGCTGGACGGCGTGTCCTTGCCTGTGAGGTGGACGCCAAGGGCGACCTCGCGGCCGCCTTCGAGGCGGGCACGGTCGGCTTCGAGCCGGCCCAGGTCCCCGGTGGCCCCTGGGTCATGTCCATGGACACCGAGGCCTCGCT
>PMON01000019.1:3188-3329 GCA_003162395.1 Acidimicrobiaceae bacterium
TCCGCTCGCAGACCGGCTGGATGGTCGACATCCTGAACGACAGGGCCACGACCGGCGTCGTGGTCGTGACCACGCCCGAAGAGATGCCCGTCCTCGAGACCCTCGAGCTCGTCGACGCCCTGCGCGAGACCACCGGCGTCG
>PMON01000031.1:0-2851 GCA_003162395.1 Acidimicrobiaceae bacterium
TCGACGACGCGCGGCAGGCCGTGGGTGATGTCGGACTCGGCCACGCCGCCGGCGTGGAAGGTCCGCATCGTGAGCTGGGTGCCGGGCTCGCCGATCGACTGGGCGGCGATGACCCCGACGGCCTCGCCGAGCTCGATCAGCCGGCCCGTGGCCAGCGACTGGCCGTAGCACTGCGCGCAGACGCCGTACTCGGCCTCGCACGTGAGCGTCGAGCGGACGCGGATGCGGTCGGCCTTCTTGTCGTCGCGGATCGCGGCGACCAGCTCGTCGGAGAGCATCGTGCCTTGGGCCACGACCGTGCCGTCGGCGAGCTCGGCGTCCTCGGCGAGCACGCGGCCGTAGGCGCGCGTCTCGAGGTAGGTGCGACGCCCGGGGGTGTCGGCGAACAGCTCGTCGAGCCAGATGCCGCGCACCGAGCCGCAGTCGTCCTCCTTCACGATGAGCTCCTGGGCGACGTCGACCAGCCGGCGGGTCAGGTACCCCGAGTCCGCCGTGCGAAGGGCAGTGTCAGCGAGGCCCTTCCTCGTGCCGTGCGTCGAGATGAAGTACTCGAGCACGCTCAGGCCCTCGCGGAACGAGGACTTGATGGGCCGCGGGATCATCTCGCCTCGCGGGTTGGACACGAGGCCCTTCATGCCCGCGATCTGGCGGATCTGCTGGGAGTTCCCGCGCGCGCCCGAGTCGACCATCATGTCGATCGGGTTGAACTCGAGCGACGACAGCGTCCGCTCCAAGGCCCGTCCCACCTCGGAGTTGGCCGACGTCCAGATCTCGACCTCCTTTTGGCGGCGCTCCTCGTCGGTGATGATGCCCCGGCGGTACTGGGCCTCGGCCTTCTCGGCCTCGTGCTCGTAGCGGTCGAGGATCTCTTGCTTCTCGGGCGGCGTCACGACGTCGTCGATCGAGATGGTCAGGCCCGACTGGCTCGCGTAGCGGAAGCCGAGCGACTTGATGCGGTCGAGGCTGGCCGCGACGTCCTGCTTGCCCCACTGCGAGGAGATCTCCTCGACGATCGTCCCGATCGGGGTCGCGCGGCGGCCGACGAGGCCGTTCACGAAGCGGTAGGCCTCGGGCAGCGCCTCGTTGAACAAGAGGCGTCCAGGCGTCGTCACGACCACCCGGTTGCCGCGCTCGTTGGGCTCGATCCCCGCGAGCTCCAGGCGCACGTCGATCGAGGTGTCCGGCAGCGCGCGCAACTCGATGAGCTCGTGGAGCTTGAGCGAGTGCGAGTCGAGCGCGGCCTGGACCTCGTAGGTGTGGCGGAACGGGCGCGGGTCCGCCCCGGGGTTCGACGGGTCGAGCGTCAGGTAGTACGCGCCGAAGACCATGTCCTGGCCCGGCACCGTGATCGGCCGTCCGGTCGCGGGCGACAGGATGTTGTTCGCCGACAGCATGAGCACCCTCGCCTCGGCCTGGGCCTCGGCGGACAGGGGCACGTGCACGGCCATCTGGTCNNGCGTTGAACGCCGTGCAGACGAGCGGGTGGACCTGGATCGCCTTGCCCTCGACGAGCACGGGCTCGAAGGCCTGGATGCCGAGTCGGTGCAGCGTCGGGGCGCGGTTGAGGAGGACGGGGTGCTCGCGGATGACGCCTTCGAGCACGTCCCAGACCTGGGGCTTGCGCCGCTCGACCATGCGCTTGGCCGACTTGATGTTCTGGGCGACCTCGGTCTCCACCAGCCGCTTCATGACGAAGGGCTTGAANNCCCGAGTAGTCCACGCGCTTGCCCAAGAGGTTCTGGCGGAACCGGCCTTGCTTTCCCTTCAGCATGTCGCTCAGGCTCTTGAGCGGCCGGTTGCCGGGTCCCGTCACCGGGCGTCCGCGGCGGCCGTTGTCGAAGAGCGCGTCGACTGCCTCTTGGAGCATGCGCTTCTCGTTGTTCACGATGATGTCGGGCGCCTGCAGGTCGAGGAGCCGCTTGAGGCGGTTGTTGCGGTTGATCACGCGGCGGTACAGGTCGTTCAGGTCCGACGTCGCGAACCGGCCACCGTCGAGCTGGACCATCGGGCGCAGGTCGGGCGGGATGACCGGGACCGCGGAGAGCACCATCGCGCGCGGGTCGTTCTCCCTGCGGCCGTGGTCGTCGCGGCGGTTGAAGGACTTCACGATGCTGAGGCGCTTGATCGCCTTTTGGCGGCGCTGCACACTGAGCGGCTTGCGACCGTCCGCGGCCTCGATCTGCTCGCGGAGCTTGCGCTCCTCGTCGTCGAGGTCGATGCGGTCGAGCAGGTTCAGGATCGCGTCCGCGCCCATGCCGCCCTCGAAGTACTCCTCGTAGCGGAAGAGCATCTCGCGCCACAGGGTCTCGTCCTCCACGATCTTGCGGGCGTGGAGCGACTTGAACTCGTCGAACGCGCGCTGGGCGACCTCGCCGTCCTCCTGGCCGCGCTGACGGATCCCCTCGATGTCCTTCTCGGCGGCACGCTGGCGCGCACGGGCGTCCGCGTCGCGCGCACCTTGGTCCTCGAGCTCGGAGAGCTCTGACTCGAGCGCCTTCAGGCGCTTCTCCTCGTCGCGCCCCGTCGCCGCCGCGATCTCGTCGAGCTCCTCGCGGAGCGCCTTTTCAAGGTCGGGCAAGTCGCCGTGGCGCTTTTCCTCGTCGACGAAGGTGACGAGGTTGGCCGCGAAGTAGATGACCTTCTCGAGCTGCTTGGCCTTGAGCTCCTCTTTGGGCTCGGTCCCCATGAGCAGGTACGCGAGCCACGACCTGGTCCCTCGCAGGTACCAGATGTGCACCACGGGCGCGGCCAGCTGGATGTGGCCCATGCGCTCGCGGCGGACCTTGGAGCGCGTGACCTCGACCCCGCAGCGCTCGCAGATGATGCCCTTGAACCGGACGCGCTTGTACTT
>PMON01000031.1:2861-17237 GCA_003162395.1 Acidimicrobiaceae bacterium
GTAGTTGATCGTCTCGGGCTTCTTCACCTCGCCGTTCGACCACCCTTGGATGTCGTCGGCGGTGGCAAGCCCGATCCGCAGCTCATTGAATGCGTTGACGTCGATGGGGCTCATCGAAGGCTCCTCTCCGCGGCACGCCGCGCGTCTTCCTCGTCGGACCCGCGCTCGGGGCGACTGATGTCGATCCCGAGCTCCTCGGCGGTTCGGAACACGTCCTCGTCGATCTCTGCGAGCTCGATCTGGTGGCCGTCCTCGGAGAGGACCTCCACGTCCAAGCAGAGCGACTGCATCTCTTTGATCAGCACCTTGAAGCTCTCGGGGATCCCCGGCTGGGGGATGTTCGAGCCCTTCACGATGGCCTCGTAGACCTTCACGCGTCCGAGCACGTCGTCGGACTTGATGGTCAGCAGCTCTTGGAGCGCGTAGGCGGCGCCGTAGGCCTCNNNNGCGTGGATCTTGTCGTCGACCATGTGGGCGAGCTTGAGCATGTAGACGAAGCCGACCGAGATCGGGCTGTCGTAGGGCTCGCCGGTGCGGCCGTTGAACAGCTGCACCTTGCCGTTCTGCCCCATGAGCACGCCGGCGCGGTCGTTGTCCGAGTTGAGCTGGCCGAAGATCTCCTTGATCGTCGGGTGCTTGGACCCGGCCGAGCCCTGCTCGTCCCAGTGCGCCCCGTCGAACGCGGGCGTCGAGATCCACACGGCGGGCTCGGTGCGCGGTCGCGTCTTGCGCGCGACGCCGTCGTTCGCGCCGGCGGTGCCGACGCCCTCGTTCACGTCGATGCCCTCCCACCCGAAGCGCGCGGCGTAGCCGAGGTGGCTCTCGAGCACCTGGCCGACGTTCATCCGGCTCGGGACGCCAAGCGGGCTCAAGATGATGTCGATCGGGGTGCCGTCGGCCAGGAACGGCATGTCCTCTTCGGGGAGGATCTTGGAGATCACGCCCTTGTTCCCGTGGCGACCCGCGAGCTTGTCGCCCTCGGAGATCTTTCGCTTTTGGGCGACGTAGACGCGGACGAGCTCGTTGACGCCTGGCGGCAGCTCGTGGCTGTCGTCGCGGCTGAACACCTTGACGTCGATGACCTTGCCGTCCTCGCCGTGGGGCACCTTGAGCGAGGTGTCACGCACCTCGCGCGCCTTCTCGCCGAAGATCGCGCGCAAGAGGCGCTCCTCGGGGGTCTGCTCGGTCTCGCCCTTGGGGGTGACCTTGCCCACGAGCACGTCGCCGGGCCCGACCTCGGCGCCGACGCGGATGATGCCGCGGTCGTCGAGGTCAGCCAGGATCTCGTCGGCGAGGTTCGGGATGTCGCGCGTGATCTCCTCGGGACCGAGCTTGGTGTCCCTCGCGTCGATCTCGTACTCCTTCACGTGGATCGACGTGAGGACGTCGTCGCGCACGAGGCGCTCGTTGAGGATGATCGCGTCCTCGTAGTTGTAGCCCTCCCACGGCATGAACGCGACGAGCAGGTTCTTGCCGAGCGCGAGCTCGCCGTTGTGCGTGGCGGGTCCGTCGGCGAGCAGGTCGCCCGTCGCCACGGTGTCGCCCTCGTACACGAGCGTCTTTTGGTTGATGCTCGTGTCCTGGTTGGAGCGGCGGAACTTGTTGAGCCGGTAGGTCTTTACCCCGAGGCCGTGCTCGCCCGGGGTGTAGTCGACGGTGATGAAGTCGCCACTCACCTCGACGACGGTGCCCGCGTCCTCGGCGAGGATCACGTCGCCCGCGTCGCGTGCGGCGCGCGCCTCGATCCCCGTGCCGACGTACGGCGCCTCGGGGACGACGAGCGGGACGGCCTGCTTCTGCATGTTCGCGCCCATGAGCGCGCGGTTCGCGTCGTCGTGCTCGACGAACGGGATGAGCGCGGTCGAGACCGAGATGATCTGCTTCGGCGAGACGTCCATCAGCTGGACCTCGCTCGCGGGCACGTAGTCGATCTCCGAGGTGGTGCCGTACGAGGTGTTCGCGGCACCCACACGGATCCCGGTGCCCTGCGGCCCGCGCCGGACGAGCACGCGGCCCTCGTGGATCGTGCCGTGCGCGTCGACGGGCGTGTTGGCCTGCGCGATGACGTAGGCCTCCTCCTCGTCGGCGGCGAGGAACACGATCTCGTCGGTGACGACGCCGTTCGTGACCTTGCGGTACGGGGTCTCGATGAAGCCGTACTCGTTCACCCGCGCGTAGCTCGCGAGGTTGCCGATGAGCCCGATGTTCGGGCCCTCGGGCGTCTCGATCGGGCACATGCGCCCGTAATGGCTCGAGTGGACGTCGCGGACCTCGAAGCCGGCGCGCTCGCGCGACAGGCCGCCCGGCCCGAGCGCGGACAGGCGCCGCTTGTGGGTGAGACCCGACAGCGGGTTGTTCTGGTCCATGAACTGGCTCAGCTGGCTGGTCGCGAAGAACTCCTTCACGGCGGCCACGACGGGGCGGATGTTGATGAGGGACTGCGGCGTGATCGCCTCGACGTCCTGGGTGCTCATCCGCTCGCGGACGACGCGCTCCATGCGCGACAGCCCGACGCGGATCTGGTTCTGGATGAGCTCGCCCACCGAGCGGATCCGCCGGTTCGCGAAGTGGTCCTGGTCATCGATGCGGTAGGTCGACTCCGCGTCGCTCATGTGCTTGGCGAGGTGCAGCAGGTACGTCGCGGTGGCAAGCACCTCGGCGCGTGCGAGCGTGCCCTGGCTGGCGCCCGGACGATCGAGGGCGACACCGAAGAGCGACTCGATCTTGTCGATCTCGGGTCCGAGCTTGCGGTCGAGCTTGTAGCGGCCGACCCTCGTCAGGTCGTAGCGCTTGTCCGAGAAGAACGCGCCCTCGAAGTACTGGCGGGCCGCCTCGACGGTCTGGACCTCGCCGGGTCGGGCGCGCTTGTAGATCTCGAGGAGGGCCGCGTCCTGGGTCGGCACGAGCGGCTGCTCCTTGGCCCACTGCGGCTCGAGGAAGTCGAAGTGCTCGACGAACTTCGCGAAGAACGCGTCGTCGAACATCGGGTCGAGGGCGCGCAGCAGCGTGAAGAGCGACAGGCGGCGCTTGCGCGCGACGCGGGCGCCAGCGTTCACGTCCTTCGAGGGCTTCGCCTCGATGTCGACCTCGAGCCACTCGCCGCGGTAGGGGTGGATCGTCCCGGTGAAGATCGTCTTCGCGTCCTTGCCCGGCTGGAAGATGACGCCCGGCGAGCGCACCAGCTGGCTGACGACGACGCGCTCGGTGCCGTTGATNNTGAACGTGCCGCGCTCGGTCATCATCGGGAAGTCACCCATGAAGACCGTCTGCTCTTTGATCTCGCCCGTGTTCGCGTTCAGGAACTGCGCGCGCACGAAGATCGGCGCGGAGTACGTCGTCGACTTCTCGCGACACTCCTCGACCGTGAACTTGGGGACGGGTCGAAGGTCCGGGTCGTTGGGGTCGAACTCCAGTCGAAGCTCGAGCTGGCCGGAGAAGTCAGTGATCGGGCTGATGTCCTCGAACGCAGCCGCGAGGCCGTGCAGGAGGAACGAAAGGAAGCTGTCGCGCTGGACCGCAATGAGGTCCGGCAGCGGCAGTGTTTCGTCAAAGTCGGCAAACGAGAAGCGTTCGGGGCTAATGGACCGTGCGGGCAACGGTCTTCTCCTCTTTTTGGGGTGACGGGTGGGACGGGAAAACGGGGCTCAAGCGACGGGGCCGGGCACGGGGACGTGACGAGATCCGCCACAAGGGCGTGACGAGACAGACGATGGGAGCACGGCAAGTCGGATGCTACCTGCCAGGGCGGGTCGATACAACCCCTCCCTGCCAGACGCCCCGAGGCGGCGCCCGTGCTGGGCGGCACCCTAGGGACCTCCGGGTCGCAGGTCAAGCACCCCTGCCCCCGCCCGGCTCCGGCCGGACGGGTGCTCCGTGGCTGCCTACTTGAGCTCGACGGTGGCGCCCGCTGCCTCCAGGGCCGCCTTTGCCTTCTCGGCGTCGTCCTTCGACGCGCGCTCGAGCACCGGCTTGGGTGCCCCGTCGACCAGGTCCTTCGCCTCTTTCAGCCCGAGGCTGGTGAGGGAGCGGACCTCTTTGATCACCTGGATCTTCTTGTCCCCTGCGGCGGTGAGGATGACGTCGAACTCGCTCTTCGCCTCCTCTTCGCCACCACCAGCGTCACCACCCGCAGCGGCGGGGGCGGCGGCGGCGGCCGGCGCGGCCGCGGTCACGCCGAAGCGCTCCTCGAACTCCTTCAGCAGCTCGCTGAGCTCCAAGACGGACAGCTCACCGATGCCATCAAGGATCTGGTCTCTTGTCAGTGTTCCAGCCATTTGCGTGGCCTTCCTTTCTCGCTCGAACGGTTCGAATGCCTAGGACGCCGGCGTCTCGGCGCCGTCGTCGGTGGATGACGTGGCGGCGTCGGCCCCGTCGCTCGGAGCCGGGGCTTCGGGCTCGGGCTCGGGCACTTCGTCGGTCACGGCCTCGGCCTCGGCGGGCGCCTCGACGGCTGCCTCGGCGTCCGGCGGCGTGCCGTCGTCGGCCGCGCCTTCCTCGGTCTGCTCGCTCGGCGCCTCGTCCTTGCTCGTGGCGTCGGGCTCGAGACGCGTCCCGCCCTTGGACTCGACCAGCGCGGCGAGCCCGTAGGCGAGGTTCTGGGGCAGGGCCTTGAGGAGCCCGGCCATCGTGCGCATCGGCGCGGCCAGCGCGCCGGCAAACATGGACAGCAGCACGTCTCGGCTCGGGAGCTCGGCGAGCGCGCTCAGGGCCGCGGCGTCGAGGAGCACCCCGTCGAGGACGCCGCCTCTGAGAATGAGCGCCGGCGCGCCCTTGGAGAAGTCCCGCAGCGCCTTGGCGACGGCGCTCACGTCCCCGCGCACGAAGGCGATCGCCGTCGGGCCCTCGAGCAGCTCGAGCAGCCCGGCGTGGTCGCTGCCCTCGATGGCTCGGCGCACGAGCGTGTTCTTGAAGACCTTGTAGTCCCCGCCCACGGTCCGCAGCGCGCGACGGAGCGCAGCCATCTCGGCGACCGTCAGCCCTCGGTACTCGGTCACGAGCGTCGCCGACGACTCGTCGAGGCGCGTGCGGACCTCGTCGACCACCAGCGTCTTTGCGTCCCTGTTCGCGCTCATCAGTCCTCCGCCGGGATGCCTGCCCGGGCAGGGCCGAAGGCGTCCGGCGGGGGCGAGCCCCCAGCCACCTCGTCAGGCGGGCCCGCAGGCCCATTGAGCGGCGAACCGCACCGGATGTCTTCGGCGTCGTTAGGTCAATCGTCGCGACCGGGGTCGCGGGTCTGTGGAAACTACTACAGGTCCTCGGATCCCGACAAGGTCAGGACGCCGGCTCGAGGGCGTCGTCGACCTCGCGCGCGTGCATCGGGTCGATCTTGACCCCGGGTCCCATGGTCGGCGCGACCGTGACGCTCAGGAGGTACCGGCCCTTTGACGAGGACGGCTTCACCCTCGAGAGCTCGTCGATGACGGCGTGCACGTTGCGGATCAGGTCCGCGCGGTCGAAGGAGGCCTTGCCCACGCGGACGTGCACGTTGCCGACCTTGTCAGTGCGGTACTCGACGCGGCCCGCCTTGAACTCGCCGACCGCGCGGCCGACCTCGGTCGTCACGGTCCCGGTCTTCGGGTTGGGCATGAGGCCACGAGGCCCGAGCACGCGACCGAGCGCACCCACCTGGCCCATGAGGTCCGGGGTCGCGATCGCGACGTCGAAGTCGAGGAACCCGCCGCGGACCTTGGCCACGAGGTCGTCAGCACCGACCTCGTCGGCACCGGCGTCGCGAGCCTCCTGGGCCGCCTCGCCGGCCGCGAACACCGCGATGCGCACGTAGCGGCCCGAGCCCGCGGGCAGCGACAGGGTTCCACGGACGATCTGTTCCGCCTTGCGCGGGTCGACGCCGAGGCGCACGGCGAGCTCGACGGTCTCGTCGAACTTGGCGGTCGCGAGCTCCTTCACCCGGTCGATCGCCGAGGGCACCGACAGCAGCGCCTCGGGGTCGACCTTCTCAGAAGCCTGCTCGTAGCGCTTGGAATGCTTCATCGTCGTCTCCTAGCCCGCGACCGAGATGCCCATGGAGCGGGCGGTGCCTGCCACCTGGAGCTTCGCCATCTCGAGGTCGTCGGTGTTGAGGTCTACGAGCTTCATCTTGGCGATCTCGGCGACCTGCTCGGCGGTGACCTGCGCGACGGTCTCGCGGCCGGCCAGGCTCGCGCCCTTCTCCACGCCCGCGGCCTGGCGGAGCAGGACCGGCGTCGGCGACGTCTTGAGCACGAAGGTGAAGGAGCGGTCCTCGAAGATCGTGATCTCGACGGGGATGACCGAGCCACGCATGGACTCGGTCGCGGCGTTGTACTGCTTGCAGAACTCCATCGTCTGGATCCCGTGCGGCCCGAGGGCCGTGCCGACGGGCGGCGCGGGCGTCGCCCCACCCGCGTCAAGCTGGATCTTGACGATCGCCATGACCTTCTTTGGCGGCATCGTGGTGTCTTCTTTCTTCTAGAGCTTCGCGACTTGGCTGAACTCGAGCTCGACGGGCGTCTCGCGCCCAAAGATGTCGACGAGGACCTTGACCTTGAGCTGGTCCTCGTTGATCTCGGCGATGTGGCCGGGGAAGTCCGCGAACGGGCCCTCTTTGATCCGGACGGTCTCGTTGAGCTCGAACTCGTGGGACGGGCGGCTGCGCTTCGCCGGGGCGTCGACGCCCTCCACCTTCACGTGCAGGATCGACTCCACCTCGCGGCGGCTGAGCGGCGTCGGCTTGGAGGCCGAGCCGACGAACCCCGTCACGCCCGGCGAGCTGCGGATCGCGAACCACACGTCGTCCGACGGTGTGCAGCGGACGAGCAGGTAGCCCGGGAAGACCTTCTTCGAGACCGTGACCTTCTTGCCGTTCTTGAACTCGACCACGTCTTCCATCGGGACCACGATCTCGTGGATCCGGTCGGCGAGCTCGCGGGCCTTCACGATGTTCTCAAGGTTGCCCTTCACCTTGTTCTCGTAGCCCGAGTAGGTGTGCACGACGTACCAGCGGCCCGGCCGGTCAAAGGGGCTTTCAGGCTTCTCTTCGGGCTCGTCGTCGTCATCGGCCTCGACGTCGGACGCGTCGAGCACCTCGATCGCGAGGTCGGCGAGCTCCTCAGCGTTGGCCCCGACGAGCACCTCATCGGGGGTCACAGCCGACGGAATCGCGGACTCGTCGGCCGAGTCGACCGGCTGGCCGTCCTGGTGTTCGTCACTCATCGTTGAAACAGCCACAGGACCGCCTTGGAGAACGAGTAGTTGAGTCCGAAGATCAGCCCGATCATGATCAGGAGCACCGTGCCAACGATCGAGGTGTAGTTGCCGACCTCGACACGGGTCGGCCACGCCACCTGCCGCATCTCTTCTCGGACCTCGTGGAAGTACTGGCGAATCGAGGTGCGCTCCTTGCGCTGACGGCGCTGGGCGACCTGCTGGGCGTTCTCGCGTCGGGGTGCGGGCGTGCCATCGGGGCCCATCTGCCCCTGGCGCTGCATCATTCGCTTGCTCTCGCGGTTCACGTACGGCTCCGAGTTCTGCGTTGCTGTCGAGCAGGGCAGGAGGGACTTGAACCCCCAACCACCGGTTTTGGAGACCGGTGCTCTACCAGTTGAGCTACTGCCCTTCGCCCCGCTCCCAAGCGCATGCTCAACGGGCGAGGTGCGATGCTAGCACCCCTGGTGCGGCTGGCTCAGCGGGTCTCCTTGTGCATCGTGTGTCGCCGGTCCCAGCGGCAGTACTTCTTCATCTCGATGCGCTCGCGGTCGTTGAGCTTCGACTTCATGGTGATGTAGTTGCGGCGCTTGCAGTCCTCACAGGCCAAGGTCACCTGCACGCGCTTCTCGTTCTTTGCCACAGCTGCTCCTTTGTACCAAGGCTACCCACCAGTAGCGGCGGCGGGACTCGAACCCGCGACAACACGATTATGAGCCGTGTGCTCTGACCAACTGAGCTACGCCGCCGAGCCCTCTGTCAGGATTGAACTGACGACCCCCTCCTTACCATGGAGGTGCTCTACCACTGAGCTAAGAGGGCGGGACCGTCGGGTCGCCGGGCAGAGAGCATAGTCCCGGGCCCTCTGGCACCCCTGTCGAGGCGACGTCGTGCAGGACTTACGTGAGGCGGGCACCCGAAGGCACCCGCCTCACGTGTCCCCCGCCTCGAGAGGTCCGCCCTATGAGCGGAACGTCAGGTGGCAGTTCGTCGCGTTGTCCAGGATCGCCCCCGAGATGGAGCAGTTGGTGAACGTGTCGTAGCCAGGGAAGTCACCGGTCGGGGACTGGTCCGAGAGGACCTGAATCGCCGCGACCGACTGGCCCTTCACGATCGTCGCGGTGATCGCGTCGTCGTCACCGTAGGACTGGCCCAGGTACGGAGGGGACGGTGCGTACTGGAGGAACATGATGCCGACGTTGCCGTCGGTGACCTTGTTGCCCGCGATCTTTGCCCGGCCCTGGTCGAAGACGATGCCCTCGTAGCGGTTGTTCTTGAAGATGTTGTCGGTGGCACCGATCTGGGCGTTCGGCGAGAGGGTCGGGCTCGATGACGCGTAGTACAGGCCCATGTCGTTGTTCGCGATCGTCGAGTCGGTGAGCAGCGTCCCCTTGGCCGCGCCGTAGAACAAGACGCCCGCGGACTGGGTCTGGGTGAGGCGTCGCATAGCCCGGCTTGTCGCAGCTGGAGCCGTGACCAGCAACGGTCGGCACCGCGTTGCCGACCCAGTAGGTGTTGGGCGTGGGCGAGGCTGCCGACGCGAGCGACGGCACCGCCAAGACGCTCAGGGACACAACGGCTGCAGAGGCGAGAATGATCGCCCGCATCGGACGAGTGAAACGCATATTCCGACCCCCTAATCATTGGTGAACGCCGGCGTCATCCCTCGTCGCATTTGTGCCGCGGGTGACGAAAAATGGCCCTCGAATTGTGACTCTGCAAACGCGTTCGTGCACCCATTGGATACGTGATTCCCTTTTGGCATATCCAGGATCGCTACGATCCCGGCGTGCGCACCCGGATCGTCGAGCTCGGCGACGCAGCGGCGCTTTGTCAGATCTACAACGTGGAGGTGGCCGAACCATCGGTCACCTTCGACCTCGTCGCGCGCACGCTCGAGGACCAGCGCCGCTGGATCGACCGGCACACCGGCGCACACCTCGCGCTCGTCGCCGTCGAGGACGATGCCAACGTAGGCGAGCCCGGTGCGAGGGGCGAGTCGATCGTGGGCTTCGCGAGCCTGAGCGCGTTCCGCGACCGGCCCGCGTACTCGACGTCGGTCGAGGACTCCGTCTACGTGCACCGCAGCGCCCGGGGACGCGGGGTGGGCCGCCAGCTGCTCGCCGAGCTCGTCGACGCCGCGCGCGACGCGGGGTTCCACGCGGTCATCGGGAGGATCGTCGGGCAGAACGAGACCTCGATCCGGCTGCACGAGTCGTGCGGCTTCGATCTCGTGGGCATCGAGCGCGAGGTGGGCCGCAAGCACGGCCGGTGGCTCGACGTCGTCGAGATGCAGCGGCTCTTGTAGCCGCCTACGCGGACACGGTCGCGAGCACGCGGGGATCCAGGAGCGTGGCGGGCTCGGGCTCCTGGCCGTAG
Organism: Acidimicrobiaceae bacterium; assembly: GCA_003162395.1. Taxonomy (GTDB): domain Bacteria; phylum Actinomycetota; class Acidimicrobiia; order Acidimicrobiales; family RAAP-2; genus Palsa-459. Next base: position 12,423 of record PMON01000031.1, read on the forward strand.
GAGGTCCACTTCCCGAGCGGCGCGCCGAGCAGCGCCCACAAGAGGAACAGCACGCAGCCCGTCTCGATCATCGGGGTGTGGACGATTGCTGCCAGGAGCTGGTGGCCGCCGGGCAGCCCGAGGAACGGGGAGACGACCGAGAGCGCGATCAGCCAGCTCCGCAGCTTGCCCATGGCGAGCGGCGCGAGCAGCAAGATGCCCCACGACAGGTACCAGGGCTGCACCACCGGGCCGAGCACCACGATCGCGAGCATGGACAGCCCGAGCGCGCGCAACCAGCCGATCCGGTCGGCGTTGAAGAGGAGCCAGATCATCCACGCCGCGGCCGCCACGAGGCCGATGCCACGGGTGACCGAGATCATCGTCGAGGTCAAGACGTGGTAGCCGACGAGGTGGCATGCCTGGGTGAGCAGCATCCCGAGGCCGGTCGCGGGCGCCGCCCAGCTCGTGACCCTGCCGGGCGCGCCGAGGTCGAGGATCCACCCGAACCCGAGTCCCGAGGCGTAGGTGAGCGCGCCGAACACCGCACCGGAGAGCAGCCCGGCGACGGCGAGCGGCCGGAGGCGGAGCCGCACGCTCAGGTCCGGACCCAGCCACTGCCACGCGATGTAGACGATCCCGATCGCCGCGGGCACCTTGATCGACGCGGCGAGCGCGCAGACGATGATCCCCCAGACCGGATGTCGCTTGGCGGCGAGGGCGAGTCCCGCGATGAGAAGCGCCATCATGATCCCGTCGTTGTGCGCGCCGCCGATCACCGTGAGCACCACGAGCGGATTGAGGAGGCACATCACGAACGCGTTGCCTGGCTCGTAGCCGAGCGCCCTGGCGAGGACCGGGACGGCCCACAGGAGCAGCACGACGGCGACGACCTCCAAGAGCCGCAGGCCGACGACGGTGGCGAGCTCGCTGTGGCCCGTCAGCTTCACGATCCAGCTGTCGATCATGAGGAAGAGCGGGCCGTAGGGGGCGGCCTGGTACCTCCAGATCGCGTCGACGGGCGTCACCCATGGCCCGCTCCCGAGTGCCCAGGGTCCGTAGACGTAGGGGCTGAGGTGGCGAGTCACCATCTCGCCTTGCGCGGCGTAGCTGAAGACGTCGTTGCTGAACACCGGCGCGATGGCGAGCATCGGAACCGTCCACAGCCCGAGGATCCAACGCAGCTTCGTGATCGGCGCGCCGGCGTGCCGGTACGCGATGGCCGCGAGGCGGATCCAGACGCGCATGAGCAGCACGAGCCCGCCGTACACGAGGGTGATCCCGAGCAGCATCGTCGTCGTGTTGACGGGCGCAAACGGCGAGACCGCGCGCGTCGGCACGCCAAAGAACCAGGTGCGCGGCAGCTCGTTCTTGAACGGCGAGTTGGAAAAGGAGCTGCCAACCGCGATGGCGAGAAGCGCCACGAACCCGAGCGCGGCGGGCCGCCACAGGAAGTCCCAGCCCTCGAAGGGCTGCGGTCGCAACCGAGGCTTCGATGCCTTGGCCACGGCGACGGAGCGGCGGAGTAGGATCAGCGTGCGCTCGGACGTAAGCCGCCCGGTCGGGGCTGGAACGCTCGCGGTGGATTCGGCTGCTGTCACGTTTGGATGCTGACTCGGGGCACCCCCGTCGTGGATCGACTGTAACCCGGCCGTCGGGCTCCCACGCGCCGAACGAGAGCCCCCGGGGGGTCGCCCGCCGGTCGCGTCGGACGATTGTTCCTGTGTGGTGGGCCGGGAGGGATTTGAACCCCCGTAGGCATTGCCGTCTGGTTTACAGCCAGATCCCATTGGCCACTCGGGCACCGACCCGGCGGGGATCCTAGTTCGGGTACGAGTCGGATCGACACGCTCACCCACGTCTACGATCCTCGCGTGCCGACCTTCGACATCGTCTCTGAGCTCGACCTCCAAGAAGTGCGCAACGCCGTCGACCAGGCGAACCGCGAGGCCACGACGCGATTCGACTTCAAGAACACCGACTCGCACGTCGAGTTCTCAGAAAAAGAGCTGGTGCTCACCTCGTCGACCGAGGACCGACTGAAGGCGCTCTACCAAGTGCTCGAAGAAAAGCTCGTTCGTCGCGAGGTGTCGCTCAAGGCGCTCGACCCCCAGAAGATCGAGGAGGCATCGAAGGGCAGCGCACGACAGCACGTGACCCTCAAGGCCGGCATCTCCCAGGAGGTGGGCAAGTCGATCAACAAGCTCGTCAAAGAGCTGGGGCTGAAAGGCGTGTCGTCGTCGATCCAAGGCGACCAGGTCCGCGTCAGCGGCAAGAAGCGCGACGACCTCCAGGCCGTCATCGCCGCAAGCAAGCAGGCCGATCTCGGCGTGCCGTTGCAGTACGTGAACTTCAGGGACTGACGTCCCCGCCCTCGTGGGCGAACTCCTCTTCGTGCTCGAGGTGCACCTCGACTTCTTGGAGCTCGGACACGTGGAAGATGCGGTTGAAGAGCATGAGCTTGAGCACCCAGAAGACCGCGAAGCTGATGAAGTTCGCGGCCATCACGATCAGGGTGACCAGAACGTGCGGCCAGGCCTGGTGCTGGTTGACGAGGTGCTTCGCGTACAGCGAGCCGAAGAACGAGAAGGCAATGCCCATCGCCGAGATCGTCCAGAACGGGAGGATCTCTTTGACGACGTGGCTGCGGCCGTGCTTGCCCCACGTCCACTTGCGGTTCAGGTTGTACGAGGGGATCGTGGCGACGAGGTTCGCGGCGATCGTCGAGCCGATGATGCCCCAGACGTGGAACACGCCGAAGAACAGCAGGATCCCGAGCTGGGAGGTGGCCGTCGCGACCACCGAGACCGAGGTGAAGCGAATGAGCTTCTTGCCCTGGTGCGTGTGCGACCACTCTCGCGCCTGATGGATGCGCGAGTGCATCACCACAGCCTACTGAGCACGATCGGCCACGACGGGCGTGCTGAGCTCGCGTGAGCGAGCGACGCGTCCGAGGTGGGTAGCCGATGGTTTCGCCGTGCGCGCAAAGCTCTGGCGGTCGACCGCGACGATGCCGAAGGGCTGGGAGTACCCGAGCACCCACTCGAAATTGTCCAGCAAGGTCCAGTAGAAAAAGCCTCTGACGTCCAAGCCGTCAGCGATGCAGGCAGCGACGCCGCGCATCGCCGAGTCGATGAACTCGATCCGCTCGGTGTCGTCGTCGGCCGAGATGCCTGTCTCTGTCACGACGACGGGCAGACCCGACACCGCCGCTGCCCGACGCACCGTGTGCTCGACCACCTCGGGGCGGAACTCGTAGCCCATCATCGTTCGCCGCGCCCCCGCGGGGATGTCGACGGGGCCGTCGGGCCCGAACCGAAGACGCGTGTAGCACTGCACCCCGATGAAGTCGTCGCCACCCACCGCCCGCAGGTACGCGTCCTCCAGGTGCTCGAGCGCCTGGGCGTACTGGGCCTCCCCGCCCTCGATGGCCTCCATCTCGGCCATCGACAGCGTGAGGCCGACCGGGAACTGACCGGGGCCGGCGCGGAGGGCGTCGACCATGGCTCGGTGCGACGTGCGCATCGCCTCGGAGACCACCTCGAAGCGGGCCCGGTCCCTGACCGAGGGCGGGAAGACGCCCAGCAGATACCCCATGAGCGCCACGACGTTCGGCTCGTTGATCGTGCACGCGAGCCCGATGCCGTCGCCGATCGCGGCCGTGACGCGCTCGGCGTAGCTGCCAAGTCGCTGCGCGATTTCCGGCGACTCGAACCCGCCTCGCTCGGACATCCATCTCGGGATGGTGAAGTGGTGGAGCGTGACGACCGGGACCAGTCCTCGCTCGTGGCAACGCTCCACGATGCGCCGGTAGTGGTCGAGGGCGACGAGCGAGAACTCCCCCGGCGCGGGCTCGACGCGCGCCCACTCGACGGAGAACCGATAGGCGTTGAGCCCGAGTGACTGGACGAGCGCGAGATCCTCGTCCCATCGGTGCCAGGAGTCGCACGCGTCGCCGCTCGAGTCCCGACACCCAGCGTTCGGGTCGTGCTCGAAGGCCCACCAGTCGCTGTTGGTGTTGTTTCCTTCGATCTGGTGCGCCGCCGTCGCGGCGCCGAAGAGGAAGTTGTCAGGAAAGGTGCTCGTCGCCATCGCGAGCCAACCTACCCGCCCAACTTGGCGCACTTCGGGGTTGACCACTGATAATGGGGTGATGCGCAACGATCTCGACGTCCTGGTCGACCTGCTCGACCTCGAGCAGGTCGAGGTCAACATCTTCCGTGGCACCCAGCCCGACGAGGAGCGCCAGCGTGTCTTCGGCGGCCAGGTCGCCGCGCAGGCGCTGATGGCCGCAGGACGCACCGTCGAGTCCGGCACCGTGCACTCGCTGCACTCGTACTTCCTTCGTCCCGGCGACCCGAGCATCCCGATCCTCTATGAGGTCGACCGCATCCGCGACGGCAAGAGCTTCACGACGCGGCGTGTGGTCGCGATCCAGCACGGCCGTGCGATCTTCAACATGCAGACCTCGTTCCACATCGCAGAGGACGGCTTCGAGCACAGCTTCCCGATGCCCGAGGCGCCCGCTCCTGAGGACCTCCCCTCGTTCCGCGAGCTCCTCGGGGAGCCGGCAGAGTTCGCCGAGTACGAGGCCCGCAACCATCCGATCGACATGCGCTTCATCGACGGGATCCCGTGGCGGTCACACGAGGCGCGCGAGCCCTACAAGAAGCTGTGGATCAAGGCGGACGGCACGCTCGGCGACGAGCCGCTCCTGCACGCGAGCGTCGCGACCTACGCGTCGGACATGAACCTCTTCGACACGATCCTTGCCCCGCACGCGCTCGACTGGGACGACGTGACGTTCATGGGGGCGAGCCTCGACCACTGCATGTG
>PMON01000035.1:0-15093 GCA_003162395.1 Acidimicrobiaceae bacterium
GCGTGCGCATCCAGGACGCCGCGCTGATCGCCGCGGCCACGCTCTCGCATCGCTACGTCACCAACCGGTTCCTTCCCGACAAGGCGATCGACCTCATCGACGAGGCGGCGAGCCGGCTGCGCATCGAGATCGACTCGATGCCCACCGAGCTCGACGTCGTGACGAGGCGTGCGCGCCAGCTCGAGATCGAGAAGATGGCGCTGTCGAAGGAGACCGACGAGGCGTCCAAGGAGCGCCTCGGCCGACTCGAAGCCGAGCTCGCCGAGCTCCGCGAGCGTGCCGACGCGATGACGGCCGCGTGGCAGGCCGAGAAGCAGGCGATCGCGCGGATCCGCGATGCCAAGTCCACCTTCGAAGAGCAGCGCTTCGAGGCCGAGCGCCTGGAGCGCGAGGGCGACCTCGAGCGCGCCGCACAGCTGCGCTACGGCGAGCTGCCCGCGCGCGAGCGCGAGATCGAGGTCGCGACCAACGAGCTCGCCGAGCTGCAGCGCGACCACGCGTTCTTGAAGGAAGAGGTCGACGCCGAGGACGTCGCCGACGTCGTGAGCCGCTGGACGGGCGTCCCCGTGGCAAAGCTCTTGGAGGGAGAGGTCGACAAGCTCGTGCGCATGGAGGACCTCTTGCACACGAGGGTCGTCGGGCAGGACGACGCCGTGCGCGCCGTCGCGAACGCCCTGCGCCGCTCGCGTGCCGGGTTGAGCGACCCGAACCGCCCGATCGGGTCGTTCCTGTTCCTCGGGCCGACTGGCGTCGGCAAGACCGAGCTCGCCCGCGCGCTCGCCGAGTTCCTCTTCGACGACGACCGGGCCATGGTCCGCATCGACATGTCCGAGTACATGGAGAAGTTCGCGGTCTCGCGCCTCGTGGGCGCGCCGCCGGGCTACGTCGGCTACGAGGAGGGCGGCCAGCTCACCGAGGCGGTCCGCCGGCGCCCCTACGCCGTCGTGCTGCTCGACGAGATCGAAAAGGCACACGCCGACGTCTTCAACCTGCTGCTCCAGGTGCTCGACGACGGCCGCCTGACCGACGGGCAGGGCCGCACCGTCGACTTCACGAACGTGGTCTTGATCATGACGTCCAACCTCGCGGTCAGTCCCGAGGACTTCTTCCGTCCTGAGTTCCTGAACCGCATCGACGAGATCATCAGGTTCCGCCCGCTGTCGCCCGCGGACCTCGCGGTCATCGTCGGGATCCAGCTCGGACGGCTGCGCACCCGGCTCGCCGAGCGCCGCTTCAGCCTCGAGGTCACCGACCGCGCTTCGGCGTGGCTCGCCGAGACGGGCTTCGACGCCGCCTACGGCGCTCGGCCGCTGCGCCGTGTCATCCAGCGCCACGTGGAGGACCCCCTTGCCTTGGCGCTGCTCGACGGGCGCTACCCCGAGGGCGCGACGATCATCGTCGACGTCGGCGACGACGGGGCGCTCCAGCTGAGCTGACCGCGACGTGCCGGCACGGACTCGCTCGGGGTCCTGTCCTCGGTCCGCTCATCCAGCGGATCCTGCGCCGGCCCTTCACTCGATGCTCGGCTGCAACAGCTCCGCGGCGCGTCCGTGGCACGTCGTAAGATTGGTCGTCAGCGTCCTCGGAGGCCCGTTGCCAGCAACCGTCGTGGTCGGCACCCAGTGGGGTGACGAGGGCAAGGGCAAGCTCACCGACCTCCTCTCAAAGGAGATGGACGTCGTCGTGCGCTACCAGGGCGGGCACAACGCCGGGCACCGCATCGTGGTCGACGGCGAGGCGTTCGCGCTCCAGCTCGTCCCGAGCGGCATCCTGTACCCGGCCGTCACGCCGGTCATCGGCAACGGCGTCGTCGTGGACCCCAAGGTCCTGCTCAGCGAGATCGACGCGCTCGGGGCCAAGGGCATCGACACGACGCGGCTCATGGTGTCGGGCAACGCGCACCTCGTGATGCCGTACCACCAAGAGCTCGACCGGGTGACCGAGCGCTTCTTGGGCCGCAACGCGCTCGGGACGACCAAGCGAGGCATCGGGCCCGCCTACGCGGACAAGGCGACACGCGTCGGGCTCCGCGTCCAGGACCTCCTCGACCCCAAGATCTTCCGCCAGAAGCTCGAGGTCGCCCTGAAGGAGAAGAACGGGCTGCTCTCGCGCGTCTACAACCGCCTGCCGCTGTCCGCGTCGGAGATCGCCACGGAGTACCTCGAGGAGTACGCCCCGCGGATCGCGCCCATGATCGCCGACACGGTCGGGTTCCTCCACGACCAGCTCGACGTCGGACGTCACGTCCTGCTCGAGGGCGCCCAGGCCACGTTCCTCGATCTCGACCACGGCACGTACCCGTTCGTGACCTCGTCGAACCCGGTGGCCGGCGGCGCGTGCACGGGCTCGGGGATCGGGCCGCGCGACATCACGCGCGTCATCGGGATCGCGAAGGCCTACGTCACGCGAGTCGGGGCAGGTCCGTTCCCGACCGAGCTGACCGACGACGTCGGCGACCTGCTCGTCGAGCGCGGCCACGAGTTCGGGACCAACACGGGCCGACGTCGCCGGTGCGGCTGGTTCGACGTGCCGATGGCCCGCCAGGCCGCGCGCCTCAACTCCCTGTCGGACATCGCGCTGACGAAGCTCGACGTCCTCGACGCGCTCGAGACCGTGCAGGTCTGCGTCGCCTACGAGGCAGACGGGAAGACCTACGACTATCCGCCGTACCACCAGTCGGTGCTGCACGCGGTCACCCCGGTCTACGAGGAGCTCGACGGATGGTGCGAGGACCTGACCGCGTGCACGTCGTTCGACGACCTCCCTCGTGCCGCGAAGCGCTACGTGGCGTTCCTCGCCGAGCGGATCGACGTGCCGATCCACGTCGTCGGCGTCGGTCCAGGACGCGAGCAAGTCGTCGCGGTGCCGTGAGGCGCGTCTGCGTCGTCGGCGCCGGTGCCCGTGAGCACGCGCTCGCCCACGTGCTGGCGCGCACGGCCCAGGTGGTCGTCGCGCCAGGCAGCGACGGGATCGCCGCTGACGGCTTCGAGGTCACTGACAGCTCGCCCCTCGACGTCGTCGCCGACCTCTTCGTCATTGGGCCCGAGCAGCCGCTCGTCGAGGGCCTTGCCGACCCCTTGCGGGCGTCGGGGAGCCTCGTCGTCGGCCCTGGGGCGGACGGCGCGCGACTGGAGGGCTCCAAGACCTTCATGAAGGCGCTCCTCGTGGACGCGGGCGTGCCCACCGCCCGGCATGGCACCTTCGACGACGCCGCGTTGGCGGCCGAGTTCATCCGAGCGCTCGCCGGGACGGTCGTCGTCAAGACCGACGGGCTCGCCGCGGGCAAGGGCGTGCTCGTCACCGACGACCTCGACGAGGCGATCGCCGACGTGCGCGCGAAGCTGGACGGGACGTCCTTCGGCGACGCGGGCCGCCGCGTGGTCATCGAAGAGGGGCTGGTCGGCGACGAGTGCTCGCTCCTGGTTCTCGTCGACGGCACAACCGCCGTCGCGCTCGCGGCCGCGAGGGACTACAAGCGGCTCGGCGACGGGGACCGCGGTCCGAACACCGGGGGCATGGGCGCGGTCTCACCTGCGCCCGGCGTGGACAGCAGCGTCGTCGAGCGGATCATGCGCGAGGCCGTCGCCCCCACCGTCGACGAGCTGCGCCGGCGCGGCATCGAGTACCGCGGCGTCCTGTATGCCGGGGTGATGCTCACCGCCGACGGACCGCTACTGCTCGAGTACAACGTCCGCTTCGGCGACCCCGAGGCCCAGGTCGTGCTCCCGCGGCTCGTCGACGACCCCTACGACCTGCTGTGCGACGTGGCCGCGGGCACGCTCGGGTCGACGCCGACGTTCGTGCGCGACGCCGCCGTGACGATCGTCCTCGCGTCCCCGGGCTATCCCGAGGCGCCGCGCGTCGGTCAGGTGATCACCGGGCTCGGCGGCGACGGCCAGCTGGAGGGTCGCCCCGACGGCGTGCACGTCTACCACGGGGCCACGCGTCGCGATGCCGGGCGATTCGTGACCGCGGGCGGGCGGGCGCTGTCGGTCACCGCCTTCGGGTCCACCGTGAGCGACGCACGAGCGCGGGCCTACGACGCCGTCGGCGCGATCCGCTTCGACGGACGACAGGTGCGCTCGGACATCGCCGGGGTCCCCGCAGGGGTGCTCTCGTGATCCCGAGGTACGCGCCCGAGGACCTGGCGGCGCTCTTCAGCGACGAGTCGAGGTTCGCCGCCATGCTCGAGGTCGAGCTCCTCGCGGCCGAGGCGCTGGAGCGCACCGGGATCGCGCCGCCCGGCACCGTCGTCGCCCTCCGTCGCGCAGCCCCCCGCATCGACGCTGACTTCGTGCGCGCGGTCGAGGACCGCGAGGCGGTGACCCGGCACGACACCGCGGCCTTCGTCGACGTCGTGCAGCGCGAGATGGGCGTCGATGAGGCATCGTGGGTGCACTACGGGCTCACCTCGTCGGATGTCGTCGACACCGCGCTCGCCGTGCAGCTCACCCGTGCGCTCGACGTGCTCATCGCGGACGCGCACCGCCTGGTCGCCGCGCTCGCTGCGCGCGCCCGTGCCACGATCGACATTCCCGTCGTCGGGCGAACACACGGCATGTTCGCCGAGCCCACGACATTCGGGGCGAAGTTCGCGCTGTTCTGCCTGCAGGCCTCGAGGGACGAGGCGCGGCTCGCCCGGGCGCGCGAGGGCATCGCCGTCGGGAAGCTGTCGGGCGCGGTCGGCACCTACGCGGCGATCGATCCGGCCATCGAGGACTACGTCTGCGCCGCGCTCGGGCTGACCCCGGTGCCGGCGACCCAGGTGCTCGCGCGCGACCGCCACGCAGAGGTGCTCTACGCGTGCGCCGCCGCCGCATCGACGGTCGAGGCCTTCGCGACCGAGGTGCGGCTCCTGTCGCGCAGCGAGGTCGGCGAGGTCGCCGAGCCGTTCGTCGAGGGCCAGAAAGGCTCGTCGTCGATGCCGCACAAGCGCAACCCCGTCGTCGCCGAGCGGCTGTGCGGCCTCGCGAGGGTGATTCGCGGCTATCTCATCCCGGGGCTCGAGGACGTGGCGCTGTGGCATGAGCGCGACATCTCGCACAGCTCCGTCGAGCGCGTCGTGCTGCCGGACTCGATCCAGCTCACCGGCTTCGTGCTGCGCAGCGCCGCGACGCTCGCGACCGGCCTCGAGCTCGATGCCGAGCGAGCCCGAGAGCACCTCGAGGTCACGAGCCTCGGGCTCGTATACTCCCAGTCCGTGCTGCTCGCGCTCGTGGCGTCCGGCATGAGCCGCGATGACGCGTACCGGGTCGTGCAGCGTGCGGCCGCGACCGCGACCACCGAGCATCGAGCGTTCCGCGAGGTGCTCGACGAGGACCCCGACGCCTCCCTCGACGCCGCCACGCTCGATCGCGCGTTCGACCTCGATCGAGTGCTGGCGAACCGGGGACGGTTCCTCGACGCCATCGAGGGACTCGCGTGACCGCGGTCCTCGAGGGGCTGGAGCACCTGCACCGCGGCAAGGTGCGCGACCTGTATGCGGTCGGGGACGACCTGTTGCTCGTCGCGTCGGACCGACTGAGCGCGTTCGACGTGGTCATGGACGAGCCGATCCCCGACAAGGGGCGGGTGCTGACCGCGATGACGTCCTTTTGGTGCGACGAGCTGGCCGGCGTGGTGCCGACGGCGCTGATCACCTGTGCGCCCGAGCAGATCGGACGCGCGATCCCCGGGTTCCACGCGGCGAGCCCGCTCGCCGGGCGCACGATGCTCGCGAGGCGCGCCGAGATGATCCCGCTCGAGTGCATCGTTCGAGCCCGGCTCGCCGGCTCGCCCTACGAGGAGTACCGCGCGAACGGCACCATCCACTCGATGCCCGCCCCGCGAGGCCTCGAGCTCGCGGACCCGTTGCCCGAGCCGATGTTCACGCCGTCGACCAAGGCCGCCGTCGGTCACGACCAGAACATCTCCTTCGACGCGGCGTGCGAGCTCGTGGGCGCCGGGCTCGCACGACAGGTCCGCGACGTCTGCCTACGGATCTTCGACGTCGCACAGCGCCGGGTCCGCGAGGCCGGGCTCGTCCTCGCCGACACCAAGTTCGAGCTGGGACTGATCGACGGCGAAGTGACGCTGTGCGACGAGGTCGTGACCCCAGACTCGTCGCGGCTGTGGCCCGCCGACTCGATCGTGCGCGGCGAGTCGCCCCCGGCGTTCGACAAGCAGCCCTTCCGCGACTGGCTCGCGGCCCAGCCCTGGGACCGCACGCCGCCGCCGCCGACGGTCCCTCGCGACGTGGTCATGGCGACGTCACGTCGCTACGTCGCGGCGTACGAAGGCGTGACAGGGCGCTCGCTCGACGACTGGTACGGGGCGCCGTCGTGAGGTTCGACGCCCGTGTCGAGGTGACGCTCCGAGAGGGCATCGCGGACCCCGAGGGCGCGACGATCGAACGCGCGCTGCCCGCGCTCGGCTTTTCCGGCGTCCACGAGGTGCGCGCGGGACGGAGCTTCCGACTCGTCGTCGACGCCGACTCGGAGGCCGCGGCCCGTGAGCTCGCGCAGTCCCTTGCGGACCGGCTGCTGGCCAACCCGGTGCTGGAGCGCGCCGCCGTCGAGCTCGCGCCGCGCTGATGGGTCCGCGCGTCGGCGTCGTCGTCTTCCCCGGCACCAACTGCGAGTACGACGCGGCGACCGCACTGGGCTCGCTCGGGGCTGACGTCCGCTACGTCTGGCACCACACCGTGTCGCTCGACGGCCTCGACGTGGTCATCCTGCCCGGCGGCTTCGCCCATGGCGACTACCTCCGGCCCGGGGCGATCGCGAGCTTCTCCGAGGTGATGGGTGCGGTCGCCGAGTTCGCCGAAGCCGGCGGTGCGGTCGTCGGCATCTGCAACGGCTTCCAGGTGCTCTGCGAGTCGGGGCTCTTGCCGGGTGCGCTCCAGAAGAACGCGGGGCTCACCTTCCTCTGCCAGCCGACGGAGGTCGAGGTGGCCTCGGACCGGTCGGTGCTCACGCGGGGCGTCACGCTCGGACGGCGCCTCACGATCCCCATCAATCACTTCTCGGGCGCCTACGTGTGCGACGACGCGACGCTCGCCGCGCTCAACGACGGCGACCGCGTGCTGCTCCGCTACACCCACAATCCCAACGGCTCGGTGGACGACATCGCCGGCATCGCGAACGAGCGGGGCAACGTCGTCGGGCTCATGCCCCACCCCGAGCGGGCGAGCAGCGAGCTGCTCGGGTCGAGCGACGGGCTCGTCCTGTTCGAGGCCCTGCTCGCGTCCGTGCGCGCGACCGTCTGAGTCGATGCGATTCACCGCCGCCCAGGTCGCCGATGCCGCCGCGATCGCCGAGCGCAAGCTGCGTTGGTCCGCGATCGCGAACCGGGTCCCGGGCGTCGCCTACGGGCTCAGCCACGACGGCAAGACCGTCTTGCTCGGTGACTTCGGCGTGGCGGACCTCGAGTCGCGGCGTCCCGTCGACGTCGCGACCACGAGATTCCGGTGCGCCTCGATCACCAAGACCTTCACCGCGACCCTCGTGCTCCAGCAGGTGGAACGAGGGCGCCTTCGCCTGGACGACCCCGTCGTCGGCTGGCTCGGCTGGACCCAGGGACTCCTCGACGCCCAGCTGACGCTGCGGCACCTCCTCATGCACGCGGGCTCGGTCAATCGGGACGGGTCGAACGACTGGAGCGACCGGACGATGCCGGACGCCTCGAAGCTTCGCGAGGAGCTCGGCCGCTCGGCGACGTTCGGGTCGCCGTCGGAGCGGTTCCGGTACTCCAACCTCGGCTACGCCCTGCTCGGCGAGGTGCTCGAGGCGGCGACGGGCCGACAGTTCTCGACGCTTCTGCGTCGCGACATCGCGGCCAGGCTGGAGATGTCGTCGACGTCCGCCGACCTCACCTCGACCGCCCGGCGCTCGCTCGCGACGGGCTACTACTGGACATGGCCGGGCGAGGAGCCACAGCCCGCCGCCCAGGTCGAAGCGAGGGCGATCGCGCCGGCCGGGGGGCTCGTCTCGACGGTCGGCGACCTCCTCGAGTACCAGCATGCCCAGCTTCCCGGGGACCCGCGGCTGCTCACCGAGCTCTCCAAGCGCGAGATGCAGCGCCCGCAGTGGCAGCGCGCCGAGCCCCTGCACTACGGGCTCGGCTGGATGAGCTGGTCGGTGGGGGGCATCTCGCTCGCGGGCCACAGCGGGGGCTTCCCGGGCTTCACGACGATGATCGGATTCTCGGCCGAGCACCGGCTGGCCGCAACGGTCCTCACCAACAGCAACGTCTCGATCGCGCCCCCGGCGCTGTCGATGATCTACGAGGTGCTCGGGGCCGTCGCCCAGTCGTGGCCCGACGCCGCGGCGCCGTCGAGGTGGCACACCCGCTCGGCACTAGAAGGATTTTCCGGCGTGTACCGAGGGCAGCACGGCGACCTCGTCGTCGGACGGGTCAACCGCGCACTCGCGGTCGGGCACCCCGACGACCCGTTCGCGAGCGCCTCGCTGCTCATCGCCAAGGGCCCCTTGCGATTCCTCGTCACCTCGGGGAGCGACTTCGGCTTCCTCGGCGAGGCGATTCGCTTTCGCAAGGATCGCTCCGGCACGGTCACGACGATGCTGTGGGGCGCCCACGAGATGGAGCGAACCGCGCTCTAGGCCGTGGGCACGTGACGCCGCACGGCCCAGAGCGCGGACGAGTCAGCCGCGGGTGCGCCTGACGCCGGCCTTCGTGAGCACATCGGCGGACACGCCCATGGAGCGGAATGCCGAGTACGAGATGTTGCGCCGCGCGGCGTAACCCTTGGCGACGGCGACGAATTCCTTCTCGAGGGCAGAGAGATCCGCACGTGTCTCGAGCCGCGTCTTCTCGCTCTCAAGGTTCATACGCTCCTGGGTGAGCTCGAGCTGCTGCATCGCGGAGGCGTCACCGAAGGTCCTCGCTATGCGTGAAAGCCGGGCCTCGATGGACGACGGCGTGCGCTTGCGCCCGCGCTTTCCCTTGCCCGCCTTCAGCGCGTCCAGATACTTGTTAATCGCGCGTGACTCGCGCCTCCCTTGCGCAAGGGCGGCCTTGTGCGCAGGGGTCATGCCCCGCGCCTTCGCCGGCGCCTTCTTTACGACCTTCTTGGTGGACTTCCTCGCTGTCTTCCTCGCTGTCTTCCTCGCCACGGTTTTCCTGGCTGCAGCCGGCATTGCTCACTTCCTTTGTTGGGGTCATTCAACCTTAGACCGTCGGGGCCATACCCACCAAATCACCCGATCGAATCCAAACTATGAAATTCTCATCTTCCGAGGCCACTCTCGAGAATTGACGTCACACTCGGGGAATTGACTGCAACGCGGTCGTGCGCGCGGTGGATCGGGGCAGGTGTTCGTCGGCAACGATACTGTTCGGCGGTGCCGATCGATGCGCCGCTCCATCGCGCGCTCGGTCTCACCGACGACGAGTTGCAGCAGATTCGCGTGGTACTGGGCCGTGAGCCGAATCCGCTCGAGCTCTCGCTCTTCTCGGTGATGTGGTCAGAACATTGTTCGTACAAGTCGTCGCGCCGCCACCTTGCCGTGCTCCCGACCACCGGCGAGCGGGTGCTGGTCGGCCCCGGCGAGAACGCCGGCGTCCTGGATGCCGGCGACGGCATCGCGGTCGCGATCCGCATCGAGTCGCACAACCACCCGTCGGCCATCGAGCCGCACCAGGGTGCGGCGACGGGCGTGGGGGGAATCCTGCGCGACATCTTCACGATGGGAGCGCGGCCGCTGTGCGTCATGGACCCGCTGTTCTTCGGCGAGCTCGACGAGCCGCGACAGCGGTGGCTGTTCGACGGCGTGGTCGGGGGCATCTCGAGCTACGGCAACTCCGTCGGCGTCCCCACCGTCGGCGGGGAGCTCACCTTTGACGCGACGTACGCCGAGAACCCGCTCGTCAACGTCCTGTGCATGGGCGCGATGCCCGTCGGGCGGCTCGTCCTCGGGCGGGCGAGCGGCGTGGGGAACGTGGCGGTCCTGCTCGGTGCAACCACTGGTCGCGACGGCATCGGGGGCGTCTCGGTGCTCGCCTCGTCAGGATTCTCCACGAGCGGGGGCGACGCCGACGACTCGTTGCGCCCGAGCGTGCAGGTCGGCGACCCCTATGAGGAAAAGCGGCTCATCGAGGCGTGCCTCGAGCTGCTCGACCAGGGCCTCGTCGTCGGGATCCAGGACCTGGGTGGTGCAGGGCTGGCGTGCGCGACGAGCGAGACCGCGGCGCGCGCCGGGCTCGGGATGGACGTCGACGTGACCGTCGTGCCGCGGCGCGAGCCGGGCATGGTGCCCGCAGAGGTCATGACCTCAGAGAGCCAGGAGCGCATGCTGGCGATCGTCGAGCCCGCGCACCTCGACGAGGTCCTGGCCGTGTGCGCTCGGTGGGAGGTGCTCGCCACGGCGATCGGCCGGGTGACCGAGCCCACCCGTGGCGCCGAGGGCCCCCCGGTCGGCTGGCTCCGGATCCGCGAGGGGCTCGACGGCCCCGTGCTCGGAGAGGTGCCCGCCGTCGCGCTCGCCGACGACGCGCCGAGCTACGACCGTCCGCGTCGGCGCCCCGCGGACCTCGACGCGCGACTCGCGGACGACCCGACCGACGACGAGCCCCCAGGCTCGTGCGGCGACGACCTCATGGGTCTCGTCGTCGACCCCGCGCCCGTGTACCGCCAGTACGACCACCAGCTGTTCTTGAACACGGTCGTCGGCCCGGGGGGCGACGCCGCCCTGCTTCGGCTCGGCGGCCCGGGGCTGCCTGCCTCGACGCGGGGCGTCGCGCTCACGACGGACTCGAACCCGCGCGCCTGCGCGCTCGACCCGCGCGGCGCCACGGCCCTCGTCCTCGCCGAGTCGATCGCCAACCTCGCGTGCGTCGGCGTCCGCCCCGCTGCTGTCGTCAACTGCCTCAACTTCGGCAACCCCGAGCACGAAGAGGTCATGTGGCAGCTCGTCGAGTGCGTCGGCGGGCTGGCCGACTCGTGCCGGACGTTCGGCCTGCCCGTGATCGGGGGCAACGTCTCGTTGTACAACGAGTCCTCGGGCGTCGACATCGACCCCACGCCCGTGCTCGGCGTGCTCGGCATCGTCGACGAGCTCGTCGGCACGCCGCCCGGGGCGGCCCTGTCGCGCGGCGACACGATCGTGCTCGTCGGGGAGCGCGACGGCCCCGGCGAGCGCCCGCACCGGCTCGGCGGGTCGGCGTGGGCCGCGCGACGCGGTCGGCGCGGCGGCACGCCCCCGGTCCTCGACCCCATGGCGCACCAGCGCGTCTGCGATCTCGTCGTCGACCTCGTCTCGCCGTCACTGCGCGGCGAGACGGTGGCCGTGAGCGCCGTGCGCGACGTGTCGTCGGGCGGCTTCGCCGTGACGCTCGCCGAGCTGTGCTGCAACGGCAACGTCGGCGCGATCGTCTCGGGGCTGCATGGGCACCGCGAGCTGTTCTGCGAGCAGCCCTCGCGGTTCGTCGTCGCGACGCGGGATCCCGACGCGATCGGCTTCGCGGCCCATGCCGCGGGCGTCCCGATCAGCATGCTCGGCGTGGCTGGCGGCGACCGGCTCGTCGTCGAGGGGCTGTGCGACGTCGCGATCGCTGACCTGCACGCCGCCGCAGCGAGACTGCACCGCGACGCGGTCGTCGCGCCGTGACCGCGTCGAGGTGGGGCAGCTGAACAGACCCCGAGCTGGGTGATCAGACCCGCGGCCGCGTGCCCTCGAGCTCTTCGAGCAGCTCGTCGGGCACCGCGAGGCTGCCCGTGCCCCGTCCGAGGGCGAGGTCCGGCTTCGTCGAGCCGTGGTAGTCGGACCCCCCGGTGGGCACGACGCCGTGTCGTCGAGCGAGCGACGCCAAGAGCTGGGTCTCGAGCGCGTCATGTCGCGAGTAGTACGACTCGAGCCCGCCCAGCCCGTCAGCCACGAGCCGCTCGAGCACGGGCTCGACGCGGCGCTCGATCGCCTCGAGCGTCCGGTCGTCGGCCCGCGCGTCGCCCATGAGCGTGATGAGCGGGTGCGCGAGCGAGGTCAGCGCGCCGTCGGCGCGAGCGGCGGCGCTCGCCTCGGCGACCGACACGCGTGCCTTGTCCACGTAGGCCGCACCCCTCGAGCCGAGCAGCGCGTCGAAGACGTCCTGGCGGCTCGAGAACTCGGTGGGGTACAGGCGCAGGAGCGCGTTGGCGAAGTGGGGGCGGCCGATCGACGTGGTCACGTCGTCCGCGGACGCTCGGACCTCTTCGATCGTGACCCGGTCGTAGCCGAGCTCGGCGAGACGCACGAGCAGTGCGCGGTTGCGGCGCGCGCGATCGTCCGAGAGCGTGGCGAGGAGCCGGCGGAGCGCCGAGTCCTCGTCGCCCGAGATGAAGTAGCACAGCACGTGCACGCTGCGTCCCTCTTCGAGGCACGAGATCTCCGCGGCGCGGATCGCGCGGACCCCCAGGTCCGCGCAGGCCGCGTCGAAGGCGTCGAATCCCGCGACGGTGTCGTGGTCCGTGAGCGCGACCGCGCGGAGCCCCGCGTCCGCCGCGAGTCGGGCGAGCCGCTCGGGCGGATCGGTCCCGTCCGAGCACGACGAGTGGCAGTGCAGGTCGATCACGGCCCCGAGCGTACTGAGGACCGTGTGACGGACCTCGTTGGACGACCCTCCCGGTACCGTGCGTGTCGGACGAGATCCCTATGAGAGACTGGTGCGACATGCGCGCTGTGACGGCCCCGGCCTCGGTCGGCCGGTGACGAGGTGAAAGAGGCCTGCGGCGTCGTGGCGGTGTCCTACCCCGGACGCGAGGTCTCTCGACTCGTCTTTGACGCCTTGTACGCGCTGCAGCACCGTGGCCAGGAGTCCGCGGGCATGGCGAGCGCCAATCACGAGACCGTGACCGTCGTGAAGGACATGGGTCTCGTCGCGGCGGTGTTCAACGATCGCAGCCTCACCGCGCTCGACGGGCACCAGGTCATCGGCCACACGCGCTACTCGACGCAGGGCGACTCGGGCTGGCACGCAGCCCAGCCCGTCTTTCGGTCCCAGGGCAGCTTCGGCTTCGCGCTCGCGCACAACGGCAACCTCACCAACACCGCCGAGCTGGCCGAGCTCGCCGGGATGCTCCCCGGCCTCCTCCTCACCGACACCGACGTGGTCGCCGAGCTGCTCGCAGCCGCGATGGAGTCGGGCCAGTCGCTCGCCGGCGCGATGGGGACGGTGCTTCCCGCCGTGGAGGGCGCGTTCAGCTTCGTGCTCGTCGAGGAAGGGCGGGTCCACGGGATCCGCGACCCGCACGGCTTCCGCCCGTTGTGCCTGGGTCGGTTCGGCGGCGTCGACGCCCCCGAGGGCTGGGCCCTCGCGTCCGAGTCGCCCGCCCTCGACGTCATGGGTGCGACGTTCGTGCGCGAGGTCGCCCCCGGCGAGCTCGTGACCATCGAAGGGACGCGGTGCAGCTCGACACCGCTGCTCGTGCCGGCGCCGTCCGAGAAGCTGTGCATCTTCGAGTTCGTCTACTTCGCACGGCCCGACGCGGTGCTCGCGGGTCGAGAGGTCCACGGCGCACGGCGGCGGACCGGCGAGCTCCTCGCGCGACAGTCGCCCGTCGAGGCCGACCTCGTGATGGGCGTCCCGGACTCGGGCGTGCCCGCCGCGGAGGGCTACGCGCTCGCGAGCGGGATCCCCTTCGGGCAGGGCCTCGTCAAGAACCGCTACATCGGCCGCACGTTCATCACGCCGGACCAGGGTGCGAGGGCCCGAGGTGTGCGGCGCAAGCTGAACCCGTTGCGCGAGAACATCTTCGGCAAGCGCCTTATCGTCGTCGACGACTCCATCGTGCGCGGGACGACGACGAGGGCGATCGTGAGGATGCTGCGCGATGCCGGTGCGACCGAGGTGCACCTGCGCATCTCGTCGCCGCCGTTCAGATGGCCCTGCTACTACGGGATCGACACGCCGACGCGCGACGAGCTGCTGGCGTCGCACCGCTCGATCGAGGAGATCCGGGACTTCCTCGGGTGCGACTCGATCGACTACGTCGCCTTGGACGACCTGGTCGAGGCGATCGGCGCGCCCGAGGCGGGATTCTGCGACGCGTGCCTCACCGGTCGGTACCCGACGCGTGTGCCGCTCGTGGTGCGAGGTACCACCGGAGCGAAGGCGTGACGGCTCGTCCGTCCGCCACCTACGCCGCTGCCGGAGTCGACGTCGCCGCAGGCGACGAGGCCGTGCGGCGGATCGCCGCGGAGCTCCGATCCGGCGACCGACCGGGGGTGCTGAGCTCGATCGGCGGATTCGCGGGGCGGTTCTCCATGCGCGAGGGGGGGTGGCGCGACCCGGTGCTCGTCGCGACGACCGACGGGGTGGGCACGAAGCTCGAGATCGCCCGTGCCCTCGACCGGCTCGGGAGCGTCGGACAGGACCTCGTCGCGATGTGCGTGGACGACCTCGTGTGCACGGGGGCCGAGCCGATCATCTTCCTCGACTACATCGCGGTCGGCCTGCTCGATCCCGACAAGGTCGCCGAGCTCGTGGCGGGCATCGACGCGGCGTGCCTCGAGGTCGGCTGCGCGCTGCTCGGCGGCGAGACCGCCGAGCACCCCGGCGTGATGGCAGCGGACCAGTTCGACCTCGCGGGCTTCGCGGTCGGTGTGGTCGAGCGTGACGACCAGCTGGGGCCTGACCGCGTGCGCGACGGTGACGCACTCGTCGCGCTCGCCTCGGGCGGCCTTCGCTCCAACGGCTACGCGCTCGCCCGGCACGTCGTGTTGGAGGTTGGCCACCGCGATCTCGAAGCTGCGGCTTGGGAGGGGGCGGAGCGCTCGCTGGGCGACGTCCTGCTCGAGCCGAGCATCCTGTACACGCCGCACGTCCGTCGGGTGCTCGCCGCGCACCCAGGTGCGATCCGCGCTGCCGCGCACGTCACCGGTGGCGGGCTCGCGGCGAACCTCGCCCGAGCCTTGCCCTCGAACCTGCTCGGCGACGTCGACCGCTCGGGCATCGAGGTCCCGCGCGTGTTCACCGAGCTGCAGCGCGAGGGCGCGATCAGCGATGACGAGATGGCCCGGACGTTCAACCTGGGCATCGGCATGGTGCTCGTCGTCGACCTGGCCGCCGTCGGCGACGTGGTCGCGACGCTCCGAGACGGCGGCATCGATGCCGCGGCCG
>PMON01000035.1:15145-48477 GCA_003162395.1 Acidimicrobiaceae bacterium
GTTCATCGACGCCAAGCAGACGGCCTGTCGGCCCGAGGCGATGCTGCTCGTCGCCGACGCCGTGCTTGCGGTCGCACCCGAGTCGACCACGGCGATCGGGGGGCTGACCATGGGGGCCGATCCCGTCGCGTACGTCGCGGCCGCGGTCGCGGCGACCAGGGGGCGGCCGATCAAGGTCTTCAGCGTCCGCAAGGAGGCAAAGGACCATGGCGGTGGGGGGCGGATCGCCGGTGCGCTCGACCCCGGCGACACGGTCGTGCTCACCGAGGACGCCACCACGCGAGGCACGTCGCTGCTCGAGGCCGCGCACGTCGTGCGGGATCTCGGCGCCGAGCCCGTCCTCTTGTGCGCGCTCGTGGATCGCGGGGGCACGTGCGGGGCGATGGCGGCGGCGGAGGGCATCGCGTTCACCGCGATCGTGACCGCCGAGGACCTGGGCTTCAGGTACGAAGGGGACTAGGTGACCGCGGCGCCGGCGCCGGCACGCCGCACGTCGGTCCGAGCACCAGCGCAGTGGCGCCGCCGCCTCGCCGGAGCGCTCGAGACGATCGACCGGCACGCGCTCGTGTCGATGCTGGCGGGGCTCTGCGTGCTCGGACTGCTCTCGTGGTACGTCGCGTGGCACGTGCCGACGTCCAACTGGCTGTTCACCAGCAACTACGCAGTCGGGTTCAAGGACCTCTCCTACCGGATCCAGAACGTCGAGAGCGTCCGGCACCTGGGCGTCCTGTACTACGCGCAGATCGATCGCCTGCAGTACTTCGTGTACCCGCCGGCGGCGCTGTGGATCTTCTGGCCGCTCACCTGGGTGGGGTTCTTCACGGGCGAGATCCTCTGGACGCTCGCGTCGCTGCTCGCGCTCGCCTGGCTGATCGCCTCGGCCACGCGCTTCGCGTGCCGGTGGCGCTGGCAGAAGGCATGGGCGGTGTCGCTCTTGGTGGCGACGCCACTCAGTACGCTCGTCTTGCAGCCCGTCGGCGTCCACCTCGCGCTCGGCCAAGTCGGCCTGTTCCTCGCCGGGGCCGCGACGTTCGACATCCTGTGCGTGCGCAATCGCTGGCGCGGCTTCCTCACCGGGGTCACCGCCGCACTCAAGCTCTACCCGATCGTCTACTTCGCGATCTTCGCCCTGCGTCGGGAGTGGCGCGCGCTCGGCAACGCGGTCGCGGGCCTCGTCGCCACGACCGCGGTGGCCTGGATCGTCTTTCCGTCCTACAGCGCGACGTACTTCTTCCATCGGCTCATCGGCGGCAACGAGCTGCGCCACTACTGGGGCAACAAGCACTGGCTGTCCTCGAGCTCGAGCGTCTACACCTTCTTCTTCCGCCAGCCATTCACCGGCTCGCCCTCCGAGCGCGACGCGGGACTCGCGCTGTGCGTGGCGGTCCTCGCCTTCGGCGTGTACGCGGCGTGGCGCCAGCTCCAAGAGGGTCGCGAGGCCGGCGCCCTGCTCTGCGTCGCGCTGGCCTCGACCATCGGCTCGCCGGTTGCGTGGGACCACTACTTCTTCTGGGTCGTCCTCGTGCCCTTCGTGCTCGTCGAGCGGGGTCGGCTTGGGTGGTGTCGGACCACGGCGCTCTCGCTGTTCCTGCTCGCGTGCCTCGTCCCGTTCCGGCTGGCTCGCAACGAGAGCCTCTCGCACCGCGGTTACGGCGGGACGTTCATCGTGATCTTCATCTCGCGCAACGCGCTGATCGCCGTGTCGCTCCTGTGGCTGGTCGCCGCGGTGCTCCCGTGGACTCGCCGTGGCACGGCTCAGTCGAGCGCGGCGACCATCGAGTCGCACCAGCTGCGAAGCGCGGGGTAGCGAGCGGCGGGGGTGTGCCCGAGCCGGACCACGACGCAGTCACGGGCCGGGCAGACGACGGCGCGCTGGCCCTCGTAGCCGCTTGCCCAGAACGTGCCTCGTGCGTCCAGCCACCAGTGGTGCGAGTAGTAGGTGTTCGCGACGGTGGTGTCCTCGCTCACGGGCACCTGGGCGTCGGCGACCCAGGCCGCGTCGAGGAGCGTCGCGCCGTCCCACTCGCCGCCACGCAGGTACAGCGTCGCGAACTTGGCGAAGCTGCGCGCGGAGCAGTAGACGTAGCTCGAGCCGATGAACGTGCCGACGTCGTCACAGGTGACCCTGGCGTCGCGCATGCCGAGCGGCCCGAAGAGCGAGTCGGCGAGGAATCGCTGCGTGTCGTCGCCGCGCCCGACGACGTCGCCCACGACCGCGGCGATGAGGTTGGACGTGCCGGACGAGTAGTTGAACGTCGTCCCCGGCTCGTGGGCGAGCTCGCGGGCTGCGGCGAACGCGGCGACGTCACCCTTGCCCGAGCCGAACAGCATCTCGATCGTGTCGGAGATCGAGTCGTCGACGTAGTCCTCCGTCCAGGCGAGCCCGTCGCGCATCTGCAGGAGCTGGCGGATCGTGATCGCCCGGCGCGGATCGCCGGGCTCGGACCACGCGGCAATGCGCGCGGGCGCGTCGAGATCGAGGCGCCCCTGGCCGACGAGGATGCCGACGGCCGCGTGCAGGACCGACTTGGCCATGGACCAGCTGAGCAGCGGTGTCGACGCGGTGACCGGCGTCGGCGCGTGCGTGAAGCTTGGCAGCGCGCCGCCGTAGCGCTCGGCGACGACCCGGCCGTGCTGGACGACCACGACGGCGTAGCTCTCGGCGAGCTCGGGGTCCCTAAAGGCGCGATCGACGAGCGCGTCCACCGCGTCGGTCGCCTCGCCCTCGGGCCACGCGTCGGTCGGCCACGCGACGCCGTCGGGCTGCGGCGCCGTGCTCGGTCGGGCGCCGGCGGGCGTCTCTGGCATGACCAAGGCTCGCACGTGAGACGACGGCGCGTGCCCGGTACCCTCGAGCGGTGCGGACGATGACGGGACGAGTGTCTTGAGGTGACGACGTCGGAGTGGGTCCTCATGGCGGCGGTGTTCGGTGCGTCCACCGTCGAGATGGTCGAAGCGCTCACGATCGTGCTCGCCGCCGGGACCTCGCGGGGCTGGCGCTCCGCGCTCGAGGGCGCGGCGGCCGCGGTCGGCGTCCTCGGGGTGCTGGTCGCCGCGGTCGGGGTGCCGCTCGTGCGGTACGTCCCCATCGACGCCCTGCGCGTGGTCGTCGGTGCGCTGCTGCTGTCGCTCGGGATGTCGTGGCTCCGCAAGGCGTGGCTGCGAGCGAGTGGGCACAAGGCGCTGCACGACGAGGACGCGATCTACGCCGAGACCGTCGCCGGTCTCGCCGTCGACGGCCCGCGGGTCAGGACCCGTGACCCCGTTGGCTTCGCCGTCGCGTTCAAGGGGGTCTTCTTGGAGGGCACCGAGGTCGTCCTCATCGTGATCAGCCTGGGCGCGAGCCAGGGCCGCCTGGCGCTGGCCTCGCTCGCCGCCCTCGCTGCACTCGTCATGGTGGTCGTCGTCGGGGCGATCGTCGCGCGCCAGCTCTCGAAGGTCCCCGAGAACCTGATCAAGCTCGTGGTCGGGATCATGCTCACGAGCTTCGGGCTCTTCTGGGTCGGCGAGGGTGCCGGCATCCACTGGCCGGGCTCGGACCTCTTCCTGCTCGCGCTCGTTGGCTCGCTCGTGGTGCTCACGAGCGTCGTGGTGCCGTGGCTGGCGCGCACCGCGCCGTCGCGCACCGCGCCGGTGTCGTCGTGACCGCGGCGATCGCGCGCGCCGGTCGCGCGTTCGGCCGCTTCTGGCTCGACTTCCTCGTAGGGGACACCCCCGAGCTGTTCGCGGTCACCCTCGTGGTCGTCGCGATCTCCTTCGGCCTCGCGTCGGTCCCGCGGGCCGTGGCGGTCGTCGTCGTGCCGCTTCTCGCCTTCGGCGCCGTCGTGTGGAGCGCCGCGCGCGGACGCGTCCGCCAGCGCTGAGCGTCGCTGCTCAGCGCTTTGAGGCGAGCGCCCTCGCGAAGAAAGCGAGGTTCTGGGGCCGCTCGGCGAGCCGACGCATGAGGTAGCCCCACCACTCCGTGCCGAACGGCACGTAGACGCGGACCGCCAGCCCAAGTGAGCGAAGGCGGTGCTGCTCGTCGGGGCGAACCCCCAAGAGCAGCTGGAGCTCATAGGAGTCCGGGTCCCGGCCTGCGGCGGCAGCGAGCTCGAGTGCGGCCGTCAGCATCGCGGGATCGTGCGTCGCGACGAGCGGGGCGCCCGGCCCGTGCATGAGGATCGAGAGGCAGCGTCGGTACGACGCGTCCACGTCGGCCCTGCGCTGGAACGCGATGCGCGCGTCCTCGGCGTAGGCGCCCTTGCACAGCCGCACGCGCGCACCCTCGGTCGCGAGCTGGCGCGCGTCGTCCTCGGTGCGCCGCAGCATCGCCTGGATGACCGCCGCGACGCTCGGGTCGTCGTCGCGGAGCGAGCGGACGACGTCGAGCGTGGTCGAGGTGAGCTCGCTGTGTTCCATGTCGACGGTCATCGTCGCGCCGACCGCGTGAGCCGCCCCGAGGATGCGCGCGGCGCGCTCGCGCGCGCCGCGCGGGTCGGCCGCGAGGCCGAGGGCGGAGAGCTTGACCGAGACGTCCGACCCGCGTGCGAGGTCCTTCTCGCTGAGCGCGGCGAGCAGCGACGTGTACGCGTCGACCGTCGCGTCAGCGCCCGCGGCATCGGTGACCTCCTCGCCCAGGTGGTCGACCGTGACCAAGAGGCCCTCGCTCGTCAGCCGGTGCACGCACTCGAGCGCGTCGTCGGTGCCCTCGCCGGCGACGAAGCGGTCCACGACACGGCGGGTGGCGCCGAACGACTCGACGCCGTGCCGGACGCGGCCGGAGCGCGACGCGGCGAGGATCGTCGAGCGGAGCGGGTTCACACCCCGTCTCGCGCCATGTGCGCGTAGCGGTAGTCGGTCGGCGGCACGAACGTCTCTTTGATCGTGCGCGGGCTGACCCAGCGCTCGAGGTTCGCGATCGAGCCGGCCTTGTCGTTCGTCCCCGACGCGCGCGACCCGCCAAAGGGCTGCTGGCCCACGACCGCGCCGGTCGGCTTGTCGTTCACGTAGAAGTTGCCCGCGGCGTAGCGAAGCCGCTCGCTCGCCCTCGCGATCGCCGCGCGGTCGGTCGCGAAGATCGCGCCGGTGAGCGCGTACGGGGACGTCGAGTCGACGAGGTCGAGCACGTCGTCGAAGCGGGCGTCGTCATAGACGTGGAGCGACAGGATCGGACCGAAGTACTCCGTCGTGAAGGCCTCGCGCCCCGGGTCGCTGCCCACGACGACGGTGGGCTCGACGAAGTAGCCGACCTTGTCCTGCGCGGTGCCGCCGGCGAGGAGCTCGATCGACGGGTCGTCGCGCAGCCGCTGGAGCGCGGCGGCCAGCCGGTCGAAGCTCCGCCGGTCGATGACCGCCCCGCCGAAGGCCGAGAGGTCCGCGACGTCGCCGTAGACGATCGAGCCGGCCTCGTCGGCGAGCTGGTCGAGCATCCCGGCGTCGGCGAGGGACTTCGGGACGTAGGCACGCGACGCCGCCGAGCACTTCTGTCCCTGGTAGTCGAACGCCCCTCGAAGCAGCGCGGTCACGAGGGCGTTGCGGTCCGCGCTCGGGTGCGCGACGACGAAGTCCTTGCCGCCCGTCTCCCCGACGAGCCGGGGGAACGACCGGTAGCGCTCGAGGTTGGACCCGACCGTGGTCCACAGGTGCCGGAAGGTCCCCGTCGAGCCCGTGAAGTGGATGCCCGCGAGGCTCTCATGGACGAGCGCGACCTCCGAGACCGCCGCGCCGGACCCGGTGACGAGGTTCACGACGCCAGGGGGGAGCCCCGCTGCCTCGAAGAGCTCCATGATGAGCGACGCCGACAGCTGCTGGGTCGGGCTCGGCTTCCAGACGACGGTGTTGCCCATGAGCACGGGCGCGCCGACGAGGTTCGCCGCGATCGACGTGAAGTTGAACGGCGAGATGGCGAGGACGAAGCCCTCGAGCGGCCGGTGGTCGGACTGGTTCCACTGCCCGGGCGGCGAGACCCGCGGCTGGCGCGCGTACAGCTCGCTGGCGTCGGCGACGCCGAAGCGGAGGAAGTCGCACAGCTCGCAGACCGCGTCGATCTCGGACTGGTACGCCGACTTCGACTGGCCGAGCATGGTCGCCGCGGCGAAGCGCGCGCGCCACGGGCCCGCGAGCAGGTCTGCTGCCCTGAGGAACACCGCGGCGCGGTCCCGGAAGTCCGTCGCACGCCACTCGCGCGCGGCGCCCAGCGCCGCGGCCACCGCATCGTGCACGTCGTGTGCCGTTGCCTCGCGGCAGGTGCCCACGACGTGCTCGATCCGGTGCGGCTCGACGACCTCGATGGGATCGCCCGTACCGTGCCGTCGCGAGCCGCCGATGACCTGGGCGAGCTCGGCCGGCTCGGCTCCCCGAAGCGCGTCAATCGCGGCGAGGAGGGCGGCGCGCTCCGTGCTGCCCGGCGCGTAGTCGAGCACCGCCTCGTTGGTCGGGGTCGGCGTCGCCTCGGTGCCTTCAAATCCGCCCATGTGCCGCTCCATCACTCGTCGCTGACCGGGCCCGTGTGCCGCGTCGCGAACTTACCGGATCAGCCTCGGCGGCGAGCCGGCACGAGCCCATGCCGTCCCTGGGATCGACCGCGATCGTGGTGTCCGACACGTAGCCTCACCGAGAGTCACATGCGCGCCACACACTCACGCCCCACCGCACAGGGATCACCGTGACCGACGCGCCAGGCGCCCCCTGGTCGGCACCGTCGCCCCGCCTGTGGCGGATGCGCCAGGCCGAGGTCGGGGCCCTCGCTGTGCTCGGCGTCGTGGTCGCCCTCGTCGTGGCCGTGAGCGAGGTGCGTGCAGCGATCATCGTCGGGGTCGTCGCGCTCCTCCTCGCCAGCAGCTCGTTGTACTTCGTGCGGCGCCGCGTCAGGGCGTGGGGGTACCTCGAGCGCGAGGAGGACCTCCTTGTCCGCCGCGGCGTGCTCGTCCGCCGGCTCTCGGTCGTCCCCTACGGGCGGATGCAGCTGGTCGAGGTGACCGCCGGGCTCGCAGAGCGGGCATTCGGGCTCTCGACGGTCAAGCTGCACACCGCGGCGGCACACAGCGACGCGCGCATCCCGGGCCTCGAGCCCGACGAGGCCGCGCGCCTCCGTGACCGGCTCGCGGCCCTCGGGGAGGCAAAGGCCGCGGGGCTGTGACCACGCCAACGTCCGCGGGGGCGCGGACGTGGGAGCGCTTGCACCCGCTCTCGCCCGTCGTGCGCGGTAGCGGCTCGGCGCTCGCGCTCGTCGCGGTGCTCGCGATCTCCCAGGTCCGCACCGACAACGGCTCGAGCTCGCGTGTCGACGTCGACTTCGCGGTCATCGTCCTTGTCCTCGTCCTCGGCGTCGTCCAGTGGCTCGTCACGCGCTGGTGGTTCGACGGAGCGATCCTGCACGTCGAGACGGGCCTGCTTCGACGCGACTCGAAGACGATCCCGGTGGCCCGGATCCAGAGCATCGACCTCGTGCAGCCACTTCTCGCGAAGCTGTTCGGCGTCGCCGAGCTCCGGATCAGGGTGGCAGGGTCCGGCAAGGACGAGCGGCTCGCGTACCTGCACGTCGATCGAGCCACGAGGCTGCGAGCCGCGCTCCTCGCCTCGCACCACGGGCTCGACCCCGCGACCCCCGAGCCCGGCGAGCTCGCACTCACGGTCGTCCCTGGCTCGCGGCTCGCGATGTCGATCGCGCTCACGGGCTCGACGGTCGTGCTCGTGGCGTTCCTCGCCGCGTTCGCCGTCACGACGGCCGTGTCGCCCAAGGAGGGCGCCGCGGTCGGCGCGTTCGGGTTCGTCTACCTGCTCGGACTGGTGACCGGCATCTGGCGGCGCTTCAACACCCAGTACGGCTTCACCGTCGCCTCGGCACCGGACGGCATCCGGGTCCGCCGGGGGCTGCTGGGCAGCGTGTCCGAGACGATCCCGATCCGACGGGTCCAGGCGCTGCGCACCATCGAGCCGATCGCCTGGCAGCCGCTGCACTGGTGCCGCCTCGAGGTCGACCTCGCCGGCATCATGAAGCGCGAGCGCGGCTCGGGCTCGCCCAGCGTGACCAAGTCGCTCCTGCCCGTCGGCACGACCGAGCTCGCGTCCTCGATCCGCTCGCTGGTGGTTGCCGACCTTGGCGTGGTCCACACGCCGCCGCCTCGCCGGGCGATGCTGAAGGCGCCGCTCAGCTACCACCACCTCGCTGCGGGCCACGACGACGTGGTGGCCGTCGCGACCACGGGTCGGCTCAGCCGGGTGACCGCGTGGGTGCCGCTCGACAAGGTCCAGAGCGTGCGTCGCGTGCAGGGTCCGCTCCAGCGAGCACTCGGCGTCGCGACCGTTCACCTCGACGTGGCGGGCCGCCGGGTCGACGCCTCGTTCAAGGACCGCGACGTGGCGGAGGCCGACCGGCTCGTGGCGGACCTGACCGTGCTGTGCAGGGCCGCACGCGCGAGGAGCGCAGGTGCCGACGCACGCTGAGCCGGGTGCGCGACGACCGGGCCTGCGAGCAGACCGGTGGTCGGGACCGGCGTCGANNGGCGAACCACCGAGCGGACCTGACGGGATTTGAACCCGCGACCTCCGCCTTGACAGGGCGGCGTGCACTCCAGGCTGCACCACAGGTCCTCGTGCTACCGGTGCAGAGCACCGACGTGGCCGGGGCATCCTACACCGAGGTCGTGGCGCCCTTCTCGGCGACGTCAGCGGCGTCGTGCGTCGAGCCGCCGCGTGTCACCAGCGTCGTCTACGTTCCGTGCGAGACGAGTCACAGAGGAGACCGACGATGAAGAAGGACACGTTCAGGCCCGGCGAGCCCTGCTGGATCGACTGCGGCACCGATCTGACGAAGGGGCCGTCGTTCTATGCCGACCTGTTCGGCTGGACGATCGTGGGGCTCGGCGAGGAGGCGGGCGGCTACGCGTTGGCGATGCTGGGCGACAGCCAGGTCGCCGGCTTCGGGACCCAGCAGAACCCGGGCACGCCGCACTGGAGCGTCTACTTCCGCACCGACGACGTGACCAAGACGTCCGAGCTGGTTGCCTCGAGCGGGGGCACGGTCCTCATGGCGCCGATCGAGGTCATGGACGCAGGGCACATGGCGGTGTTCGCCGATCCCACCGGTGCGGCGTTCTCGATCTGGCAGCCCACCGAGCACGTGGGATTCGGCGAGATCAACGCGCCGGGCACGTACTGCTGGGCAGAGCTCACGACGACCGACCTCGACGCCGCGAAGCGCTTCTACGGCAACGTCTTCGGCTTCTCGACCAAGGCGAGCGACGAGGACACGATGGCCTACGTCGAGTTCCAGCTCGACGGCGAGAGCGTCGGCGGCATGATGCTGGCGCCGGAGGCCGCACCGGACATGCCGCCGTGCTGGGGCGTGTACTTCGCGGTCGAGGACACCGACGCGACCGTGGCGAAGGCCATCGCGCTCGGCGGTGCCACGATGGTCGCCCCGATGGACATCCCGCCCGGCCGCTTCGCAGGGTGCGCGGACAGCCTGGGGGCTGTCTTCAACGTCATCGCGCTCGCCACGCCCTGAGCCGATGGGGGACCTGTGCCGTGTGCACGTGCCAGGCGCAGGTCCTCAACCGGTCGGCGCGGACGCCTCGAGGAGCCGGCCGTACTCGGGCCGAAGCTCCTCGTAGCGCGCGTCCCGGGCCGCGGGCGCCGACGCGCTGCCCGCGAGCACGGCGTCCAGCGCCTCGAGGTGCGACTGCCAGCCGGCCCCGAACCCCGGGGCGTCGTCGCGCGTCGTGTCCGAGTGGATGAGCCGCAGCGTGCTGCCCGACTCGGTCGCTGCGACCTCGAGCCGCAGCAGCGACGAGTGCTCCTCGTTCCAGGAGTACTCGACCACCTCGTTCGGCTCGAACGCGGTCACGACGCCTCGCATCTCGCCCTGGCCGGGCCACACGAGGTGCACCTTGCCACCGACGATGCCCTCCAGCTCGGCGTCAGCCAGCCACTCGCCCAGCAGCCGAGGCTCGGTGATCGCGGCGAACACCCTTTCGGGCGTGGCCGCGATCGAGCGGTCGAACTGGACGGTGACCGTCGCGCCCGTGGCCTTGAGCTCCCCTGTCGCTCCCATGGTCCTCCTCGAGTAGGCCGAGACGCTACCCGTGCACGGTCTCGCCTGCCGAGCCGGAATCGATCGCGACGACGTCCCTACACTTCGGCCGTGCCCGACCACAAGCCGCCGAGGCTCTGCGGCGACGAGCGATCGACCTTGCGCGAGCTCCTGCAGTTCCAGCGCGAGTCGCTGGTCCGAACGGCGTCCGGCGTGGATCCGGACGCAGACGTGCGCTCGCCAGTCCAGAGCGGCACGTCACTCGTGTGGCTGCTCGACCACCTCGCCGCTGCCGAGTCGATCTGGGTCGAGCGGCGGTTCGCAGGTCGCCGCTTCGACGCCCAGCCCACGTCGCGCACGCTCGAGCTCGCGATCGAGCGATACCGCGCGACGTGGACGAGGGTGGACCACGTGGTGGGCGCCTCGAGGCTCGACGACGTCTGCCGAGGCGATGACACCGTGCCGCCCGTCAACCTTCGCTGGGTGCTCGCGCACCTCTTGGAGGAGACCGCGCGCCACGCAGGGCACGCCGACATCCTGCGTGAGCTCATTGACGGTGCGACGGGTCGGTGACGCCATCGGCTTGCACCGCACCCGTGCGACGATGAACCGTGTGGCCGTGGGGGCGCAGTCAGCGCGAGGTCGCCGAGTCGCGGCATCCCGCGTCGTCGTGGCGTGCGGCCTCGTCGGCGTGCTCGCGGCCGTGACGGCACCCGGCATCGCGAGCGCCGCAGGTCCCGCGACGTTCTCGCCGGTGGCGACGTACACGGAACAGACGAACCTCCCCGGGGATCTGTCGTGCTTGCCCAGCGGTTTCTGCATGGAGCTCGCCTACGGAGGGGACAGCCGCGATCTGACGGCGCAGGCGACCGTCAGCGCGCTCGCGTCGCACGACGGCGGCATGTCGTGGTCCGCGGTCGCGTCGCCCCTCTCGCTCGGGGCGCTCCAGCTCGGGGCCAGCACCAACGAGACGATCGACTGCGTGGCGGCACGGACGTGCTTCTTCATGGGACAGGGCCTGCTGCTGCGGACCGTTGACGGCGGCGTCGTCTGGCATCGGATCGTGGGCCTCCCTGGCGTCACGAGAGCGACGGTGACCTGCACCGCCGCCGGGGCGTGCCTCGGCGTTCGACTGTCTCGGGTGGGCCTGATGACGTACTGGCTGCGACCTGGAGCCGCATCGTTCGCCAGGGCGCGAGCGCGGGTGCGCCGTGCGGGTGCGCCGACCGCGATCGAGTGCGCGACGGCGTCTCGGTGCCTGGTCGCGACCCTGACTGGGTCTGGACGGAGCTCGCGCACCGCGATCTTCGTGACCTCGACCGCTGGCGTGGCACCGACGTGGGTCGAGTCACCCCAGCTGATCGCGGACCGCACCATCTCGTCGGTGTCGTGTCCCTCGGTGTCGTTCTGCATGGGCGTTGACTCGGTCACGAGCCACGTCGGTCCGTTGGGCATCGAGCGGATCATCCGCTCGAACAACGGGGGCCGCACCTGGTCGGTCGTCGCCAACGCCGGCGGCGCTGAGAACCGCACGACGTTCGTCCCGCCCGAGCGCGACGTCCAGTGCTCGACGCGAGACGTCTGCATCTCGTCGGTCGGGCACGCCATCGAAGGGATCCTGCGACCCACCGTGGTCATCAGGTCCATGCTAACGACGAACGGTGGCACGACCTGGCGGCGTGGCGCGGTCGCCAACTTCTCCTTCGAGCCCTACCTCGCCGAGGGCGCGGCTTCGTGCGTGACGGCCACGGCGTGCGTGGCCGACGCGGGCGCCGAGGGCTACCTCGCCGCCGGCCTCGTCGCCACCTCCCCGGACGGTCGGTCCTGGACCCCGTCGGCGCCGCCTCGGAATCCGGTCGCCGCCACGGGCCTGCAGTGCACGACGAACGCCACGTGCTATCGGATCGACACGTTCGAGAGCGCCGCTGGCTACGGGGGCCAGCTGCTGGTTTCCTCTGACGATGGCGCGACGTGGAGCGACGTGGCGCTGCCCCAGGGCGACGAGCCGGTCGTCCTGGGCGGCTGCCAGTCGTCGACGACCTGCGAGCTGTTCGCCCTCACCGGCACGTCGCTGACCGACGGGCTCTACGGGCTGTACGACTACGGCGCCTCGAGCCTGCTCGAGCTCTCGACGACCAACGCCTGGCAGACGGCGACCACGACCCCTGTCGCGGGCCAGGGCGTCGTGCCCCTGCTGGCGTCGTGCACGACGACCGTGCAGTGCGTCGTCCTCGCGAACACGTCCACGTCCACGAGCACTCGCAGCGAGCTGCTGGCAACGACCACGGGCTCGTCGTGGACCTCGACGAGGGTCAACTCGCAAGAGGACTGGCTGCCCGACGTCTTCCTCTTGTGGGCGGACCCGACGGCGCTCAGCTGCTCGCCATCCGGCACGTGCCTGTTCGCCGACGACAACGCGCTGGTCGAGGGTGTGCTCGTGTCGACGAACTTTGGCGCGACCTGGTCGGCGTCCATGCCGAGCTGGGACGACGCCGTCGTGATCGGCGGCGTCTCGTGCGCCGGCGCGAGCCAGTGCGACGTGTCCTACGCCGACGACAGCACGAACTCTGCGTGGCTCGTCGACACGACCGATGGCGGGTCGACGTGGTCGACGCCGGTGGCCGTCTCGGGCCAGTCGGACAAGACACCGCCGTTCCTCAGCTGCGCCGACGCGATCCACTGCGTCGTCCTGCAGGACAGCTTCAGCGGCCAGGCGGGCGCGACCGCGACCTCCGACGGCGGCGCGACGTGGGCGCCGATCAGGTGGGACGCCGTTGCCCTCCCGAAGAGCGGGACCCTCTCGTCGGGCGGGCTGCTCACGTGCTCGCCGAGCACGTGCGTGGTCGAGGCCGAGACGCTCGCCGACGTCAACGGCGGGAACCTGGCGAAGGTCGAGTTCCAGCTGCTCGACCTCTCGCCGTAGCATCGTGGGCGACGTGCTCGGGTCGCGTGGAGCCGCCCGCGCCGAGCCCCTCTCTGTCGTCGAGCGCGTGTAGGTAGCGTCGGGCATGGCACCAGTCGCGAGCACCGAGGGGCGCGTCGCGTTCCGCGACGGCGAGACGTGGTACCGGGTGACGGGCGACCTGGACCACGGCGGTCCACCCCTGGTCGTGCTGCACGGCGGTCCCGGCGCGACCCACGACTACCTGTCCTCACTCGCACGTCTCGCATCGACGGGTCGGGCGGTCGTGCACTACGACCAGCTGGGCAACGGCCGTTCCTCGCAATTCCCCGATCGCGGCACCGACTTCTACGAGGTGGCCCTCTTCGTGGACGAGCTCGACAACCTGCTCGGGCACCTGGGCATCGCGGCGCGCTACCACGTGCTCGGCCAGTCCTGGGGCGGGATGCTGGGTGCCGAGCACGCGATCAGGCGGCCCGCGGGGCTGGCATCTCTCGTCATCAGCAACTCGCCCGCGTCGATGGAGCTGTGGGTCACCGAGGCCACGCGGCTCCGAGGCGAGCTCCCCGACGACGTGCGCGAGGCCCTCGATCGTCACGAGCGTGACGGGACGATCGAGGACCCGGCGTACCTCTCGGCGACGCAGGCCTTCTACGACGAGCACGTCTGTCGGATCGTCCCGAATCCAGTGGAGGTGGTGGCCAGCTTCGAGGCGATCGCCGCGGACCCCACCGTGTACCACGCGATGAACGGCCCCAACGAGTTCTTCTGCATCGGCTCGTTGCGGACCTGGAGCGTCATCGAAGAGGTGCACGTGATCAGCGTGCCCACGCTGCTCATCTCCGGTCGCTTCGACGAGGCGACGCCCGCGACGGTCCAGCCCTACTTCGACAAGATCCCCGACGTCCGCTGGGAGATCCTCGAGCACTCGAGCCACATGCCGTTCCTCGAGGAGCCCGGGCGCTTCGACGAGATCGTCACCGGCTTCCTGGCGGCGAACGACTGAGGCTCAGCCGGCGCCCGCGCCACCGGTGCGAAGCTGACCTCGCCGCCGGAACGTGACGCCCCGGACGAGGAAGTACGCCGCGAAGATGACGCCCGCGGCGACCTCGAGCAGCGACACCGTGGGCGACCAGGTCCGATCGGCGATCCGCTCGCCGAGCGGCTCGAGGCACAGCGCGCCGGCGACGAGCGTGGCGCTCAGCCACGCCCTCTGTGTCCGCCACCGCTGTCCGAGGAACCCGAACACGGGACCCGTGACGAGCCCGCCCACGACGACCCACGTGCTGGAGTCGAACCAGGCGCCCAGCTCGTGCAGCGAGAACCGCGCGCCCTCGAGGGGACTCGACAGCATCACGAAGTAGCCGGCGAGCGCGGACACGGTCGCGAGCAGGCCGAGGACCACCGCGCGCGGCGCTCGCGCCTGGGTGCACCCGAACGCGAAGGGCAGGACGAGCCAGGGCGCAGACAGGAGGCTCGCCGCGGCGGTCCAGCTCCCGAGGGTCACGAGGCTGCCCAGGTACTGGTCACCCGCGCCGAACACGAGTCCGACGAGCAGTGCGAGGACGGACAGCACCACGATCGAGGTCTACCACAGGCCCTTCGGGCGATCGAAGGACGTCTGGCAGTCTTGGGCGGTCACCGGTCGATTCGAGGGGCGCAATGCAGGTCGTCATCCTGGGGAGCGGCAACCCGTTGCCCGACCCCGAGCGCGCCGGTCCGTCGACGCTCGTTCGCACGTCCGCGGGCGACCTGCTGGTCGACTGCGGGCGCGGTGTCCTCATGCGAGCCGCGAAGGCGGGCTCGAGCGCCGGCGCGCTCCGTGCGCTCCTCGTCACGCACCTGCACAGCGACCACCTCACCGACCTCAACGACGTGATCACGACGCGCTGGATCACCTCGTTCGCGCCGAGCCCGCTCGCGGTCATCGGACCACGGGGCACCGCCGCGGTCGTCACGGCGGTCGAGTCGATGCTCGGAGCCGACATCGAGTACCGCCTCGAGCACCACGCGGACCTCACCTGGAGGCCGCCCGTGGTGGTCACCGAGGTCGACGCCGGTGTCGTGCTAGACGACGGCGCCGTGCGGGTCACCTCGGCTCGCTCCGATCACGCGCCGGTCCGGCCCTGCCTTGCGTACCGCATCGACGACGGTGACGCTTCGGTCGTCGTCGCCGGCGACACGGTCCCGTGCGCCGGCCTCGACGCGCTGTGCGAGGGCGCGGACGTCCTCGTCCACACCGTGGTGCGGCGGGACCTGATCGAGATGATCGCGCTGCCTCGGCTGACCGACGTCCTGGACTACCACTCCTCGGTGGGCGACGCCGCAACGACCGCGGCGCGCGGCGGCGTGGGGACGCTGGTGCTCACGCATCTGGTGCCCGCGCCGGCGCCCGGCACCGAGACAGAGTGGCTGCAGCAGGCCGCCGCGAGCTTCACCGGGACGGTGCTGCTCGGAACGGACCTGTTGGCCATCGACGTCTGAGCAGTCGCCGGTGAGCGTTCGGCCCGGGTCAGCATGCGGCGAGCGATGCCGACCCTGACGTGACCGGAGGCCGAGGACCTCGCTCGTTGCGGCCAAGATGGTCCGGTCCGCCTCGCACCGACCGCGTGCGAACGGCAGCGAGGAGCGATGACACTCACCGACCAATCGGCCCACGCCGCGGCCCCGTCCGCGCCGGCGGCCGCCCACGCAGTCGACCTCTCCAAGACCTATGGCGCGGGGGCCGCCACGGTGCGCGCGATCGACGGCATCACGGTCGCCTTCGAGCGTGGCCGCTTCACGGCGGTCATGGGACCGTCGGGATCAGGCAAGTCGACGCTGATGCACTGCATGGCTGGGCTCGACCCGCCGACGTCGGGCCGGACGTTCATCGGCGACCAGGACATCAGCACGCTCAATGACGCAGGGCTGACCCAGCTGCGTCGGGACCGGATCGGCTTCGTCTTCCAGTCGTTCAACCTCGTCCCCACGCTCACCGCGCGAGAGAACATCACGCTGCCCGCCGACCTCGCGGGCAAGAAGGTCGACGCCTCGTGGTTCGACTACCTGGTCGGCGAGCTCGGGATCGCCGACCGCCTCTCGCACCGGCCCAGCGAGATGTCCGGCGGCCAGCAGCAGCGAGTCGCCTGTGCTCGGGCACTGGTCAACCGGCCCGAGCTGATCTTCGCCGACGAGCCCACCGGGAACCTCGACTCGACTGCGTCCGCAGAGATGCTCGGGTTCCTCCGCCGCTCGGTCAAGGAGTTCGCGCAGTCCATCGTGATGGTCACGCACGACCCCCGGGGCGCCGCGTTCGCGGACCGTGTCGTCTTCCTCGCCGACGGCAGGGTGGTCGGCGAGCTCCACGAGCCGACCGCGGACTCGGTCCTCGAGCAGATGCGGCTGATGGGCACCTGAGATGTGGCGGGTCACCATCAAAGGGATGCTCGCCCACAAGCTGCGGCTCGTGCTCACGGCGCTCGCGATCGTCCTTGGGGTCACGTTCATCTCGGGGACCTACGTGCTCACCGACACGCTGAACAACACGTTCACCGTGCTCTTCGGCAACGTCTATCAGCACGTCGACTTCCAGGTCCGCGGCGTGGCGGCCTTCTCCAGCAACGCGCCCGGCGGCGGGGCGGTGCGCAGACCCATCGCTGCGTCGCTGCTCTCGACGGTTCGTGCCGTCCCTGGTGTCGCCGTGGCGGAGGGCAACGTGAGCGGCTACGCCCAGTACGTGGCGCGCGACGGGACGGCGGTCTCGACCGGCGGCGCCCCGACGATCGGGCTGAGCTTCGATCCCAACGACGAGCTCTCCGCGTTGCGGCTGACGAAGGGCGCGCCGCCGACGACGCCGCACGACGTCGTGATGGACGCAGGGACCGCGAACACGTACCACTTCGTCGTCGGCGAGCACGTGCGGATCCTTCTCGCCGGTCCGACGGAGGCCTTCACGATCACGGGCATCGCCCAGTTCGGGACCGCCAACAACCTCGCGGGCGCGACGCTGGCGGCGTTCACCCTGCCGACTGCCCAGCAGCTGTTCGGCGAGGTCGGGCAGCTCGACGCGATCAACGTCCGAGCCGCACCCGGCGCCGACAAGGCAACCGTCGAGCGTGACATCGCGCGCGCCCTGCCCGCGGGCGTCGAGGTGGTGACGGGACAGACGGTCGTCAACGAGCAGGCGAGCACGATCAGCAAGGCGCTGTCGTTCTTCTCGACCGCGCTCCTCGTGTTCGCGTTCATCTCCCTGTTCGTCGGCGCGTTCACGATCTTCAACACCTTCACCATCACGGTCGGCCAGCGCACCCGCGAGCTCGCGCTCCTGCGGATCGTCGGCGCGGGCCGCCGCCAGGTCTTCTGGGCGGTCCTCGCCGAAGCGGCGATCGTGGGGCTGCTCGCGTCGCTCATCGGACTCGGCCTCGGCGTCCTCGCGGCCACGGGCCTCGAGGCCCTGCTCAGCGGCTTCGGGATCACGCTGCCGTCCGGTCCCCTCGTGTTCGAGACACGCACGGTCGTCGTCGCGCTGCTCGTCGGCGTCGGGGTGACCTTGATCGCCGCCATCAGCCCCGCTCGCCGCGCGGTGCGCATCGCGCCGGTGGCCGCGCTGGTGGACCACGAGTCCGACCAGGGCGTCACCCTGCGCCGCCGCTTCGTGCGCGGCGGTCTCTGTGGCGCCGCGGGGGTCGGGGTCCTCGCGCTCGGGCTCACCAAGCCGGCGATCGAGCTCGTGGGGCTCGGCGCGGTGTGCGTCTTCGTGAGCGTCGCCCAGCTCGCGCCGGCGGTCGCGAGGCCGATGTCGAGCGTGCTCGGTCGACCGCTCGCGAGGCTCCTCGGCGCGCCCGGCAAGCTCGGACGGGAGAACTCCATGCGCAGCCCCCGTCGCACCGCGCAGACGTCCTCGGCCCTCATGGTGGGCCTCGCGCTCATCTCCGCGGTCGCCGTGTTCGGCGCGTCGCTGTCCACGTCGGCGACAGCCAGCATCGACAACGCGATCAGCGCCGCGCTCGTCATCCCCCCCTCGAGCCCAGCGGCAGGGGGGTTCTCCAACTCGGTGCCCGCGACGGCCGACGCGGTCAAGGGGGTCAGTGCCGCCTCGACCGTCTACAGCGGCGAGTTCGAGTTCCAGCGCTCCCTCGGCACCCTGGCAGGTGTCTCGCCGACGAGCGTCGGCCACACGCTGATCCTGAGGATGTCGACCGGCAGCCCCGCCGCGCTCGCCACGGGAGGGCTCCTGATCGACACGACCACGGCGAACTCGGACCATCTGGCCGTCGGCGACGTCGTGGGTGTGAAGTTCGCCGAGACCGGCACCTCGACGATGCGGATCGGCGGGATCTACGAGGCGAACGCGCTCCTCGGCAGCTTCCTCGTCGGCGACGGCTTCTTCCTGAGGCACTTCAGCGTCCCGCTGCCCATCGCGGTGCTGCTCGAGACCAACGGCAGCCCTGGGGTCGCGCAGCGCGTCGTCGCGGCCCTGCACGGCTACCCGAACGTCAAGATCCAGACGAGGGCACAGTTCGAGCAGTCCCAGCGAGCGCAGGTGAACCAGCTGCTCGGCCTCATCTACGCCCTGCTCGCGCTGGCGGTCCTGATCGCGCTCATCGGCATCGTGAACACGCTCATGCTCTCGGTCTTCGAGCGCACGCGCGAGATCGGCCTGCTCCGTGCGGTCGGCATGAAGCGCCGACAGGTCCGGATCATGATCCGTGCCGAGTCCGTGATCCTCGCGGTCTTCGGCGCCGTCATCGGCATCGTCGTGGGCACCTGCCTCGGCATCGCGCTGTCCTGGTCGCTGCGCCAGCAGGGGATTACCGACATCGTGGTGCCGGTGCGCAGCCTGTTGACGTTCCTCGTCCTCGCGGGGCTCCTCGGGCTCGGTGCCGCGAGCTGGCCGGCTCGTCGTGCGGCGAAGCTCGACGTGCTCACCGCCATTGCCGCCGAGTAGCGGACCCGCCGGGGATCCCACGTCCACCGTTCCCGACCGCCCTACGCGCACCGCGAGCCGGGCGACGTCGTCGTTGCGGGCCAGGTGGCGGGCGGTTACAGGAACATCGTCGATCACCGCCGCCGATGCCCGAGATCCTTTGCGGTGATCGCCCGGCCTCAGTCGATGAGGACGCCAAAGCCGGGGATCGCGAGGTCCCGCAGCACTCGCCGGCGATCGGCGGGCCGTCGGCTCTGCGACCAGGCGTAGAAGTCGACGGTGGACTGCCACAACGCGAGCGTGAAGCCGTCGCGGTCCACCCACGGCGACAGGTGCGTCTCGCCCCTGCCGATCCCGACCAGCGCCTTCGGCCTGCTCGCGATCGCGTACAGGCGCTTGGCCGACGGCCAGAGCCCGTACTGGTCGCGATAGGAGTCCGCCACGTACACCGGAGCGACGTTCGCGTCGTCGTGGGAGGCGTCGCGAGCGTCGACTCCCGGCGAGAGGAGGAAGTACGCGCAGGCGCGACGGTCCGAGTAGTCGGGGTTGAGCGCCATCGCTGCGACCGCGAGTGCGCCGTCGCTGTGGCCCGCGTAGGCGACCTCGCGGGGATCGAGCCGCACCGGGAGATGCCAGCGCAGGACCCTGGTGAGGACGACAGGCAGGTCGGCCAGCTGCTCGAGGTTCGCCGCGTGCTCGTTGATGAGGGCAACGCCCTTTGCCATGCCCGGGGCCGTCGGTGCGACGACCACGATGCCGGCGCTCGCCCACCCCTTGAGGACGGGGAGGTACCCCGCGGGGCTGTTGTCCCACCCATGAGCGAACACGAGAACAGGAAGGAGCAGACCGCGGGCCTCCCGGGGGAACACGATGAGCGTCCGGAGGTGTCGCGAGCCTCGAGTGACAGTGATCCACCGTGTGCCGAACTTGAACCTGCCGACCTTTCCGAGCGGGCCGATGTCAGGTGCGCGATCCCCCTGTCCATGCGGCGTC
The DNA here is from genome assembly GCA_003162395.1 of Acidimicrobiaceae bacterium. Lineage (GTDB taxonomy): Bacteria > Actinomycetota > Acidimicrobiia > Acidimicrobiales > RAAP-2 > Palsa-459. The sequence continues at coordinate 34,961 of PMON01000035.1, forward strand.
GCGTCCGTAGAGGTGCACCTCGCATCTCGAATTGACGTGGTTGGCGCGCGGACTCGCGCGACCGCCGCAGCGGGGAGGAGGGCGACCACGACCACGACCGTGAGTGCGACGGCTGCTGCACGGCATGTCCGCATGACGCCCCCTTCGAGCCCCGAATCGTGCGCGGAAACCTACCGCCGCAGTTGTGCGGGGCACTCGCCTTGAAGAGGGCGACTCGACTCGGTGCACCACCCGGTCAGCAGTCAGCGGTCAGTCGTCACCCGGCAGCTCGAACGCGACGATCGTCCAGCCGCGGTGCGGCGTACGGGACTGGGGGATCGCCACGCGCGCCCCTGGCGCACCCGTCGGCCAATTCGTGTACTGCACCCACGACGCCGGCCCGTGCGCGCCGCCGGCATGGGAGCTGACCGCGGCCCAGCCATGCGCCGCCGGCACAGCGGGGCCGGACTGGACGCCAACGGCAAACACGAGCGAGGTCGAGTGGCCCGTCACGAGCGACATCGCGCGACCGACGGATCCTGACCCCGCCACGATGCTCCCCACGCCCGCGGTCCCCTGCATGTCGATGACCGTCAGGTCCTGCGTGCCCGATCGGATCGTTGACGACACCTGCACCGTGCGGGTCGTCCGCGCCGTCACGGCGGTCCACACCGCGACGTCGCCGCTGGCGCCCCGCTCGAAGCGGAGCAGGTGCCAGGCGAGTGGTGCGCGCGATGCGACGGATCCGAGCGACGCCCCTGGGGAGCTCGTGACGAAGGCGACGAGGCGCTCGTGGACGGATGCCACGTGGAGCACGGGCGCCGTGACGATGCGGCCACCTGACGCGCTCACGTTCGCCTCCAGCACGAAGCAGGTCATCGCGGGTAGAGGATTGACGATGCGCAGGTCGACGCGGCTTCCCAGCGTCCGACCCTGGGCGTCGGTGGCGCGCACTGACAGCGTGTGGCGCCCGTCCGGGACGCTCCGGCTGTCCCAGTGCGGGAGCGCCAGGGTCGGACCGCTGAGGGTGGCGCCGACCTGGCGACCGTCGACGAAGTACCGCACGGTCCTGATCGCGGCCGCGTCGTTGACCGACGCCGCCAGGGCGGTGAACGAGGAGATCGTCTGGCCGCTGACAGGACTGTCGATCACGATGGAGGGCTTGGGTGGGGGCGCCGCTCGCACCTCCACCGCGGCCATGTTCCAGCGGTCGGTGAGCGGGGCGGTGTCGCCGAGGACGACCCTGGAACCCGCGTGCCGCACCGTGCGCGGCGGGCCCTGCTCCCAGAAGGTGTCGTTGTTCGTGGTGTCGACCCACTCGCCGAAGAGCGTCTGGCCGCTGCTGAGCGTCCTGGCGATCCCGTGGTCCCAGTCGTTGCCGACGGACATGACGTACGACCTGGCCCCTTTGGTCGTGAGGCGCGCCGACGGGGGTCCATTGGGCCCGGACGCCATCCCGGTCGCCCCGATGCCCGCGGCGCCCGACATCGCGACGACGAGCAGCTGCTGGGCGTAGCCAGCGAACGCGGGCGTCGAGGTCACGCGGACACGACGGACCACGCGCGGCGCCCTCGTCGTCCAGATCTCGGCGTCGCCAGCCTGGGAGTTCGCGCGCCGCACGAGGTGCCACGTGAGTCCGAGCCCCGTCACCTTGGTCGTCTGGGTGGCCGAGCTCGGGCCATCGAGACCTGCGAACGCCACGAGCGTGTCGCCTGCGACCGACGTCGAGAACGCGCTCGTCTCGAGGGTGCCAAGGCCGATCGCCGACCTCGAGACGTCGAAGGACAGCCCGCTCGAGCTGCGGAACTCCCGCACCGTCTCGACCGGGGCGGTGCCGACGACGCCGGCGGAGTCGGTGACCTGCGCGCTCAGGATGCGGGTGCCCGGGATCGGCCCCACGGACCACGCGTAGCGGTAGGGCGCCGCGGTGAGGGGAGGTCCGATCGGCACCCCGTTCACCAGGTACTGGACCGACGCCACCGTGGCGGGCATGGTCGCGCTCGCCGTCGCCTCGAGGGTCACGGTGCCGCTCACCCGCGCACCGGCGGCGGGACTCGTGAGGGCGACGACCGGCGGGACGACGCGCGGGCTCGCCTGGGAGACCACGGTCACGTTCGTGCCGGAGATCTGCAGCGTGGTGTCGAGGACGTCGTTCGTATTGTCGCTCTCCGCGAACAGGTGCTGGGGATCGACGGTGGCTTGCAGGACGTAGGTGCCGTCGGGGACGCCGGTCAGGTCGATCGGCTGGCCGTTGTCGGTCTCGTCGTACTTGTCCCCCCAGCCGACGCTGTAGCCGAGCAGCGTGTCGGCGCTCGAGCAGTCGCTCAGCGGCGGGGACGACGTAGGTGGCGTGTTGGGGACGCCGCCGACGTACGTGTCGCCGCTGATGCAGAAGTCGGTCTTCGGACTCACCCCCACGATCGCGCCGATCGAGCCGTCCGGGTTCACCTCGTTGAGCGTGAAGCGTGCGAGCGGGTACCGGAAGCGGTTCGGCGACTCGAAGACACCGGCGAGTGCGAGCGGCACGCTGTAGCCGACGGCCCAGCCGGATCCCGAGCGTTGATACAGCACCTGGCTGACCGACGACAGGCCGGTCGATGCGTCGTAGGTGGGTTGGATCGCGAACGGTCCCGTTCCGGCATCCCAGGTGATGTGGGTGAACTGCAGCTGGCGATCGCCGGTCGACGGATTCGTCCCAATCGAGATGCTGGCGGTCGGCACGAGGACCTGCAGCTCGGGAAGGGTGATCGCGTCCGCACCGACGGGTGGGGGGCTCAGCGTCTCGGCAGTTGTGACGCCGGCGGCGACCGCGACGAGACTGGCGACGAGGACCGTCGAGAGGACTCGCGGATGCAGCACTGTCTCCCTCCGAGGTCGGATCGACGTCCCGCAAGATTACACCGACGCTCCTCGATCTCCCATCAACTGCGTTCGTCAAGTGCGCCGTTGCCGTCATGATCGGAGACCTGAACGGTTGGCCCGGTCCGCGTCGAAGGAGAGACCGCTCGTGGCAGGTCACGAGCGCGATGACCACGACGAACCGCCAGGGGTCTCGCGGAGGTTCGACGACATTCCGATCGAGGTCACGTTCGGCGGCTCGACCGACGTGTCGCGGGACGTGACACTCCCTCCGGTGGCGGCGGACTGCGCACCCAGCCGTGGCCTCAACCGACGGTGGTTCACTGCGAAGCGCGTGGACCGACGTCGATGCGCAGAGTCCGCCGTCGGGTGCCAGGACGAGTGCGCTCGCACGATCGGTTCCGGATGCACGAACTCGCGATTGTGTGAACTGTCCGAGCAGCTTCGAGAGGTACCGCGGCGCACGGCGCTCGTACTCGCTCGCTCGCGATGGCGTAGCGTAGGAGCATGACCGGCGGTCGCGTGCAGGAGAGCACGCGTCGGCTCGCCCTCACGGTCGCCGGGGCAGTTGCCATGCTCGTGGCACTCGTCGCGGTGCCCTCGAGCTCCAGCGCGAGCGTCTCGCCGAGGGGACCCGTCGTCCCGGCCGTCATGGACGGCGTCTGGTGCGGGCCGGGCCAGTGCGTCGCCGCCGGCGAGCTGAGTTCCTTAGGGGCGATGCGGTTGTGGACGCTCACCCACGGCCAGTGGGGGGTTGTCCCTCTCAGCCTTCGGAAGGCGACGAGGGGATTGATCGTGAGCCTGTCGTGCCCACAGCTCGGCTCGTGCGTCGGCGTTGGCTACGCCGAGGTTGGGGTTGGTGGGAACTACGTGGGCTTTGCCGAGCAGCTCAAGGCTGGCGTCTGGCTGCAGATGCCACTGCCGTCGGGGACACCGGGGCTCAGGTCGGTCTCGTGTGTGTCGTCGACGTGGTGCATGGCCGTCGGTGCCACGACGGTGGAACCGACCAACGGCGCCGCGCTTGTGTGGAATGGCACGGCGTGGACCCACGTCTCGACCGCGACCGTGTCGCCGTCTTCTGGTCTCTGGGCGGTCTCGTGCCGCTCGAGCACGGTGTGCATGGCCGCGGGCTATTCGGACGCCGCACCCCTCGCTGAGTCGTGGAACGGCACTTCCTTCACGGTCACCACGCCGCCGCCAAGCCCACCCGTGGAGGGCGGCTCGGGGCTCGACGCCATCTCCTGCACGTCGGCGGGGTTCTGCCTCGCGGTCGGCATCGAGTCCGGCTGCTGCGGTTCGACCGGCGGCTTCGCGATGGCCTGGAACGGGTCCGCTTGGTCCAACGTGACGATGAGCACCGCGCTCTACGCGGCAGCCTTGACCGGCGTCTCCTGCGCAACCAGCACGTCGTGCCTCGCCGTCGGCACCACGAGCCCTGCCGACGAGCAGCACTTCCTTCCCCAAGCGGACGTCGGGATTTGGGGTGGCTCGTCACTGACGGCCCTGCGGGGTGCGATGGTCGGGAAGCAGAGCGCACTCGAGGCCGTGTCGTGCACGAGGGCGAACTGGTGTGCCGCCGTCGGCTCGCTCACGGTGCGCAGCGGCGCGGTCCAGCCGCTCGTCGAGCGATGGGATGGCCTGACGCTCAACCGGATGTTCGTACCCGCATAGTCGGAGCATCCCTTACCAGTCCGAGCTGGAGCCAGATCGAGGACGGGACATGCCGACTGCACGAACTCCGCGAACTTGAGTCGGGGCGCGTCGTGGGAGTGGCACAGTGCTGACCCTCCCCCAATGCGTACGCTGTGACGCCATCCTCCCTGAGCGGGAGGTGCAGTGGAGAACGAGCACCGAGTACGACCGTCCGAAAAGTTGGCATCAGTCGTTCGCCGCTTTGTGCCGCGCGTTCGGCGACCCCGATCGCGAGACGCTCCAGCACCTCCTGAGCGAAGATCCATGCACCTTGTCGATCGGCACCGACGCTGGAAAATTCAGATCTGAGGAAGATGCCTGATGCTCGATCGCGAGCGTCAGGCACAGGAACGCAACCTGTGGACGCGTGCCTCGCAGGCTGGTTTGCAAACCGCTCCCACCGGTCCTAGGCGGCACCCCACAGTCAATGGTCAGTTCACCCAAAGATGATGGATACTCCACCCACGGGAGCATTAGTCACCAGGGGGAAGCCATGAGGCACATCCGCCAGAGATCAAGGACGGCGCGGGTCGAAGTCACCGTTGCGATGGCACTGAGCTTCGCCGTCCTCGCGCTGCCGCCGCTGGCTTCCGGCACGAGTGATTCACACAAACTTTCGCATCGCGTGTCGAGTGGAGATCTTTTGATTGCCAGCTCTGCAGAAGGGGTCCCATCCGCGGACACCGGGATGAATCCGGTGCTGCTCACGCAAGCCGGAACTTCAGATGTCGTGTTCGTCGTCTTGTCGACGACCTGCGGGCACCGCACCTGCTTTCACCTTGAGCGGACGAGCAACGGAGGAAAGGTCTTCTCGTTGGTCGCAACCCCGCCCATCGCAGGTGCCTTGCCGACGGGGAATCTCTATGGACTCGACTTCGCGAACCCAAGTGACGGCTACGCCCTGACATCGGGCCGCGGCTCTACCACCGCACTTTTCGCGACATTCGACGGTGGCCGGTCCTGGCATCGAGAGTTGATTCGAACGGATCAACGCGTCGAGTGGATCGCGTCAACTCCAACTGCCTTCTACGCCGTGGTGGGGACGTGCCCTGATCCCAAGACGTCATGCGGTGGCTGGGGGCTCGATCGAACGCCGGCGTCCTCGAGTGCGTGGACCGGCAGGTCGCTTCCGCTGAGCAGCCACGGTATGGAGCCCCCGCAGGTCGCGGCATACGGATCCAACGTGTGGCTCACGGGCCAACAGCAGATACTTCCCGGCCACGCGTTCCTGGCGACGTCGCACGACAACGGCCGCACGTTCTCGGTCGCCGTGAAGCCGGCGCTGTCCAGCGTGAACGGCTGTGGACTGGATCCCACGTCGCCCTCGATCATCTGGGCGCAGTGCGACGGCGGCAACATGCGTGGCGACATCCCTCTGTCTCGCGATGGCGGAGCTCATTGGATCACGACGAGCATGGACAAGGGCGGCTTCGCGTGGGGCGTCTTCGATCCGGCGTCGCGCAGTGCTGCGTACTTCGTCAATGGCTTGTACCCGTCCAGGATCTACCGGATCGACGTCCAGGACCAGGGAATCGCGCCCATCGGTCGGGCACCGAACTCCGATCTCAGCGCCCTGGTTCTCACCGGTGCGTCCCATGGACTGGCGCTCAGCGGACCAGTCGGTGCGAATGACCGACGGGTCCTCTATCGAACTAGCGACGGCGGAGCCGAGTGGCAACGCGTGGTCATATGAGTCGTTTGAGTCGAGGAGCGTCACCTAACAATCGATTGGGACGGGGTCACGCCGCTTGCCGCAATTCCCTGCCCACAGGAGGCTTGACGGATGCCCAAAGAAGATCCTGGCCTGGGCGACCTAATCAACGTGAGAAGCGAACTGCGGTGCTTGGACTCATCGCCTCCGGCCTTCTGCTGAGTGCCTGCGCCACGCCTTTTTCCTCGTCGACCTCTGCAACGATGCTCCCTCCCATCACGACCGCATCGCTCTGCAGCTCGATCCCTCGAGTCGCCACCTTGGTGGTCACGCGACACGCACCCACCCCCGGGACCTCGTTCAGGTTCACGGGCGTCGCTCGTGTCCGTGATCCGTTGGCGGCCCAGCGCGTTGCTGCGGCGATGTGCGCGCTGCCCACAGTGACGGGGCCCGTGGCGAGCTGTCCGAAGGACACGGGTCCGTTCTACGAGCTGGCGTTTGGATACTTCGTCGGTCCAACTGGGGGAAGAGAGTCACAAGACGTGACGGCCTACGTCACCGTCACGCTCCACGTAACTGGCTGTGCAATGGTGACGGGGTTCCAGACGTCGAGGTGGGCCATCGGCCAGGATGGCTTCTACAGGACGCTTGGTGTTGCGATGGGAATCAACCGCCCGTCTCAGGGGGATTTCGTTGGCTTACCGACGATGATCGACCGGAACAGGTAACCCTCACCTCGGACGCCGAAGGTTCCGGCCTCGACGATCTCAAGAGGTCATCGACTCGTCGTGTGCGGAGGGGCAGCAAGGGAACCTGGCGGAGTCGAACGTCCGTACCGAGTTCGAATGAGTTAGGGCTGAGTCGGCTCAAGTGCCGCCGTCTCAGTTCGCTGCCGGATCTGAGCCGTAACCCCCATTGTCGGACCCTCCAAGCGGAGATCGCCGAACTCGCCCACGAGCACTCGCCGCTGGGGTACGCCGGGGACCTACGAAGGATGGCCAAATCCGTTCCGAGGACTCCCCGGTGAACAGGGTTCGCGCCGCTGTGCGCGAGCTGTCCCACGTCACGCTGACTGGTGGCGTCCTCCGCAGTGCTGCTCGCCAAGGATCCTCTCGACGTAGGCGGCATCGGTGTCGTAGACATGGGCGGACTTGACCGCCATGACGAGCGGTCCCACGGGTGCGCTGAGTGCGTCGGCGACCCTCTCAGAGATGTGGGCCAACTCCACCAAGTTGCCGTAGCCCTTCGCGCCGAAGTCGATGCTGTGACATGTCGCGACCTGCCAGAGGGCACCGTCGTGGAGATAGAAGTCCAGGAGGCTCACGCAAGGGATGTAGGCCGTGTCCGTCAGTGGTTGGAAGGTCGTGATGGCCGCCGAACGGCACCTCGGATCGGCACGCAGCCGCTCGACCACCCACGCCAGCTGGTCCCGACCGGTGTGGGCGTAGTCGTAGATTCGTGTGGCGTAGCTGTCGGTATTGTCGAGGCTGGCGACCTTTGCGTGCTCGGAGAAGTTGGCGTGCATCCAGGCCAGCCGCTCGGGATCGGCCAATTGGTCAATCGTCGGGTCTGACGAGTTCGGTTGCTCGACTCGGAGCGTGGCTAACAGGACCTCGCGAATGCCGAGGTCATCGTAAGTGCTTCGGTGCCCTAGCTCGACAATGTGCCGAGCGATAGAAAGCCAAGCTTCGCCGATGGTCTGCGCCGTCACCGTGACCCCAGCGTTGTCCACGCAAGCAACCTCCATTACGTCGACGGCCCACCTTGTCTGCTACTGGGGCCTTGCGATGACTCGGCGAGTCCGTGACGAGAATTCTGTCCACGCTCAGTTCGGTTTCGACGACCCATGGTGCATCCACTTGTGCGCAGTGGGTCACGACGTCCGGTCGTCCCCACGCAAGTTGGTCGTCCAAGGATCAAGATGAGCTGACGCTCGCCAACGGCTTCATCGTCCCACTTGAGATCGATTGGGTGCCATGGGGATCCCACAGCTCCTTGTCTACTCGGACCCCAACAAGAGCGTTCCCGCCCACGGATGAGCTCGCCCAGGTGCACAAGCGCCTCATCACGCCAGACGAACTCGGCGACACGGTGGTCGAAGCGGCCCCTGGGTCGCCAATTAGCCGATCGCCCTGCCCGACCTCTCCCTCGATGCACGTCAGAACCTCGCGGCCCTGATCGTCAAAACCCAGAGCACGCGGTGCTCCGTCGAATCCTTCCTGGTCGAGGTGCCGCAACAGGCCGTGGACGGATGACGCCCATGGCCGAGCTACTCGACGAACCGTCTCACCGACTCGGCGCTTCGCCCGATGGGAAAACGGTCGGGCTGCTCCCGCCTGTCACCCGGATCTGGCCCTCTGGAACACCCTGATCAGGTTGCCCGGCCTTCGCTCAGGAAAGACAAGATGGCACCCATGTCCCTGCCCACCCCGACAATCCGGAGCGCTCGCCTGCTGTTGCGTCCGTTCACCAGCGCGGATGCGGACGCCCTCTTCGCGCTGCACAGCAGCGCCTTCGTGCTGCGCTACTGGGATGCGCCGCCCTGGAGTGAACGCGCGCGGGCCGAGCGATTTATTGCGGCTTGCGTGCGCATGTCGGAGGAAGGAAGCGGTGCGCGGCTGGCCATGGACCGTGTCTCTGACAAGTCGTTCATCGGATGGTGCAGTCTGACCCGGTGGAATCCTGACTACCGCAGCGCGTCCATGGGCTACTGCCTCGACGGTGCGGCGTGGGGTCACGGCTACGCAACGGAGGCCGGGCGCGCTGTGCTGCAGTGGGCGTTCGACACGCTGGATCTGAATCGAGTCCAGGCCAAGACCGATACTCGCAACGCGGCTTCCGCTCGGGTACTGGAAAAGCTTGGATTCGTGCGTGAAGGGACGTTGCGGGAAGACTGCGTCGTGAACGGCGAGGTGTCGGACTCGTGGGTCTACGGATTGATCAGGCGTCAATGGCAGCCGTCGTCCGAGCCCAATCCCGATCGCTAGTGGTCGGTCCGTGAAACGGCTGGCCCGGTCGTGACAGCCTCAGCAGTCCCACTAACCCCGGCAGCGGTTGAGGGCAGCGGAGCTCAGCTGGCGTGGCGAGACACGAATTCATCCAGGGCTTCACGACTCACGTCAGCCAATCGCTTGCCCTGAGCCTTGGCGAGTGCCTCGAGTGCAGTCCTCGTCTCTGGTGGAACGCGAGCGGTGAGACTGGAGTGCGAGCATCCGTACCCGTCACCGGTGGTCGACTCCGGTGTCGGGCGAGGGCACGCTGCGCCAACTCCTCGGCGACCTTGATGGGCAACGCGGGCACGATGGTGTCGACCAAATCGCGTTCACGTCGCTGATCAGGTGTTCGCTGAGCACCCTTGGCCATTTGAGTTGGAACCGTGTGGTCGAGTGGATCGAGCGGATTGACGCGTTCGCAGACTCCTTGGAGCCTGATCCGGCTGGCCAAAGGCAAAGCCAGTCACGGGATAGAGCGGTACAGCCGCAGATAGGTTGCACCAAAGCCACGGTGTGGCCAGAAGCGTGCCGCCACCAGATTGGTTGCCCGCCAGTCGGTCGTCATCACCGAGAACCCGTTTGCGCTCGCCCACTCCAGTGCAGCCGTGGTGAGTGCACGACCAACTCCGAGGCCCCGACGCGCAACCGCCGTCGTCGCATTCCCGAGGTCGATGCTGCGTGAGGGGACTCGAAGGTCTCCGGTCGGCCGGCGGTACAGCAGCAGTTGCCCCACGATCCTGCCCTCAAGCTCGGCGACGAAGTGCGTGTAGTCGTCCAACTCCCACGTGTCACGCCAGTCCTGAGCGATCGCCTCTTCGGAGGCGACCACGATCTCGCTGAAGCTCGGACTCGCCTTCAGCTGGAGATCCAGCTCTCGCACGAGCGAGGCGATCTCGAGGAGGTCTTCTGGAGTGCTCAATCGGATGAGGACATCGCGAGCGCCGTCGAAGTCACGGGGCCCGTCGACAGGTCGCGCCGCCTGGAAAGCGGATGCACCGAACCCCAGTCGGAACCATGGCTCGATGTGCTCCCGGTCGGCCGGAGCGAAGATGAAGTGTCGAGAGAGACCGGCACTGAACCAGGAGGCTGCCGCCTCCTGGTAGAGCACGGAGATGAGCTCGGGGTCATCCGTCGCATGTCCTGCCGCCGTGGACCACACATGCGGGCCGAGCAGTCCGGAGGCGTGACGCCCCAAGAGATACCCCACGACCGTTTCACCAACGAGCGCGACGACTCCCGTGGCCTCCTCTCGCTCGCGATGGATGAGACGTTGGTAGTCAGGATCGAGTGCAAGCAGTGGCTGTCGAGCGATGTGACGGAGGTGGGCCCTGCGGAGGACCTCCGCAGCGCCAGCAACATGTCGACTCTCGAACTCCCGGACGACAACGCTGGCCATCCTCGAGCATCGCATCGGCGGACTGGGCCTTCAAGCGGTGCTCGACGTGCCACTCGCACCCCCAACGGGATTCGAACCCGTGTTACCGCCTTGAAAGTTCGGGCACATCCGTCCCTCCACGTTCGCTAGGCACCAGAAGCGCCAACTTCTAGCACCATACGCACCACAACGTTCATAGCCGTCCGCAAGTTGCACCGATTTTGATGGGCAATTTGATGGGCAACTCTGCTCTCGAAAACGTGCGCACGAGCATTCTCGTGCCAATCGGTGGAAGCTGGTCCCACGCAGCCCTACTTCTCGAGCGAATGGAACAAAACCGCTCTGTCCGAACTTGACGGGTAGCCCGAACCCCCTCCGGTCCAACAGCCCATGTCCTGTGTACATGAGAGTCCGAAGAGGTCCGCGAACGTCGGAGGTTGCTGCTGACTCCAGGATGCACCCCCATCAGTGGTCTCAAGAACGAACCCAGAGTGCGCTGGATCAACGCTCTCGGAGATGGCCGCGAGGCAGTGAGAGCCAGTGTCACAAGAGATGCCAGTCACTGACCCCTCTGCGAGGAATCCTCCAGCGACGTAGGTCCAAGGAGTGGCGACAAGGTGCCACGACGCTCCGCCATTGTGCGTATAGGCGAAGTTCGCGGATCCACCGCCAACGATGCACGTCGTAGCCGACGGACAGTCGCCGATGTTCCAGTCAGCGCCATTACTGGATGCGAAACTCAGCTGGAGGTGCCAGTGTGAACCTCCGTCGTTCGTCCGGAAGAGGCCGTTGGGATCGATCCCTTCACAAATCGAAGGAGTCGGACAGCTGGCACTCACGATGCCTTCCATCCTTCTCAGGTATTTTGGCCAATAGTGGACCTTGATTGTGGGTCGGGACCCACCGACCCCTACCGGGTTGTTGATCGTGACGATTGCTTCACGTTCACCAGCGCGATCGTCAAATGCGTTCCCGAAGTCCATGCAGAACGATCCCGAAGGCGTACAGGTGGGGTACCCGAGTTGCCATGAAGCCGGGCCAGACCAGACCGACTTCCACCGAGAACCCATCGATGTGGTCTCGTACAGGGCTGTGCTCGACGATGCAAGACAACCAAGGTCAAAGCAAGTGACTGCAATCGCGTCGTGGGTGTCGCCAAGACCAGGAAGAGGACCGGCAAGGGTCCACGACCCTTCGGTGCCGCGATTGGTCAATATCCGATGGTCTTGACTCAGCGCCATACAGACTCCGTCGTCGGCGCAGGAAATGCTCAACAGATAGCCTGCACGTGAGTCTTCGACGCTTACCCCTGACCAGAGCTGGCCTTGCTGGGCGAGGATGAGAACCGCGATTGCCACCGCGGCGACGCCAGCCAGGCCTGCTTCCACCAAGCGGCGCGTCGTCAGCCAGCCTCGTACTGCAGTGAACGGCCGTGCAGCCATCGTGGCCACGCTCCTCTGGCGTATGAGATCCGGACTCTACGTCAAGTCGCTGCCGGCAATTGTGGAGGCTGCCCCTTGACTATGTAAAGAAGATATGCACCCTCATGCCTCCATTGGCACGAGCTGTTCAAAGGAGGCGGGCGCGCAGCGCCCGCCGATCCTCATCGGTCATGCACGGACACATCTGAGGATTCGAGAGGTCGTCATCGTCCAGATACAGGGCGCTGGGGAGCGATCGGGGGAGCGATTGACCGTCTACTGCCGTCGTGCCCTACGAGCTCGGTGAGCCAGGCGAGTGGATCAGCCCGGAGCGACGAGATCGTGACCGACTCCATCGGGACGTCCTCAACACGGGAGGCTGCGCGAATCCGGTGCACCTTCGCACGATCAGGGTGGATAAGGCGACCGGTGAACTCAAGGTCCGCGACCTCAGGATCGCCTGTAAGGACCGACGAGCGGCGCTGTGTCCTTCGTGCTCGGCTCGCTACAAGGCCGACGCCTGGTTCCTCGCGACCTCGGGGACGCTCGGGGGCAAAGGGCTCCCGAGCGACGTGGCGACGCACCCCAAGGTCTTTGCCACCCTGACCGCACCCTCGTTCGGGGCGGTCCACACCGTCCGCGACGACGGGCGCTGCCATCCCATACGCACCCCGTCCTGCGAGCACGCCATGCCCACCTTGTGTCACAAGCGCCACGCCGACGACGACGAGGCGCTGGGCGCACCCCTCTGTGAGTGGTGCTTCGACTACGACGCGGCAGTCCTGTGGAACGCGATGGCGTCGAGGCTGTGGCACCGCACCGTCGACCGTTTGCGACGGCGCCTCGGGGCGTCCCAGTGCCTCTCACAGGCCAATTTCCGCGCCGTCGCCCAGGTTCACCAGCTCCGCGTCGCCGAGACCCAACGACGGGGCCTCGTCCACATCCATGCCATCGTGCGCGCCGACGGACCCGAGGGCCCCGGGAGCGACCCGCCGGCGTGGCTCACCTCAGAGCTCCTCGCCCTCGAGCTGCGAGCAGCGGCCTCGTCGATCTCGATCACCGCGCCCGACCGCACCAAGGTCCGCTGGGGCGCCCAGCTGGACGTGGCGGAGATCCCCAGCGTCGCGGAGGCCGGACGTGCCGCGGGCTACATCGCGAAGTACGCGACCAAGACCGTCGACGGCACCTTCGGGCTTGTCCAGTCGTTCCGCACGCGCGACGACGTTCTTCGTGCGAGGACCACACCGCACCTTCGCCGCTTCGCACTCGCGGCATGGGACCTCGGGCAACAAGATGAGCTTGCGGATCTGCGACTGTGCGAGCACGCGCACACCCTCGGGTTCGCGGGGCACCTGATTACCAAGTCCCGCGGCTACTCGACGACGTTCGCCGCCCTGCGCGCGGCACGCGCCCTCTTCGCACTCAGGGACATGCCGGACGACGTGGAATTCCCCCAGTACGCCTTTGGCTACCTCGGCCGCGGCTACGGGCACCCAGAGGGCGAGCGGATGGCGGAGTTCTGGTTGTCGACGCCGTCGATATTCCCT
>PMON01000067.1 GCA_003162395.1 Acidimicrobiaceae bacterium
ATCTGGTCGTAGACCTGACGGAGAACCGGTGCCATCTTCTGGCTCACGCGTCCCGCCACGATCATGAGGTCCGCCTGGCGTGGCGAGTTGCGGAACACCTCCATGCCGTAGCGCGACAGATCGAAGTCCGCGCCGCCGGTCGCCATCATCTCAATGGCACAGCACGCGAGCCCGAAGGCCGCGGGCCACACCGAGGCGCGCCGCGCCCAGCGGACGAGGTCCTCGAGTCGGCCCGTGAGAAAGTTGTGCGGGAGGTCTTCGAGCGCCATCGTCGCTACGCCGCGCGGTCGGTGGGCCGTGGCGTGATCCGCGCGATCGTCGAGTCCGACGTGCGCGACGGCATCGCCTTGGTCAGCCGCTTGACCGGGCCCCACGAGAGTGCGCCCTCTGCGACGAGGAACAGGAGCGTCGCGAAGACGACGACGGAGAACAGCCCGATCTCCACGACCCCGAAGCCGCCCAGCGCCTTGAACTCGACGGCGAACGGATAGAGAAAGACGATCTCGATGTCGAAGATCACGAAGATCATGGCGACCAGGTAGAAGCGCACGGGGAATCGTGGCGGCGACTCGAGCTCGGGGACGATCCCGCACTCATAGGGCGCGAGCTTGGACTCGGTGGGCTTGCGGTGGGGCGCGAGCACCGACGAGGCGACGAACGACGCACTGGCAAAGAGGGCACCAAGCACGAGCATGCCCAGTATCGGGAGGTACTGGTCCACGATGGCCATTTCTACCAGACACGTCGGATTGGTCGAATGTGACACGCCCTCTCGTAGGCTCTCGCGCGTGCCGGACGTCTCGCTCGCCGACGTCGCCCCTTCGACCCACGACGTGGTCGTGATCGGCGCGGGTCCGAGCGGGTCGAGCTGCGCCTACTGGCTCGCCGACGCGGGGTGGGACGTCGTCGTCCTCGAAAAGAAGCGGCTGCCGAGGGAGAAGACCTGCGGTGACGGCCTGACCCCGAGGGCCGTGCGCCAGCTCGCCGACATGGGCCTCGAGGACGCCGTCGCGGCGGCCGGGCACCGCTACGACGGGCTGCGGGCCGTGGGGTTCGGCAAGGAGATGGAGCTCGCGTGGCCCGCGCACCCGACCTTCCCCTCGTACGGCTACACGATCACGAGATTCGACCTCGATGCCCTCGTCGCGGCGCACGCGGCACGCCGGGGCGCCGCCGTCGTGTTCGGCGCCGAGGTGACCGAGCCGTTCGAGTTCGTCCCGCCCATGCGCGACGACCAGCTCGGCTCGGTATCCGGCGTCGCGGCGGTCGACGGCGTCACGGGCGAGTCGACCGTCGTCCGTGCGCGCTACGTCGTGGTCGCCGACGGCGCGAACTCCCGCCTCGGCCGCGCGCTCGGTGCGTCGAGGCGCCGGGAGTGGCCGATGGGCATGGCACTGCGCGGCTACTGGACCTCCCCGCGTCACGACGACCGCTTCATCGAGAGCCATATCGACATCCGCGATGCCGAGGGCAACGTCGTTCCCGGTTACGGCTGGGTCTTCCCACTCGGCGACGGCAGGGTGAACGTCGGAGTCGGCCTGCTGTCGACGGATCGGACCTGGAAAGGCGTGAACACGACCAAGCTCATGGAAGCGTTCTTGGCCCAGCTCGCCCCGAGCTGGGGGATCACCGAGGCGTCCTGCCTCGGTCCAGCGACCGGGGGCAAGCTCCCGATGGGCCTCTCGGTTGGTCCGCACTGCGGAGAGAACGTCGTTGTCACCGGCGATGCCGCGGGGGCGATCAACCCGTTCAACGGCGAGGGCATCGCCTACGGCTACGAGACCGGCCGACTTGCCGCGACGGCGGTCGCGAACGCGCTGCTCGGGAACGATCCGCGGGCGCTCGAGTCCTACGACGAGCGGCTCGCCGCCCTGTACGGCGACTACTTCAAGGTCGCGCGCGGCTTCGTCCGCCTCATCTCGGACCCGAGCGTGATGCAGGCGTGTGTCGGTGTAGGCATGCGCTCCGAGTGGCTGATGTCGAAGCTGCTTGCCATCATGGCGAACCTGCTGCGGCCCGACGACCTCGGTGCCGCAGAGCTCGGGTACCGCGTCATCAGCTCGCTGGCGCGCAGCGTCCCGGACGGGGCGCTCGAGTCGATGCTCACGTCGTTCGACGCGCGCGCCGCAGCCCGGGCCGCGGCGCACTGACGCGTCGTGCTCAGCCAGGGCCGCTCGTGACCGTGCGCGCCGTTGGAGAGGCTGTAGAAACGCTCCGGTGACCGTCACGATCTCCAAGGTCAGCGACCTCGCCGACGTCGAGGAGTGGCAGCGCGTCGAGGAGCTCAGCGTTCCCGTCGACCACCCGGGGCTCCTCGCGGACCCGGTGGAAGAGGCGATCAGTCTGTTCCGCGGTGACGGGCGGGCGGATCGAGCAGTCATGTTCATCGCGCGCGACGGCGGCGAGGTCGTGGGCAACGAGATGGTCTCGTTCCCCTTGCTCGACAACCTCGAGAGCGTCATGGTGCACGTGACCGTCGCTCCCGATCACCGGCGCCGCGGCATCGGGCGCACGCTGGCGACGCACCTCTTCGACGTCGCTCGAGCAGAGGGGCGCTCGCGAGCCATGGGCTTCGTCGCCTCGCCGATGGACACCGAGGGACCCGGGCTCGCGCTCGTGACCAGCCTCGGTGCGCAGCGAGTGAACGAGAACCTCCGCCGCGAGCTCGACCTCCGCGTCCTGGATGACCGCGCGCTCGACGCCCTGGTGCGCGACCGAGTCGGAAGCCGAGCCGACGGCTATCACGTGGTGACCTGGGTCGACCGAGCCCCCGACGAGCTCGTCGACGGGGCCGCGCGCCTGATGGGACGCATGTCGACGGACGCGCCTCAGGGCGACTCGACGTGGGAGCCGGAGGCGTGGGACGCGGCTCGCTACCGCGACAGCGAGGCCGTCGTCGCGAGCAGGCGGCGACGGCGCTTCGTGGCCGGGGCGGTCGACGACACGACCGGCGAGCTTGTCGCGTACACGGACATCGGGGTGTCGATGATCCGACCGACGGTCGCCTACCAGTGGGACACCGTGGTCGACCCCGACCACCGCGGACACCGACTCGGCCTCGCGATCAAGGTCGAGAACCTTCGACAGCTCCGTGGCGCCTCCCCCGAATCCGAGCGGATGGAGACCTGGAACGCGGCCTCCAACTCGTTCATGATCGCCGTGAACGACGCGCTCGGCTTCCGGCCCGTCGAGCGGACGACGCACTGGGAGCTGGGCCTCTGATCGCTCACGGGGGGTCCGTGGCATCACGACAGAATGGGAGCATGCTTGTCCCGCGCGCGCTCTCGTCGCGCGCCGACCTCGCCGTGGTCGCGTCGCTGTGCGCCTTCGGCACCGCGATCCGCATCCCTGGCCTGACGTCCCAGGACCTGTGGTTCGACGACTCATGGGCCGCCCTGCCGGCGCACGTGTCCCTCCACGACGCGCTCCGGATGGTCGCGACCACGCCGCTCTACACGCTCGCGATGCGGACCTGGATCGGCGTGCTGCCGCAGGACACCTGGTGGGCGCAGCTGCCCGCACTCGTGCTCGGCGTCATGGGGATCGCGGCGGTCTTTGCACTCGTGCGCGCCCATGGCTGCTCGATCATCGCCGCCTTCGTCGCGGCGGCGATGATCGCGGTGGGACCGGTGACCGTCACGTACTCAACACGAGTGAAGGAGTACAGCGCCGACCTGTTGCTCGCGTGCATCGTCTTGTGGCTCGTCGATCGGTGGCGACGCGCGCCGTCGAGCCGGACACTGGCCGCACTCGCGATCACCTCGATCGCCGCACTGTGGATCTCGGCGTCGACGGCAGCGGTGATCGGCGGCGCGGCGCTGACCACGATCCTCGTTGCGTGGTCGCAGCCCGCACTGCGACGACAGGTCACCGCGTTCCTCGGTGCCCTCGTCGTCGGCGCGGCCGGCGTGTGGCTCGTGTTCCTCCGGCACCTCCCGGGCCAGCTCCGGACGAACTGGCGCACGCACGGCTACCTCTTCGGCTACTCGAGCGCCCGGCACGTCGAGTTCGAGTTCCAGCAGACCTTTGCGGGCGTCGCCCACGGACTCCTCGGGATCCCGAGCCCCTACACGTTCCAAGGCTTCTCGCTCCGAGCCTGGCCAATGGCCCTCGCGATCATCGCGGCCGTCGTGCTCGGACTCGTGGTCGCCCCACCCCTCCTCCACGCGATCCGGACGAAGGGTGCGCACACCGCTCCTTCGACCGCGGCGTCCGCCGCCGTCACGATCGCGCTCATCGGGACGCTGGCTGGCCTCGCGCCGCTCGGGGACGGCCGGACCGACGAGGCGCTGTATCCCGCGATCCTGCTGCTCGGCGCAGGGGCCGCGACCGCGCTCGCGCGACGCCTCGCCGTGCCGACCGACCGACGACGCGCCGGCCGCGCCGTGCTGGCGGGCTCGATCGCCGTCGGGGCGGTCTGGTTCGGGCTCACCCACCTCGCCGAGTACCCACCCACGGGGCTGCGGACGATCTGGGCCGAGGTCAAGCCGCTCGTGCACCAGGGTGACCTCGTCGTCGTCGACGGCTACGAGCAGTTCACCTGGGGCGACGAAGGGCTCACGCCGTGGCACGTCTCGTTCCAGCAGGGCAAGGTCCCGTGGCCGATGGGCTTCCACGTCATGAGCGGGACCGCTCGTGTCGAGCTGTCACCCGAGTACCTCCAGCCCAACCCCTCGCTGCGAGCGCTCGTGGCCACGGCGCCGCGTGTCTGGCTCATCGGCCCCACGGTCGGCGGCTTCTCCACGGCGGCCCCCAAGGACATCTGGACTTTTCCGGCCGCCACGCCGACGGCGATCGCGTTTTACGACCGGACGAGCAAGAGCTGGCTCGGGATGCAGCCCCGGACGTTCCTCGAGTACGCCGGCACCTACGCGTGGCTCTACGTCCACGCGCAGAGCCGGCACGGCTAGGGCGCCGAACCTGGCCTTCGCCGTGACGGCGCGCGACCACCGTGCGCCACGGCGGCGAGCGCGCGCTCGGCCGCGGCGCGCACCCGCGGCACGGGGTCGCCACGGAGCCGTGCGACGGCGCTCGCGGCGTCGTCGAGCCGGCGCTTCGCGACCACCTTGGCGACCATCTCGCGGACGCGCCAGCTCGAGTCGGTGCTGGCGCGAACGAGCACTGGCATGGCCTCGTCGCCCCAGACGTAGAGGAGTCCTCTCGCACCCCACACCCGCCCCCAGTACTCGGCACCGCGCCCCGCCAGGAACTGCGTGGCGTGCTCGCCGCCGAGCGCGATCACCAGCTCGTCGTCGACCTCGTCGCCAGCGAGCAATGCCGTGCACGCAGCTGTGACCGCGCCCTCACCGTGCCGCGACGACGCCGCGGCGATGCGGTCGCGCGGGGTCGCTCCCCGTGCCGCGCCGGGGGTCACCGACGGCGTCGCGCCCCGCGCAGGGTGCGCACCATCGGCTTGGCGCCGATGAGGTCGCGCAGGGTCGTGACGACGGCCTGTCCCCCGCCCGTGACCCCCTCGTCGGGAGCCTCCCAGCGGTAGCGCAGCGCGCCGAAGCTGAGCGCGATCACCGCGATCCCGTCGTGGAACGACGTCCGCACGTCACGGCACGCAGCCCACGGGATCTGCCACGCGGTCAGCGGGTCGCCGCCGAGCTGGGTGATGCCGTCCCGATTGATCCGAAGCTCGAGTCCGCTCACCGGCGCGCCGACGCCCGGGGCGGGCACGAGCGTCGCGCCGGTCACGACGAGCGTGGTCGGCTCAGGCATCGCGGCCGCGCAGTGCCGCAGCGGCGTCGTGGGCAGCTTCGATCGTCCTCGTGATCGACGCCGCGTCGTGTGCGAACGAGCAGAACAGGACCTCGTAGGCGCCCGGCGCGAACGCGACGCCGCGGGCGAGCAGCTCGTGGAAGATGCCGGCGTAGCGGCCAGACCCGTTGATCGCGCGGACCTGATCGAGGTCGCTCGGCGCGGCGAGCCGCTCGTGGCCCTGGCCGACGAACAGGGATGCCAACGTGCCGTACCGCGGCGCGACCGCCGCGATCCCCGCATCGAGGAGCGCCGCTTCGAGCCCGTTGGCGAGGCGCGCGACCTGCTCGGCGAGCTCGCAGTAGCGATCCGCGCTCGCGGCCTCGAGGACCGCGAGTCCAGCTGCCATCGCGACGGGGTTCCCCGAGAGGGTGCCCGCCTGGTACACCGCACCGCGCGGCGCGAGCTCGTCCATCACCGCTCGCGCGCCGCCGAACGCCCCGACGGGCAGCCCGCCGCCGATCACCTTGCCGAAGCACCACAGGTCGGGCACCACGCCCAGGAGCTCCGAGACGGCAGTCGGCGCGATTCGAAACCCCGTGACCACCTCGTCGAAGATCAAGAGCGCGCCGACGCGGTCGCACTCGCCGCGGAGCCCCTCGAGGAAGCCGTGCGCGGGGGCGACGAGCCCCATGTTGGCAGCGACCGGCTCGACCACGACGCAGGCAACATCGTCGTCGAGCGTGGGCACGACGTTGTACGGGGCGACGACGGTGTCGGCGACCGCGCCCGCGGGCACGCCCGCGGACCCCGGCAGCCCGAGGGCGAGCACGCCGCTGCCTGCGGCGGTCAGCAGCGCGTCGGCGTGCCCGTGGTAGCAGCCGTCGAACTTCACGATCGTGCTGCGTCCGGTTGCGCCGCGCGCGAGGCGCACTGCGCTCATCGACGCCTCGGTGCCCGAGGACACGAACCGGACCTGCTCGAGCCCCGTGACCCGCTCGGTGATCGCCTCGGCGAGGAGGGTCTCGTGGCGCGTGGGCGCGCCGAAGGTCGTGCCGGACGCCGCCACGGACTCGATCGCCCTTAGGACCGACGGGTCAGCGTGGCCGAGGAGCGAGGCGCCGTAGCTCTGGACGTAGTCGAGGTACGTCGTGCCCTCGACGTCGGTCACCGTCGCGCCAGCGCCGTAGGCAACGGTGTACGGCGTGCCGCCGACCGAGGCGAACGAGCGCACCGGCGAGTCGACCCCGCCGGGCAGCACCCTCGACGCGCGCTCGAACCACGCCTCGTTCGTCTCAGCCACCCAGCGCCTCGGCGGCTTCTGCAGCGAAGTACGTGATGACGAGGTCCGCGCCCGCGCGGCGGATCGCGGTCAGGTGCTCGAGGCCGACGGCGGTCCCGTCCAGCCAGCCGCGCTCCGCGGCTGCCTTCACCATCGCGTACTCGCCGCTCACGTGGTACGCGGCGACGGGCACGTCGGCGACAGCGGCCACGTCGGCGATGACGTCGAGGCAGCTGAGCGCGGGCTTGACCATGACGATGTCCGCGCCCTCTGCGATGTCGGCGAGCACCTCGGTGACCGCCTCGGTGCGGTTGCGGACGTCCTGTTGGTACGCGCGCCGGTCGCCGTGGGCGATCGAGACGTTGACGGCCTCGCGGAACGGCCCGTAGAGGGCGGTCGCGTACTTGGCCGAGTACGCGAGCACGATGGTGTCGGTGTGCCCACTCCCCTCGAGTGCCGCGCGGATGGCGGCCACCTGGCCATCCATCATCCCGCTCGGGGCGACGACGTCGGCACCCGCGTCGGCCTGGACGACCGCGATCCTCGCGTAGCGCTCGAGCGTGGCGTCGTTGTCCACCGTGCCGTCGGCGAGCAGTACCCCGCAGTGGCCGTGGTCGGTGTACTCGTCGAGACAGAGGTCGGCCATGACGCACAGCTCGTCGCCGTGCTCGTCGCGCAGGTCCCGGAGGGCCACCTGGACGATGCCGTCGGGGTCCCACGCCGACGAGCCCTCCGGGTCCTTCATCGCTGGCAGGCCGAAGAGGAGGACCGAGCGCACCCCGAGGGCGACGAGCCGTCGCACCTCGAGGCGCAGGGAGTCGCGGGTGTGCTGGCCGTGCCCAGGCAGGGAAGGGATGGGTCGCGGCGTGTCGATCCCCTCGGCCACGAAGAGGGGGGCGACGAGGTCGTGGACGTCGAGGGAGGTCTCCGCCACGAGGTCACGGATCACGTGGGTCCGGCGCAGCCGGCGGAGCCGGCGGGCGGGGAACTCCATCACCACCAGCCTACCGGTGGTCCTCGAGGCCCTCGGAGCCGCCGACCGGTGCCGTCAGGCGAAGACCGACGTCCTTGCGGGCGCGAGCACGGTGGCGAGGTCCACGCCGAGCTCGGGCACCGTCGCACCCGTGGAGAACCGATAGAGGATCGTGCGCAGGTAGATGCTCGCCGCGCTCGCGTACATCGCGACGGCGAGCACGCCGAACACCCCGACGGCCACGAGGCCGACGCCGAGCACGCGTGACGCGGGCAGCACCATCGCCCCGTTCACGACGACGGCGATCGCCGCGACGAGCCAGGACCCGAAGAGCATGCCGAAGCGAAGCCCGCCGCGCGTGACGGTCCCGAAGCGCTCCTTGAGCAGCGTCGAGGAGCGGCGCAGCACCGCGATGGGCCCGAGGTCCTCGAAGGCGAGCACGGGCAGCACGAAGAACGTGGCGATCGCCCACGCGAAGGCGCCCGCGAGGCCAAGCAGCCGGCCGAACACGCCGAGGCGCCGCTCGAGCGCGCGCACCACGGTGCCGACCACCGCGCTCAAGAGCGCCCACTTGAGGATCGTCGCGCGGCGTCCCCAGGCCTTCGCGAGCGACCCCCCGACGGTGGGGGTGCGCCCCTCGATCCGGTCGGTCGCGGCGAACACGAGCGCCACGTTGAAGAACAAGGTCGACGACGACGCCAGCACGCCCGCGGCGACGAGCGCGACGATCACGCCGGTGCGATTCGTGCCGAGCACCGCGACGATCGGGAGGCCAGCGGCGGCCAGCGTCACGAGCGCGGTGACCGCCGCGAGCAAGGGCAGCACGATCAGGTGTCGATCCTGCCTGAACAATCCGAGCGACGCGCGCAGCAGCTCCTTGCCGGTCGGATTGCTCGCCACGAGGCTCCTCTGGTCGACACGGCCACCGTACCGCTCGGCGTGGCCGACTGCGAAGGATCCACTCAGCGCGCGAGTGCCACGCCGAGCGCGTCGGCCACGGCCTGGGGATCACGTCGCGAGGCGACCGAGGCGATCGGCCATCCGAGGCGCCCGGCATGTCGCTCGGTGCTCGGTCCGAACGCGACGAGCGGGATGCCGCGCGCGGTCCGTCGTGCACGCTCGTCCATCGACACGAGCGCGTCGATCGCGCTCGGTGCCATCGCGACGATCGCGTCGCTCGCGAGCACCAGTGCGCGTGCGTCGGGGTCGAGCGGGACGCTCTCGACGTCGTAGGCGACGACGGTCGCGACCTCGATGCCGCGGCTTGCGAGCTCGTGCACGAGGTCCGCCCGCGCGTTCGCGGCCGCGAGGAACAGCACCGGGCCTGCGTCGATGTGCCGAGCGAGGTCGGCTGCGGTGCCCTCCGAGGCGACCGCGTCACCGCGAAGCCCGAGCGCCCCAATCGCCGCGAGCGTCGCGGGGCCGACGGCGCCGATGCGCGTGTCGCTGGGCCAGCGCGCCGACCACAGTGCGAGCCGCCTCGCCGCGTTCGCGGACGTGACCGCGACCCAGGCGAACCGATTGAGCGCGCCGACGTCGGCGGCGACGTCGTGGTCTGCTCGGTCCGATACGGTCGCGACGCGGACCGTGTTCGCCACGGCGCCCTTCTCAACGAGCCCGTCAGCCACTGCATCAGGGCTGTCGCCGACGCGCAGGATGACGACGGAGGTGCCCGTGAGCGACCTCGGGCTCACGAACCGCCGCGAGCTTCGTCGAGCTCGCGTCGGAGCCGGGCGCCAAGGGACCGGCCCGCGGCCTCGGGCTCTTCGTCCGAGTCGAGTCCACGCGCGATCGCAGAGCCGTCCTCGACCATGAGCACGCCCTGGACGATCACCGAGTCCTCGTCGCACCACGCGTACGCGCCGCCCGGGAGCTCACAGCCCGCGCCGAGCTCCAAGAGGAACGCCCGCTCGCAGCGCAGGGCACGGTGCGCGTCGCGGTCGTCGATCGCCGCCAGCACCTCGAGGGCGTCGGACGACGACCCGCACTCGAGGGCGATCGCGCCCTGGCCGACCTGGGGGATGAAGGACTCCGGCTCGAGGCGCTCGGCGATGTGGTCGGTGAGCCCGAGGCGCTCGAGGGCAGCGACGGCCACCACCACCGCATCGATCTCCCCGTTGCTGAGCGCGGCGAGCCTCGTCTCGATGTTGCCCCGCAGCCCGACGATGTTGAGGTCGGGTCGCTCGGACAAGAGCAGGGCGCGCCGCCGGGGCGCGCCTGTCGCCACGGTCGCGCCCGGGCCGAGCACACCCAGCGGGACGCCCGCGAGCGCGTCGGCCGGGTCGGCGCGCTCGGGCACCGAGGCGAGCACCAACCCGGGCGGCGTGCGCGAGGGGAGGTCCTTCGCGGAGTGCACCGCGGCGTCGGCCCGCCCGTCGAGGACCGCGGTTTGGACCTCCTTGGTGAACACGCCCTGGCCCGCGATCGAGGCGAGTGCCACGTCGCCATGGCGATCACCTTCGGTGTCGAGCACCACGAGCTCGGTCGTGATGCCGATCGCGTCGAGCTTTTTGGTGACGATCGCCGCCTGTGCGAGCGCGAGCGGCGACCCCCTCGTCGCGAGGCGCAGGTGCGTGCTCACAGGTCGAAGAGCGTGCGGGTCGCGTCAGCCAGGCGCTGACCACGCTCGGTGCCGGAGCTCTCGCGCAGGGCGACGGTGGGCTCGTGTGCGATCTTCGCCACGAGGGATCTCGTCGCACGATCCACGATCGCGCGTTCCTCGTCGGAGAGTCCCTCGAGCTCGGCGGCCCGCAGCGACTCGAGCCACGCGCGCAGGGACGTCACGAGGGGTGCCGCGCCCCGTGTCCGATGGTGCTCCAAGTGCCGATCGACCTCGTCGGCGACGATCTGCTCGGCAGCGTCGAAGCCACCCCGTCGGGTGTGCAGGGCGGCGTCGACGACGTCGCGCAGGTGCGCGAGGTCGAGGAGCCGAACACCAGGCAGCGAGAGGGCATCGGCCGCGACGCACCTGGGCATCCCGAGGTCGATTACGAGGACCGGGCCGTCGACTCGACCGAGTAGCTCGGCGGTGAGGATCGGGTGCGCCGACTCGACCGCGGCGACAACGAGGTTCGCGCCGACGAGTGCGGCACCGAGCTCGTCGAGCCCGATTGCCGAGACGCGCGCGGGGTCACGATCGGCGAGCGCGTGCGCCGTGCCGATCGTCCTGTTGGCGATCACGACCCGGTTCGGCACGCCACGGCGGCCCTCCAAGAGCCCGTCGAGCACGCCCGAGGCGAGCTGGCCTGCGCCGATGACGACGACGGTGGTCGCGTCCAAGGTGCCGAGGTCGTCGGCGGCCATCGCGATCGTCGCGTGCGCGAAGCTCGTCGTGCCCCGCGCGATGCCCGTCTCGGACCTCGCGCGCCGGCCGGCGGTGAGGGCGCGGCGGAACAGCTCGGTGAGCTCAGGTCCCGCGGTCCCTTCGTCGATCGCCCGCTCGAGCGCTCGACGAACCTGGCCGAGCACCTCGGTCTCGCCGGGAACCGCCGATCGGAGCCCCGCGGCGACGCTGAAGAGGTGCGCGGGCACGCCGCGGTCGAAGTGGACCGTGATCGACGGGGCGAGCTCGGGCGGCTCGACGCCTGCGCGACCCGCGAGCACGCCCGTGATCCCGTCGAGTGCACCGTGGAAGCGCTCGATGACGGCGTAGACCTCGGTGCGCAAGCACGTGGAGACCACGACGACCTCACCGACGTCCTCGAGCGCGGTCAGCTCGGCGAGCACCTTGTGCAGGTCGTCGTCTGGGATCGTGACCTCGGCGAGCAGCGCGAGGGACGCATGCTCGTGATCCACTCCCACCGAGATGACCGCCATCAGGTTTCGACCTCCTGACCCGAGGCTACGGGTGCAGGGCGACGCGCACGGGCGACACGCCGAGGTTGTGGAGCAGCCCGCCGTTGAGCGGCCCTCTGCCGTGCTCCAGGTGGTACGTGAGGATTTGCAGCTCGATCGACACGTCGACGTAGCGGACCGTGACCTCGCGCGGGACCTCCAGCACCCTCGGCGAGAACGTCATGAGCGCGCGGATCCCCATGTCACAGAAGCCGTCGGCCACGTCCTGGGCGGCGGAGGCGGGACACGTGAGGATGCCGATGGCGGGGGGATCGACAAAGCTGGTGCCGTCCTCGTCGGCGAGTCGCCGCACCTGCAGGCCGCCGACGTACGTGCCGACGATGTCGACGTCGACGTCGTAGAGCGCGACGATCTTCGCGGTACGGTCACCGAACAGCGGGGAGTTGATGAGCGCCTTGGCGAGGTTCCCGATGCCGGCGATCACCGTCGGGAACGTGCTGTCGCCCCCGAGCAGCTCCGCGGTGCGACGCGACAGGTGCGCGGTGTCGTAGCCGGAGCCGCGCGTGCCGAACGGGCCGATCGACGACAGGTCGCGGCGCACGGTCGCGGCCGACACGCCCGCGAGGCGGCCGAGGTCGTCCGACGAGACGGTGTCCAGCCCTCGGCGCACGAGCTCTTCGGCGATCCGCTGATAGATCGGGAGTCTCGCGATCGTCGGCTCAGGGAGCAGCCGAGGACGCCGGTGCGCTCCTGGCACGGCGCGAAGCGTACCCCGAGGTCAGCGCAGCGACCCAAAGTCACCGACGAGGTCGATGCGGTCACCGATGGTGACCTCGAAGTGCTCCGCGGCGCTGCCCTGGCCGACGACGAGCGCGACGGCGTCGTTCGCGTCACGGAGGAGCCCCGGCGCGCCGGGCTCGAGCTCCGCGTAGGACCCGACGACGCGGACGAGCGCGTCGTCGTCACGCACCGCGATACCCGCCGCGCTGACCCCGGCGAGCACGCGACCGGGCAGCGACAGCTGCACGTTGCCGAAGCGGTCGATCCAGCGAACGGCGCCAGTGAGCACCACGCGCCCGTCCTCGAGGGTTCGCGCCGCGACGTGCGGCTCGGGCAGTGACACGAGCTCGGAGCGGTCGAGCGGCTCGCCCAGGTCCTCGAGCGCCTCGCCGCTCGCCAGCCTCGCGGCCGCCGGCGCGAACACGTCGCGACCGTCGAACGTGGTCGACCGGACCTGAGCTGCCGAGTCGACCGAGAGCTCGACGGCCCGGCGGATCCCGCCGAGTGCGTCCGCGGCCCAGCCGAGCAGGCCGTTGTCGGGACCGACCAGGTACCGCGGCGGCTCGGCGACCTCGAGGCCGACCGCACGTCGCGCGCTCCCGACGCCCGGATCGACGACCGCGCAGACGACGCCGTCGCCGAGCGCGGGCACCGCGCGCGCGAGCAGCGCCGCGCCGGCTGCCACGTCGAACGGCGCGATGCCGTGGGAGAGGTCGATGACGCGCGCATCGGGCGCGAGTCGCGCGATGACCGCGTGCAGGACGCCGACGAACTCGTCGTCGTAGCCGTAGTCCGTCGCGAGGAAGACGGTGCTCGTCACCGACCGAGCTGGTGCGATCGCTCCGTCGCGCTCGCGACGGCCTCGATGAACGCCGAGCGGACCGCGCGCGCCTCGAGCGCGCGGAGACCCGCGGCCGTGGTCCCGCCCGGCGAGGTCACCTGCGAGCGGAGTGACTCAGGGGTCTGACCCGTCGCGGCGAGAAGCGCGCCGGAGCCCTCGAGCGTGCCGACCACGAGCGTCGTGGCGATCTCACGGGTCAGCCCCTGTAGGACGCCGGCTTCGATCAGCGCCTCGACGACGAGGTACAGGTACGCGGGCATCGAGCCCGAGAGCCCCGTGACGACGTCCAGCTGGCGCTCGGGCAGCCGGACGACGGCGCCGAGCGCGCCGAGCACCCCCGACGCCCAGTCGAGGTCCCCCGACGTAGCGTGGCTCCCGCCCGAGATCGCCGATACGCCCTTGCGAACGAGGACCGGGGTGTTGGGCATCGCCCGCACGACCGCGGCCTGCCCGGGCAGCACCGCTTCGATGCGCTGGGTCGACATGCCTGCCACGACCGAGAGGACGCGCCGCACGCCGGCCGCGCCCAAGAGGCGCGCCGCCCCTTCGGCGGCCTCGGGCTTGACGGAGAGCACCGCGCCGGTCTCGGCGTCCACCTGGTCGAGCGCGACGGAGTCGCCGATCGCCACCCCAGGGTGCAGCTCGGCGAGCCCAGCACGCCGGATGGGGTCGACCTCGACGATCCCAAGGTCGCCAGCTGAGCACCAGGACGCCTCAAGGAGGCCCGCGGCGATCGCGCCGCCGATCTGGCCGCCCCCGACGATCACGAGTCGGAGTGGCATAGAGCAACGCTACTTGGAGGTACCGGAAGGCCCCATTTCTCGGGCAAGCGCGACAGGGGCCGCCACCGGGCGACTAAGTTGAGCATATGCTTAAAGCAGTTGCTCAAGAAACGAGTGCTGCGTGAGCGCGAGGCCGCGGAGCGCCACGGGGAAGGCGCGCCTCTCGACCACCAAGGTCGCGCTCGTCGAGGCGGCGGTCGACGTGCTTCGCGCGGAGGGTTTCGCCGCGGCGACCGCCCGGCACCTCGCCGAGCGCGCCGGCTGCAACCAGGGCCTCGTCTTCTACCACTTCGGCTCGGTCAACGAGCTCTTGTTGGCCGCCATGGACCACGTGAGCGCCGAGCGACGCGCGCGCTACGACGCCGCGATCGCCTCGGTGCACTCCCCGAGCGAGCTCATCGAGCTCGCCGTCCGGGTCTTCTCCGAGGACGTCGCGTCCGGGGACGCAGCCCTGCTCGTCGAGATGATCGCGGGCTCTGTCTCGAACCCCGAGCTGGGCACGGCGGTCAAGGCGCGCGTCGAGCCGTGGAGCGAGTTCGCGACCGGCGCGCTCCGAGCGGCGTTCGAGCGCTCGCCGCTGCTCGGGCGCATGGGCGCCGACGAGCTCGCTGACGCGGTCGTCGCCCTCTACCTCGGGCTCGAGCTCTTGAGCCACCTCGACCGCGACACGACCAAGGCGATCGCGGTCTTCGAGAAGGTCCGGAGCCTCTCGTCGCTCGCGGACCTCCTCGCCCCTCGTCTCCCATGACGAACCCGACCCCATGAGAAAGGCACCGACATGACGACCAGCACCGAGGCCCGCTCGACCACCGCACCGCGAGGTGCCGCCGACACCGGCGTCGACACCGTGACCGGGGCGTTCAGCTACTCCGGCCGTGCGATCGCCGCCGAGCTCGCCGCCCGCGGGCGACACGTCCGCACGCTCACCGGGCACCCCGAGCGCGCGCTCGACGACACGATCGAGGCGAGGCCGCTCGACTTCGACGACCCGCACGGCCTCGTCACGGCCCTCGAGGGCACGACGACCCTCTTCAACACCTACTGGGTCCGCTTCGCCCATGGCACGATGACCCACGAGCGCGCCGTCGAGAACACGAAGACGCTCTTTTGGGCCGCGACGCAAGCGGGCGTCCGCAAGATCGTGCACGTCTCGATCCTGCACCCCTCGTCGTCGTCGCCGTACCCGTATTTCCGGGGCAAGGCGCTCTGCGAGCGCGCGCTCGCCGAGACCGACGTCGCCTCCGCGGTGCTCCGCCCGTCGGTCCTGTTCGACGAGCACGGCGTTTTGCTCAACAACATCGCGTGGCTCCTGCGACGCCTCCCCGTCTTCGCGGTCGGCGGACGGGGCGACTACCGAGTGCGTCCGATCCACGTCCACGACTTCGCGAGCCTCGCCGTCGACGCCGCGGCGTGGACCGCGGACCGGACCGTCGACGCCGTGGGTCCGGAACGCCCGACCTTCAACGAGCTCGTGGGCGAGATCCGCCGCGCCGTCGCGAGCCGATCGGTCATCGTGCACGTCCCCGGCCCTGTGCTGCTCGTGGGCTCCAGAGTGCTCGGAAGGGCACTGCACGACGTCGTGCTCACGACCGACGAGTTCCACTCCATGGCTGACGGCCTCGCAGACTCAGACGAGCCGGCGACAGGCCGAACGAAGCTGTCGGCGTGGCTCGACGAGCACGCAGACGAGCTCGGGCGCACCTACGCGAGCGAGCTCGACCGTCACTTCCACCACTAGACCTGCGTCTGGGACATGGCGTCGGTGCTCACGCGGGTGGCACCAGGACCCGCGCGAGCCACCGAGCCTGTCTGAGCTGCTTGCACTCTGCATGATCCGGTCAGCACTGCAACGCGCCGGCGAGCGACGCGCGGTCCTAGGAGTGGCTGCTCGCGATGGCGGGCAACCGATAGAGGGCCTTCGGCGCGTCGGTCGGATCCGTGGCCACGGGACGCACAGCGACGAGGAGGAAGCCGTTCTTCTCGAGCACGCGCCGTGATGCGAGGTTGGTTGCGTCAGGGTCGACCAACACGCCAGCACCCGGATGCTGCCGACGCAGCTCTGCCACCAGCACTGCGATCAGCTGG
This sequence comes from Acidimicrobiaceae bacterium, assembly GCA_003162395.1. Classification (GTDB taxonomy): domain Bacteria; phylum Actinomycetota; class Acidimicrobiia; order Acidimicrobiales; family RAAP-2; genus Palsa-459. Next base: position 16,242 of record PMON01000067.1, read on the forward strand.
GTGCCGACACCTCGGCCGATCCGCGTCGGCGCACCGATTGCGTAGTCGATCCCGGCCTCGCCATCCGCGGCCTCCATGGCGAGCGCGTCGGCTGGATAGTCCGCCCAGCGGTACCACTGGCACCAACCGACCTCGATCTCGTCGTCGATGACGACCAGCATGTGCGTCCTCTGCTCCTGCCCGGTCACCCGGCGCCGATAGAGGCTGATCTGCGCCTCGGGCGTCGTGTCGGGCGTCCACCATCGCGACACGTGCGGCTGGCGGAGCCACGCGTCGACCGTCGGGAGGTCCTCTTCTGTCATCGGCCGCAGAGAGGGCATCACCGGCAACCTACGGACATCGCCTGTCGCACGCAGGCTCGAACGACGAGACCTCGCCGCCCAGCTCCGGCGCCCGCCCGGCCCGGCGTGCCGAGCCGAGCCAGAGGAGCGGCAAGCCGCCCCGTACCACGGCGCCGATCGAGCACAGGGTTCCCTAGTGCTGCCGCCGACGCCGGTAGTGCGCGGGGAACCCGAGGGCCATCACGGTTGGGTACACCTCGTCGAGTTCGCCCACGATCGCGCCGCACAGCCGATCGAGCTCGTCGACGTCGACGATCGCGGCCGGCACGCGTGCGACGAGGTAGAGCCCTTGTTCGGGCCCGATCGCGTAGGCGGTACCCAAGAGCGACGCGTTCCTCGCGAGCATGAGCGCGTAGATGTCGGTGGCCGACTCGTCGGGCGCGGGCATGACCTCGGCTTCCGCGACGAGCGTGCGCTGGCCCAGGGTCAGCCAGATCGCGATCACGTCCTTTTCGGCGCCCTTGAACCGCAGCACCCAGCGGTCCGTCGCGGTCCGGTCGGTCACGGTTCGGTGCTCGATGCCGAGGAGGTCCCCCGAGCCCTCCCAAGCGTGCTCGAAGGCCGCGATCGCGGCGGTGACCGTCACGCGGTCGGCGTCCGCGGCGAGCGGCGCCTCGGGCACTACGCGCAGCTGACGAGCCGTGACGCCCGAGCCGTCCGCACGATCGTGTCGAAGCGGCCCGAGGCCGCGCGCCACGTGTAGCGCTGCGCGCGGAGCACGGCCGCGGTCGACAGCCGCATGGAGCGCAATGGGTCCGCGGTGACCCACTCGACGGCGTCGGCCCACGCACGTGGATCGCGCTCGGCGACGAGCAGCCCGGTGGTGCCCGGGTCGACGAGCGCAGCGAGGCCGCCGACGTCGGCCGCCACGACCGGCGCGCCGCACGCGGAGGCCTCCAGGGCGACCAGCCCGAACGACTCGGCCCTCGACGGCACCAAGCAGGCATCCGCGGCGCGGTAATAGGTGCTCAAGAGCTCGTGGGGCTGGGGTGCGACGAACTGGATGCGACCTCGACCGACGGACGCTGCCAGCTCGTGCAGCGCCACCTCGTAGGCAGATCCCGCGGGTCCGCTCGGGCCGCCGACGACGATGAGGCGGTGCTGTCCTCCGCGGCGTGCGAGCTCGCCGAGCGTCGCGACCGCGAGTTCCGCGCCCTTCAGCTCTTGGAGCCGTCCCGCGAAGAGCAACAATGGTCCGTCGGGGTCGATGCCAAGCGCCCGGCGCGCCTGGGTGCGGTCACCGGGGCCGAAGAACGCGTGGTCGACGCCCAGGGGTACGACGGCGACACGACCGGCGTCGACACCGAGCACGCCGGCCAGCTGTGCGGCCTCCACGTCGCAGCTCGCGAGCACGGCGTCGGCGCACGCAACGATTGCATCCTCGGCGGCGGCACGCGGCGACGCGGGGTCTGCCGCGCAGCCCGCCTTGATGCGCTCGACCGTGTGGAAGGTGACAAGGAGCGGCACGTCGAGCTCGTGCTTGAGGGCGTGCCCGGCGATGCCCGAGAGCCAGTAGTTGGCATGGATCGCGTCGTAGGGGTCGGGGCTGTCGAGCATGCGGGCGAGCACGCCGTCGGTGAAGGCGTCGACGTGGTCGACGAGGTCGTCCTTGTCGATCGGCATCACAGGTCCCGCGGGGACGCGGTGCAGCCGCACGCCCGGCTCGATGTCGACGGCCGGGGCTGCCGAGGGTGACTCGAGGCGCGTGAACACGTCGACCTCGTCGCCGGTGCGGGCGAGCGCGGCCGTGAGCTCGCGCACGTAGACGTTCATGCCACCACCGTCGCCGGTTCCGGCCTGGGTGAGCGGCGAGGTGTGGAAACTCAAGACGGCGAGGCGCGCCATGGGAGCGAGAGCCTACCGGCGGCCCTTGGGCTCGCTCTCGGGCTCTCGTGCTTCGGTTTCCTCGGGCTCTGGCGGCATGCCGACGAAGGAGTGGTACACGCCGAGCATCGCTTCTTTCTGCGAGCGCGTCATCCGGTGGTCGTGCAGGATCGCGTCCTCCAGCCCCTCGCGGTGCCGCGGGTCGAGGATGCCCGCGCGCACGTAGAGCGTCTCGGCGGAGATCTTGAGGCCCTTCGCGATCTGCTGGAGGATCTCGGCGGACGGCCGACGCAGCCCGCGCTCGATCTGGCTGAGATACGGGTTCGACACCTCGGCGAGCTCGCTCAGGCGCCGCACTGACAATCGCGCGTTCTCGCGCTGCTCGCGGATGAACGCGCCGAGCTCTGCGAGTCGGTCGGGCGTCTCCTTCGGCACGGCCGGAGCCTATGCCCCGTCCCCCCGGGCGTACCTGTGAACCACGAGGTGGCGGATCGAGCCGACGGGAACCGCACCGAAGCTCCTCGAGTCCGTCGAGGCGGCCTCGTTGTCCCCCCGCACCGTCGCGGTACCGCCGTGCACGGTGCGAACGCGCTTGACCAGCCAGCGCTGCGGGGATGTCGGATCCGCGAAGGCGACCAGGTCCCCGACGCGAAGCGGACGCCATCGCCGTACCAGCACAAGGCGATCCCCCGGCGTGAACGTGGGCGCCATCGACGAGCCGACCACCTCGACGCGCTCGACGGTCCAGACGACGAGTGCCGCGACGGCCACGGACGACTGGCACGCCCGGACCACGACGCGCCTCGCTAACCTCGTCACGACTCCATCGAATCGCGGTCACCTGACCGCCGCAACTCGACGAAAGGCCACGACCATGTCGCTGCTTGATGCCTCACTCCGGATGCTCGACCACCTTGGGCCTCCCCGACACGTTCACGCGCACTGCGACCTGCCCTGCGGCGTCTATGACCCGGCCCAAGCGCGGATCGAGGCGCAGAGCGTGAAGGCCACGATGGAGAAGTACGCCGCGTCGAGCGATCCGGACTTCAAGGTGCGCGCCACGATGATCAAAGAGGAGCGCGCTGACCTCGTGAAGCACCACCTGTGGGTGCTGTGGACCGACTACTTCAAGCCCGAGCACCTGAAGGAGTACCCGAACCTCCACGAGCTGTTCTGGAAGGCGACCAAGACTGCCGGCGAGGCGAAGAAGACCAACGACGTCGCGATCGGCGACCGCTTGCTCGCAGAGATCGACGAGATCGCCGAGATCTTCTGGGCCACCAAGAAGTAGTGGCTGGCCGAGCTACTCGGGGAGCGTCCCGGGGTGCTCGTCGCAGCGACGCCGCGTCGGGTCCGTGGCGAGTGCCTCGCCGCTGAGCGGCGTGGCGCAGACCTCGCACGACCGATACGTCCCGTCGGAGAGCCGCACGAGCGCGCGGTCGACGTCGTCGAGCAACGCGGTCGCCTCGTCGATGACGTCGGGGCGCGTGTCCATCGTCCGATGGTACCGAGGGACTCCCGCTCAGTACGCCATCGGGCCGGTCTGGAGCTGCACGTACTGGGAGTCGACCGCGAGCACGTTGTTCGAGTACGTGTCGCCGGGCGACAGCGTCGTGCCGGTCTCGGGCCCTGACAGCGCCCAGGTCGGCAGCAGCCAGCTCGTGCCGTCAGTCAGCGTGTAGCTCGAGAGCTGCATTGTCGCCTGGTTGATGTCGACGTTGACCACGGGCTCGGAGATCGTCGTCGTCGGGTCCCCGGGCACCGTCGTCGTCGTCGAGTCGCCCGAGCCCGAACCAGCACCCAGGTCCGTCGTCGGGGTCGTGTCGGTCGGCGCGCTGCCCGGCGAGCTCGACGCGTTGGCCGACGACGCCGCACCCATCGGCTCGACCCCGCCGTAGAAGATGAAGCCATTGTGCGCGATGAGCACGTTGACCGCGTCGGTCGGGGCGATCGTGGGATAGGTCGTCTCGGGCGTCGCGGTCAGGTACTCGCCGCTCACCGAGTTGAGCACGCTGTCCGGCCCGTACGAGACGTAGAAAGTCTGGTCGGTCGACAGCCCGTCGACGACGATCGGGATAGTGACGTCGACCTCGGTGGCGTCCGAAGAGACCGACGGCGTCCCGAGGTCGCTCGAGACCCCGAGGGTGCCGAGCAACGCGACTGCCTCCTGTGAGGCTTGGTCGTTCGTCGGCAGCGGTCCCGTCGGGTCCGCTGACGTCGTGGTGGTCGTGGTGGGGGTGGCGCCATCAGGCGACGAGATCGCGGTGGGCGTTGAGCTCTCGTAGTACCAGTTGACCACCCCGTTCGACGTGTACGTCGAGACGTCGGGGCCGTTGTCGGGTCCGACCTGGTAGGAGCCGTCGCCCTGGTCAATCACGTCGCCCGGAACGCTGAGGGCCTGTGCGAGCTGGCTCGCAGCGGTTGAGGCATCGATGCTCGAGGAGAGTTCATAGGCCGTGCCCGACCCCACGGCCGACGAGAGGCTCGGGTCCGAGGTGAACTGAAACGTCTCGAAGGGGAGCATCATCGGGCCAGCAACTCGTGAGGTCGAACTAGAGCCCGGCGCCACCGGGCCGCCTTTGGCCGCGCTTTGGCCGAGCGCGAGGATCGGCAAGCTCTGCCCGGCTGCCTGGATGCCGAGGATGCCCGCGACGACCAGCCCGCCGGATCCGACGAGTGCGCCGAGCGAGGCGAAGCGGAAGCGCCGCCAGGTCCATGGCTTCGGCATCGGGCTCATGGCGTGGCGCGAGACTCGGTCGAGCGCGCCCTCGGTCATCGGCGCGAGCCGGGCTGCGGGATCGACAGCGGCGATCCTGGACAGCAACTCATCATGACCGTTGAGACGCTCCATTGCGTCCTCCTCCTGTGCGACTACCGGGTACCTGTTGCGTAGGCAGGGAGACTTTCCTGGGTTTCCTCAGAGAGGATCGCGAGGAGGTGCACCTTCGCCTTGGAGAGCCGGATCGCCGCGGCGTTGACCGACACGTCGAGGGCGACGGCGAGCTCCTCGGGCCCGAGGCCCTCCCACGCCGTGAGCAACAAGGCCTCGCGCTCCTTGTCGGACAGACGATCAAGCGCCGCTCGAAGCCCGAGGTCCGCGATCGCGACGTCCTCGGCGGCAGGGGCTGCGGCCCGTGGTCGAATCGGCGCGATGAGGCGGTCCCGCCGGGTGCTGCGGTGCCGAGCGTTCGAGAGTCGGTGCTTTGCCACACCGAACAGCCACGGCGCCTCGGCTCCGACCGGGATGTCGTCGAGACGTCGCCACGCGACGGACATGACGTCGGCCAAGAGGTCCTCGGCGTCGGTCGCATCAGCCACGACGTGGCGACGACGTAGATAGCGGTGCACGGCGTCGCCGTGGTCATGCACGAGCCGAGTGAACCGCGCCTCTCGGTCCGTATCGGTCATGACCCTCACCTTCGCGAGCCCGGGCTTCTCTTTGCCCCTGTCGGGTCCGGCCAGCAACTTTCCACAAAGTTTTTCTCACCGGAACTCCGAGATGACGTCTTATCGGACCCACAGCTCAGAATGCGCGATGAATTGGGGACTTCACGCTCGATTGAATTGCCCTCAGCCGTCCGCTGCACGACATGACGGGATCGGTTCGTCAAAGACCAGCCGTCGCTCAGCGCATCCGATGAGTTACTCAGTAATATCCCAACGTCTGCCTCGGGATCGAGGCTCACAACGGGAGGCAACGTGCGACGCTTCGGAATGTCCCGTCTCTTTGTTGGGGCGCTGACGGCCGGTCTCATCACGGTTGCGGTGCCGATGGAAGCCGGTGCTTCGGTTTCGGTCAAGCAGCAATGGGAGTTGTCCGGCTCGGGAGCCGGCGCTCTCTTCGGCTTTGACTCCGCACTCCAGGGCAAGACCTTGGTGGTGGGCGACGCGAACCACGGCGTCGCTGGCGCCGTCTTCGTCTACATGAAGATCAACTCCAGCTGGGTCAAAGAGGCGACACTGATCGGCAAGGACAGCGCCAAAGGCGACGGATTCGGCAATGCCGTGGCACTCGAGGGCAAGACGCTCGTCGTCGGGGCGCAGGCCCACAACGGGGCTCGTGGTGCGGTGTACGTCTTTACGGGATCGGGGAAGTCCTGGACCCAGACCCAGGAGCTCACGGTCACGCCGTCCGGCACCTACGGGCAGTTCGGCTGGTCCGTGGCCATCTCCGGATCGACCATCGTGGCGGGCGCGCCCAACGTCTCGGGCGCGGCGTTTGTCTTCACCAAGTCCGGGCTCGGTAAATGGACGCTCCGCAAGGAGCTGTTGGCGGGCGGCGAGGCCAACGGTGACGGTTTCGGCTACACACTTGCGCTCAACGGTTCCACGCTCTTCGCGGGCTCGCCGTTCCACGGTGGGCTTGCCGGCTCGGTCTCCGTCTTTACGGGCTCTGGCAGCTCGTGGAGGCAGCGCGCCGAGTTCAAGGGCAAGGACACCGCTTCCGGTGACCTCTTCGGCATCGGCGAGCTCGTCGCATCGGGGACGGACGTGCTCGTGGGAGCGCCGTACCACGCCGAGGGAGCGGGCGCGTCCTACGTCTTTACCGGGTCGGGCAGCTCATGGAAGCAGCAGGCAGAGCTCAAGGGCAAGGACACGGTGACGCAAAACCACTTCGGCTTCGGAGAGGCGATTGACGGCAGCACGATCGTGGTGGGGGCCGATGAACACGCTCCTGGTGGCGTGGCCTACGTGTTCACCCGCTCAGGGACCTCCTGGAAGCAGCAGGCGGAGTTCAAGGGCAAGGACACGGCAGCGGGCGACGCGTTCGGCCGTTGGGTGAGCCTGTCGGTGACAGGGTCAGTTGCCACCGCGGCAGTGGGAGCACCGGAGCACGCCACGAACGTCGGCCGCGTGTACATCTTCCGGGCCTGACGCATCGCTGTTGTGATCCAGCAGTGCTGACTCGCGCTGCTGGCGCGCGGTGAGCACGCGGACCTGGTTCGAAGCTGAGCCGGGCTCTCAGATACGGTCTGCCAGGGGCCGCTAGCTCATCCGGAAGAGCAGGGGACTTTTAATCCCAAGGTGCCGGGATCGAGACCCGGGCGGCCCACAACATTCGACCAGTTCAGACGGGTTGCGCGCGTCTCGTGCAGATCCGCATTTGCTACTCCTTGCTACTCCGCTCGCGGCGCAAACCGACTCGGTCACGCCCTCGACCGTTGTGGGACTCACGACGGAGCGGCGATGAGGCGATGAGAGGGCATATGCGCAAGCGTGGCGACGCGTGGGAGCTCCGTGCCTTCGCTGGCCGTGATCCGGTCTCGGGCCGCAAGATCTATCGGACACGTACGTACCGAGGAGGCAAGCGCGAGGCCGAAGATGCCCTCTCCAGGCTCGTCCAGGAGGTCTCCGGTGGCGGTCGTGCGGCACGCGACGCAACGGTCTGCGTCCTCGTACGAGAGTGGCTCGAGCTTGCGAAGGCAGATCTCTCACCGTCGACCGTCCGGGGCTACGAGAACTGCATCAAGCGCTACATCCAGCCGACAATCGGGGACATCCCGCTCGAGCGGCTCCGTGTGGCGCAGCTCGACCGGCTCTATGCCCAGCTGCGCACGGACAGCGGGCCGACAGGACGGCCTTTGGCAACAGCCACGATCCGCCAAGTTCACGCCGTGCTGCGTCGAGCCCTGCAGCAGGGGGTCAAGTGGGGCTGGATCGACTCGAACCCGGCGGTCCTCGCGTCCCCACCACGAGTGCGGAACCGGCCGATCGAAGCCCCCGAGCCGACTGTCGTCTCCCGCCTCATTGAGGAGGCGGGAGACGACAACCCGGACATGGCTGCGTTCTTGCAGCTGGCCGCAACTACCGGAGCGAGACGGGGTGAACTCTGCGGTCTCCACTGGGACGCGGTGGACTTTGAGCAGGGGACGGTGACGATCGCTCGATCAATCGTCGAGGACTCTGAGGGGCATCACGTCGAGAAGGACACCAAGACCCACTCGGTTCGTCGCGTGGCTCTGGATCGGACATCGATCGAGGCCCTTCGTATGCACCGCGATCGTTGCCGTGATCGGTCCGAGGCTTGCGGCGTGAGCCTCGCCGACGACGCTTTCGTGTTCTCCAAGGCACCAGATTCGTCGATGCCGTGGCCGCCCAACGACGTCACGCACCAGTCATCCAGTTGAGGAATCGGCTTGGACTCACCTCAGTCCGCTTGCACGATTATGCCGACAT
>PMON01000077.1 GCA_003162395.1 Acidimicrobiaceae bacterium
CGACATGGCGGGCACGGTCGCCGCGGTCGGGGAGGGCGTGACGAGCTTCAAGGTCGGCGACGAGGTCTTCGGCAGCGGCGCGGGGACGCTCGCTGAGTACGCCATTGGCAACGAGGCGCGCCTCGCGCCAAAGCCAGCCGAGCTGACGTTCGAGGCTGCCGCGGTCATGCCGTGCGCCGCCGTGACGGCGCTCCAAGGACTGCGGGACCGAGGCGAGATCAAGCCGGGCCAGCGGGTCTTGATCAACGGGGCTGCCGGGGGAGTGGGCACCTTCGCGGTGCAGATTGCCAAGTCGATGGGCGCGACGGTGACAGGGGTCTGCAGCACCAGGAACGTGGACCTGGTCCGGTCGATCGGGGCGGACCAGGTCATCGACTACACGAAAGAGGACTTCTCGCGGCGCGGCGAGACGTTCGACGTCGTCATGGACACCGTCGGCAATCGCTCCCTCACGGCGCTTCGTCGCGCACTGACGAAGGACGGGACGTTGCTGCTCGCGGCAGGGGCCAAGGGCAAGTGGCTGCGACCGGTCGCCCTCATGCTGAAGGGCGTCGTCGCTGGCAAGTTCGTCCACCACCGGATTCGCGTCGTGATGGCGGTGATCAAGCGCGAGGACCTGGCCGAACTCGCCTCGCTCGTGGTCTCCGGAGCGCTCACGCCTGTCATCGACCGCTCGTACTCGCTCAGCGAGACCGCACCGGCGCTCCAGTACGTCGAAGCAGGGCATGCCAGGGGCAAGGTGGTCGTCGAGGTCGCGTGATCGCTGGACCGCGTGGACTTCCATCCAGTCCTCGTCGGTGGCGCCGCATCTCTCGCGGCGCAACGTCTCACTGCCGGACCAGACCGCCGCCTCCGGGATCAGCCTGTCGGTGGAAGACTCGCCGGATGCTACGGCGCAAGACGCACAAGTTCTCGATACAGACCAGTGGGCTCACCGAGGAGCAGGCCGCACAGGTGATGTTCATCGTGTGCTCGATCGCGGACTCGTATGGCGTGAACTATGAGTCCTCGTGCAACGTGCCGGTCAAGACGCTCCGGGAGTGCTACCCCGAGTCGGACTGGCACCGCTCGTCGGGGCTGAACCGGATCGGCTCGGTCCGCTAGCACGGGACGACGCCGCGCCCGGTTGCAGCGCGCCCGTCCCGACCATGCAACCCGGCTTCGCCCGATGCAGCGATTCGCGGTGTTGCTGGAGCCGGGCACATCGATCTAACTTCATGTGCGACGTCGAGGAGCATCCCCGGGGCTGCAGCGCGCGTCATTTCGACCTTGGATGGAGGCGACTGATGGCACGGCCCGAGGGGCGAGCAGCGTGGTGACGGAGGCGACGCGTAAGGCGAGGCCGACCCCGACTCCCGACAGTGAGGTCTACTGGGAAGGAGCCCAGCACGGCGAGCTGCGCCTGCAGCGCTGCACGGCGTGCGCGACGGCGTTCTTCTACCCCCGGTCCGCATGCCCTTCCTGTGGCTCGGGGGACGTGAAGTGGTTCGTCTCGGCGGGGCGGGGGCGATTGCACACCTACGTGATCAGCCACCGCGCGGCACCGGGATTCGAGTCCCAGGTTCCCTACGCGATCGCGGTCGTCGAGCTGGACGAGGGGCCGAGGCTGCTCACCAACGTCGTCGGCGTCGACAACACGCCGGAGTCCTTGGAGCTCGACATGGCCCTCGAGGTGGACTTCGAGCCGCGTGGCGAGCAGATGGTCCCCGTCTTTCGCCCCGCCACGGTGCCCGCGTGAGCGTCCGAGGCAGCACCGTGATCATCGGGGCCGCCGAGTCCGAGCGGATCGGGACGGTGCCGGAGCTCTCGGCGCTGCAGCTCCACGCCGACGCGGCACGCCGCGCGGTCGCTGATGCCGGGCTCACGATGGCCGACGTCGACGGCATCGCGTCCGCGGGGAACTCGCCGATCGCGGTCGCGCACTACCTCGGGATCACCCCGACCTACGTTGACGGCACCATGGTCGGGGGCTGCTCGTACCTCCTCCACGTGCGCCACGCGGCAGCCGCGATCGCCGCAGGGCTCGCCGACGTCGTGCTGATCACCCACGGCGAGTCGGGGCGATCGCGCGTCGGCGCCGGGCCGAGATACGGCGACTCGTCGTCGCCGCAGGGCCAGTTCGAGGCCCCCTACGGCACGCTCGGGCCGCCCACGATGTTCCCGATCGGCGTGCTCCGCTTCATGAAGGAGACGGGCCTCACCCACGAGCAGCTCGCGTCGGTTGCCGTCGCGCAGCGGCGCTGGTCCTCCCAGGTCCCGAGAGCGAAGTTCCGCGAGCTCATCAGCGTCGACGACGTCCTCGCCTCGCCGATGATCGCCTACCCGATGCACCTGCTCGAGTGCTGCGTCGTCACCGACGGCGGCGGCGCGCTCGTGCTCACGTCGGCCGATCGCGCGCGCGCGGTGCCGGGCCCGCAACCGCCAGTCTTCGTGCTCGGGACCGGGGAGGCTGCCGAGACGCCGATGGTCTCGATGATGGAGGACTTCACCAGCTCCAAGGCGTTCAAGCTGTCGTCGGCTCTCGCCTTCGCCGAGTCCGGGCTCGCCCCGAGCGACGTCGACCACCTGATGGTCTACGACGCGTTCGCGCACCTGCCGATCTACGGGCTCGAGGACCTCGGCTTCGTGGGCCGCGGCGAGGCGGGCGCGTTCGTCGAGGAGGGGCACACCTCGCCAGGCGGTCGGCTGCCGCTCAACACGAACGGTGGCGGCCTCTCCTACACGCACACGGGCATGTACGGGATGTTCTTGCTGCTCGAGTCAGTTCGCCAGCTGCGAGGCGAGGCACCCGCGCAGGTCCCCGGCGTCGAGGTCAGCCTCGCCCAGGGGGTCGGGGGTATGTTCATGGCCGCCGGCACCGTGATCCTTGGGACGCCGGCGACCGTCGCGTGAGGAGGCTCGGTGCCAGCTGACACGTTCCCGGTCGAGGCGGGCCACGTCATGGCCTTCGCGCGCGCGATCGGCGACTTCAACCCCGTGTACCACGACGCGAGAGCGGCCGCGGCGAGCGAGGTCGGCGGCATCATCGCACCCCCGACGTTCGTCCAGGCGAGCGCGCACTTCGACGATGACTACCCCCTGCGCCCCCGGCCCGGGGTGCGGTGGTTCGGCTCGGGGAGGTTCGCGTCGGGGACGGCCGAGGCGGACCGCGACGACGGCGCCACGAAGCCTGCTTCGGATCGGGGGACCGGCCTGCACGCCGAGCAGCACTACCTCTACCACCGCCCCATTCGAGCGGGCGAGGTGCTGACCCTCAACGTCTCGCCGGGTGCGACCTGGGAGAAGCAGGGCCGTCGCGGCGGGCTGCTCACGTTCCGAGAGGTGACGATCGACTACGTGGACAAGGACGGCGACGTCGTCGTGTCCGCCCGCGCGGTGAGCGTGATGACCTCCCAGGCGGTTCGGGACTAGCCGTGGGGAGCTCGTCTCGCAGCTTCGACGTGGGCGACGTCCACTCGGCCGTCGTCGTCGAGGGTCTCACGCGCACCCAGATCGTCCAGTACGCGGGCGCCTCGGGCGACTTCAACCCGATCCACACCGACGAGGTCTTCGCGACGCAGGTTGCGGGCTATCCGAGCGTGTTCGCACACGGGATGCTCACGATGGGGATGACCGGGCGCATGCTGACCGACCTCGTGGGCGATGGACGCCTGACGAGGTTCGGCGGGCGCTTCACCTCCCAGGTGTGGCCGGGCGACACGCTGACCACGACCGCCACGGTCACCGGGCTCGACGAGCGCGACGGCGAGCACCTCGCCACCTTCGAGGTGGCGACGGCGAACCAGGACGGCGTCGTCGTCTTCAGCGGGTCCGCCGAGGCGCGCGTCGATCGATGACGCACAGGCTTCGCGGACGTCGAGCTCCCGTGCACCCCGTCGCTCGGGACTGATGGCTGCCCGGCACAGGGAGGACCATGTTTCTTGACTTCGCGTCGATATGGGAGGAAGTGGCCGATGCCGTTCCCGTCCACGACGCCATCGTGCACGGCGACCGTCGTGTCACCTACGCCGAGTTCGACGACGCCGCCGCCCGATTCGCCGCAGGACTCGAGGCCGCCGGCGTCGCCGAGGGTGCCAAGGTCGGCCTGTACCTGTACAACAGCCCGGAGTACCTCCTCGCCCAGCACGGGGCGTTCAAGCACCGGGCGATCCCCATCAACGTCAACTACCGGTACCTCGACGACGAGCTGTGCTACCTGCTCGACAACTGCGACGCAGAGGTGCTCGTGTTCCACACATCGCTCGGTCCGTGCGTCAGCCGGGTCCGTGAACGGCTCCCGAGGATCGCGATGCTCGTCGAGGTTGACGACGGCGGCGAGCACCTCAACGGCGCGGTCGGCTTCGACGAGCTCGTGGCGTCCCACGAGCCGCAGCGCCGCAAGGAGCGCGACGGCGAGGACCTGTACATGCTCTACACGGGCGGCACGACCGGGATGCCGAAGGGGGTCATGTACGCCCAGGGCGAGTTCACCGAGCGACTGCTGGGCGCGTTCGCCGTCCTCGGGCTCGACGATCCGGTGCCGACGTCGCGAGAGGGCATCGCGCCCTTCGTCCACGCGATCGCCGCGAGGGGCACCGACGTGAGCGTCCCGTGCTGTCCGCTCATGCACGGCACGGGCATGTGGGTGGGCGCGATGCCCGCGCTGCTCTCGGGTGGCACCGTCGCCCTCCTCGAGTCGCGGACGTTCGATCCCCACGAGGTGTGGCGGCTCACGGAGCGCGAGGGGGTGACGAGGCTCGTCATCGTCGGCGACCCCTTCGGGCGACCGCTGCTTCGCGCGCTCGAGGAGCGAGAGAGCTCGGCGCACCCCTATGACACCTCGAGCATCCGCGCGGTCGTCTCGGCCGGCGCGATCTGGAGCGCCGAGGTCAAGGACGGACTGCGGTCGCGGCTCCACGCGATGCTCGTCGACGCGCTCGGGTCGACCGAGGGCGGCACCTACGCGCTCAGCACGGCGGACCACGACCGCGGCTCTGCGACCGCGCAGTTCACGTTGTCGCCCGACACACGGGTGATCACCGAGGACGGCCGCGACGTCGCGCGCGGGAGTGGCGAGCGCGGGCTCCTCGCGAGCCGGTCCGCGTCGCTCGGGTACTTCAAGGACGCCGAGAAGACGGCACGGACGTTCATCCAGCTCGACGGGGAGTCCTTCGTCATCACCGGCGACTGGGCGACCGTGGACGACGACGGCGCGGTCACGCTCCTGGGCAGGGGCTCGAACTGCATCAACTCGGGCGGGGAGAAGATCTTCCCCGAGGAGGTCGAAGAGGCGATCAAGCGTCATCCGCTCGTCGAGGATTGCCTGGTCGTGGGGATGCCGGACGAGCGCTTCGGGCAGCGGGTCGTGGCCGTGGTCGGCTCGTCGCACGACACGCCGCCGTCCCCAGATGAGATCCGAACGTACGTCCGTTCGTCGCTCTCGCACTTCAAGGTCCCAAAGGACGTCGTGGTTCGCGACGCGGTCCAGCGCGCGCCGAACGGCAAGGCTGACTACCAGTGGGCGCTGGCGGCGGCGCTTGAGAGCCTTGCGATCTGAGAGACACCTTGACGCCGTGCCCGTCGTGCTAGTGGCCCGTCAGTATCAGCGTCTGGCTCGTGCCGCCAATTCGATGCTCGCCGACCGCGTTGCACGCGCTCGATGACAGGCAGGTGACACCAAAGAGGTCGTCCTCGCTCGTCCCTCGGTTGGCGCTCGGGTCAACGGCCCACGCCGCGCCGGTCCACCGCAGCACAAGCGTCCGGAACGACGTCCCGTGTTCGAAGTCGCCGGCGGCCTCGCAGAACGCGGACTTGATGCAATGGACCGCGTCCAGGATGTTCGAGCCCGGCCCGCTGTCGGGGGTGTGCACGACCGCCCACGCGTGCCCGTTCCACCGCTCGACGAGGTTTATGTCGTTCGACGACAGCATCGCGCTGCCCACAGCGACGCAGAAGACCGGTGTCGTGCACGAGACACCCATGAGCGTGTTGCTGCCCGTGCCAACGTTGGGGCTGGCCGTGATGGCCCATCCCCTGCCGGTCCAGGTCTCCACGAGCGTGCGGCCGCTGAGACCCTTCACCCCTTCGCCGACGGCAACGCAGCGCTTCGAGGACGCACACGACACGGCGGCGAGCGAGTTCGCCAACGAGCTCAGGTTCGGACTTGGCGTCACTGCCCATCCGCCGCCGTTCCACGTCTCGATGAGCGTCCGGCTGGTGGTGCCGGCGGTCTGGTAGCCGACGGCCACGCAGCGCGTCGCGGCCGAGCACGAGACGCCCAGCAGCGCGTTGTTCCCCGCACCCTTGTTGGGGCTCGCCACGACGGCCCAGGAGGCGCCGTTCCACCGCTCGATCAGGGTCCGCTGCGTCGAGCCCGCGAACTCGGTGCCCACCGTGATGCACGAGGTCGAGGAAAAGCAGCTCACCCCCAACAGGTCGTTGTGGGTGGCGCTCTTGTTCGGCGAGCTCGCGCGGCTCCAGGCGCCGCCGTGCCGCCCCTCGATCAAGGTCTTCTCCGTCGTGCCTGCCTGGTAGTACCCGGTCGCGAAGCACGTCGTCGGGACCGTGCACGCGACGGCGTTGAGGCCGTTCGAGCCGTTCCCTGCGTTCGGGCTGGCCGTGACCCCGAACGCGTGCGACTGCACCGTCGCTCCGACACCCTGGGACTGCAGCACCCCGAGGCCGAGGGAGCCGGCCATCGCCGTGCTCAGGACCGCGGCGACCAGCCGGTGACCGGCGCGATGGTTCGCACGTCGCCACACTGCGACCCGCACACGTGCTTCGACTCCGGACCGAACGCGATCACGACCTGGCATGACCCCTCCGTCTGTATGTCCCACAGGACATTTCGTGCGCCGAGCATAGGACGACGACCCTGATGATGCCCGACAGGAAAACTGCTGACTCGTGGTGGCACGCTCGCGCGGGCCGGCATCCGTCGCTGCTGCTCGTGCTCGCCGGATGCACGTCTCGGTAGACGTCGTGGCCCCGTGCCGTACGCTTGCGCCGACCACGGACTGACGGGTGCCCATCGAGGCGGGCACGCAACATGGAGGAGCGAGTCGTGTCGAACGCACCTGACCTGAAGGACCGAAGTGCAGTGGTGACCGGCGCCTCGAGCGGCATCGGACGGGCGATCGCGGAGAGCCTCGGGGCGTCGGGGGCGCACGTGGTGCTCTGCGGGCGGACTGAGTCCGCCATGAAGGAGAGCGTTGATCGGATCGCAGCCGCGGGCGGCACCGCCGAGGCGGCCGTCATCGACGTCTGCAAGCCCGGCGCGATCCAGGGTCTCGTCGACGCAGCGGTGGCCGCTGCCGGGCATCTCGACATCTTCGTGAACAACGCGGGCGTGGGGTCCTTCGGCACGATTCTGGGCACCGACGTCGCCCAGTGGCGAACGCTGCTCGAGACGAACGTGCTCGCGCTCTTGGTGGGGTGCCAGGCGGCGGTCAACTCCATGCGGTCGACGAGCACGCGTGGGCACATCGTCAACATCTCCTCTCTCGCGGCCAAGAGTCCCGACTCGGGCATCTACGGCGCGTCGAAGCACGCCGTCAACGTCGTCACCAACTCGCTTCGTCTCGAGCTGATCGATGACCCGATCCAGCTCACGACGGTCATGCCGGGCGTGGTCGCCACGAACTTCGCCCGCTACCTCGATCCGGCGGTGCTCGAGGGCTTCGCGGCGATGGTCGGGGACGGAGGATCCATCCGGCCCGGCGAGCGGCTGCCGGACGACGTGCTCGAGCGCGCACAGGTGGCGCTCGGCGACTTCATGATCCGCCCGGAGGACATCGCCGCAGCGGTGCTGTTCGCCGTGACCCAGCCGCCCGGGGTCGACGTGTCCGAGATCGTCGTCCGACCGAACAAGGACATCGCCCTCACCTGAGGCGTCGGCGTGCCTCGCCACGCGCACGGGCGATGAGGACTGGCACGACCTGAGGCTCAGGCTCGCGGCGCCAGTGCGTCGAGGTCCCGGTTGGCGTAGCGAGCGTGCTCCCACTCCTCTTCGAGGATCGTCTGCAAGCACTCGCGCACCGTGTGCGGGTCCATTGGATGACCCGGCGTGTCGGGTGGCACGCACACCCGGTCCAGCTCGGTCGGGGTCAGGGACTCGTACGTCGCGCGCGCGACGTCAAGGCGCTGGCGGCGGACCTCGAGCACCTCGTCGAGCGAGGGCGTCGCGAGGGGATCAATGTCGAGCTCGCTCGGGTTGGACAGCCACGGACCGGCGAGACCCCAGTGGTGATACGGGTGGGGCTCGCCTCGGACCATGCGATTGAGCCAGCAGTCATGCGCGAAGATGAGATGTCGGAGCGTCTCGACGAAGCTCCAGTCGTCATCGACTCGCTCGTGAAGGACCGCCCGCGGGTGTCGCTGTGCCCGTTCGGTCGTCGTCCGCCAGACGTCCTCGACCATGGTCCAGCCCTTGAGCAGGCCACTGGGGTCCGTCGCTCGCAACTTGACGCGATCCGGGTACTGGCGATCGAGCTCCGCCTCCACCAAGGGTGCGATCTCGACCCCGTTGATGCGCAGCCCGTCGAGGGACCCCGAGATGTTCGCCTCGATCCGGGCGTTCCCCAGCCACACCTCGGTCAGTCGAGCGCCCTCGAAGCTCGCGCCATGCAGACGAGCGTCAGAGAAGTCCGGGTCGTCCAGTCGGGCGCCGCGGAAGTCGACGTTCTCGCCATGCGTCACCTACGTCTCCTTTCGAGCACCTCGTCGTGCGACCCAGTTCTACCCGAGTGTTCCGACACGATGGGGCCTTCGCCGGAGCCAGGCGGCGGATCCGCCGGCTGCAAGAATCTCTTGATGGCCCCGCGACCCGGCTACCACTCGGTCACCCCTCGCATCGTCGTGGGCGACGTCGCCGCCCAAGCCGAGTTCCTTCGTCGCGCCTTCCACGCGACCGGCGAGCTCAATCGATCGGGACCAACCGAGATGCGGGTCGGCGACTCGCTCATCATGGTGTCCGAAGCATCCGAGCGTGCGGCGTTCCCCTCGTTTCTCTATGTCTATGTCGATGACGCCGAGGCGGCGTACGCACGCGCAATGCGAGCTGGGGCGACCTCGTTGGAGGACCCTCGCGACACGCCCTACGGCGATCGCCGGGCCATGGTGCGAGACCCGTGGGGGAACGTGTTCCAGATCGCGCATCCCGTTTCGTGAGCGAACGTGGGCCCCACCTTGGCGGCCCCGCCGCTCATCCAGCAGGAAGCAGCGGCTTGATGGCCGCCTCGAACAAGAGCGAGAGGTACTCGGCGTACGTCGCTGACGCGTGCAGTGTGTCGTAGTAGACGACCATGTTGCCCACGACCGGCGAGCACTTCTTCGTGCACAGCCAGCTCTGTGGGTTGACGTACGGCGCGTGCTCGGCCTTCGCAGCAGCCTTCTCGTCGGCGACGTGTGTCTTGAATCCCGGATTCGGATTGGGCGACGAGCAGTTCTGGATCTTGTTGGCGTTGGCCGCGAGGCACTGCGGCACCTCGTTGGTGAGCGCCGTGATGTCGCCGATCACAGCCACCTTGACCTGCGGTCCGGCGAGGGCCGAGATGGTGTGTTCCATCCCTGCCCTCCACGCCGCGTTCGCGATGATCTTCCCCGTCGATCCGTCGACGGCGGTCGTCCGGTCAGACAGCAGGACGAGACTGGGTGCGAGCTTCTTGATGTCGGTGGTCGACTGTGAGCGCCAGGCATCGCAACCCTTGTCGATGCCGTGCTGGCTCGGATTCCACACCGTGAGGCTCGCGGCTGGACACCCCGTGAACCACAGGAGTACCAGGCGGAAGCTCAGGTGCTTCGCGTCGTAGATGAGAGGTGGCAGCCACATCGCCGCGTGGGAGTCGCCGAACAGCACCACCGTCGTCGTGCTCGACTTGTCGCCGAAGACGCACTCGGTCGTGCCCGAGCACCCTTTCCTGACGACCGGGTAGTAGTTGGCGGCGTTGTCGTACCCGACATTCTGCAGCAAGGGAACGAGCGGCGACGGCAGCTGCTCGATCTTGCTGGATGCCGCGACAAGCGCCGCGACCTGGCTCGCCGTGCCCGGAGTGGGGAGCGCTGCGCGTCGGGGCGCAACACCCGACGCCGTCGCGAACCCAGAGAGGACCACCGACGCGGTGAGCAGCAGCACCGCTGCCGTGCCTGCGCGGTGCACCTGTGACACTGTTCGCCTCCTCGTCGCGGCCCAATCCTGGGCTGCACCACGATACCGACCATGCCAGCCCGGTGAGTTGAAGGGTGATGCTGATGTGGCAGGCACGGCACGGCACGCGACGGCGTGCGCCAAGCCGCGAGCCTTCGTCTGCCGGCGGGGACCGAGCATGCCGTCGCGGTGCTCGGATTGCGGGCCCTGCTTGAATGCGAGTCGTGCCCCGACTCGACGGCCGTGCGTATCAATCCAGATTCGACGAGCTCGCAGCAACCGGGATGGACGTTCACGGCGAGGCGTCACTGGTGCGCTCGTTTGGCCCACAGACCGTGCTGGACGCGGGATGCGGGACCGGACGGGTCGCCATCGAGCTGGCTCGGCACGGCATCGGGACACTCGGCGTGGACGTCGACGACTCCATGATCAGCGAGGCACGTCGTCTCGCCCCCGAGCTCGCCTGGGCAACTGCAGACCTCGCGACACTGTCGCTTGGCCGTCAGTTCGACGTCGTGGTCCTTGCCGGCAACGTCCCGCTGTTCTGTGCCGTGGCGATGCGTGCGGCGCTCGCTGCGTCGTGTGCAGCCCACGTGAGGGCTGGAGGGCGACTGATCGCGGGCTTCGAGCTCAATCGGGGCTACGAGATCGCCGAGTTCGACACGGCGTGCCGGGAGGCCGGTCTTGGACTTGAGGATCGTTGGTGCTCATGGGATCGTGCACCCTTCACCGACGAGAGCGCGTACTCGGTCTCGGTCCACGCGCGATGAGCAGCCGCGTCGGGTCGCCGTTCCGCTCGCGGCGACACCTTTGACCTTGGCCAGGGAGGACCCGATGGAGTACGACAGTCGCTTCTCGCTCGAGGGCATCCGGCGGGCAACCACCGCGCCCCAAGAGGCCCTGATCAAGCGATCCGTTGAGGTGGCGACGGACGATGATCGCATCGTCGCCTCCTACCTCGTCGGGGGCTTCGCGGTCGGCACGGGAGACGCGTGGAGTGACGTCGATCTCCAGTTCGTCGTCAGCGATGACGCCGAGGACAGCCTCCGTGCGACGTGGACTGACGTGGCACACGATCTTGCGCCGGTCGCCTACCTACAGCCATTTGGCGGCGCGATCGGTGGTATGTGCATCACGCCCGAGTGGCTCCACTTCGACGTGGTGTTCAATCCTCGCTCGAGCGTGGATCCAAAGACCGTCGAGGGCATGGTGCCGCTCGTCGACAAGGACAACCTCCTTCCACGCGGGCCCGTACCTCGCCCGGGACGCCAAGGCGCACCCTTCTTCCCGCGATCGTCGGTCGAGCACTTCTTGTACATGCTGGGCAACATGGTCTCGGTCGTCGCTCGCAACGAGGTTGTCCCCGCTTCCAACGGCGTGATCATCGTCCGTGACATCGACCTGGTCGGTCTCTTCCTCGCCGAGCAAGGGTGGATGACCACGAGGGAGCACTCGTTCGGGAACCCCTTCCCCTTCACCAAGCGGCTTCGCAGCTACCTCACCGAAGAGCAGAACTCGACGCTCGGGTCGCTCCCTGCGCTCAGCGCGTCCATCGACTCGGTCATTGAAGGCTACGTGGCGCTTGCGGAGATCTTCCTCCCACGCGCCCGCGCGCTTGCCGTGCACACTGGCGAGCAGTGGCCCGCCGCGTATGAGAGGGCTTCCGTTGCGTACTTCGAGCGCAGTCTCGGCGTCACGATCGCGCGTGAGACCCCGACGGCGTGACACGGCATCGATCTGCGCGCGGTACCGGGAGCTCCCCTCACGATCCGCGCGTGACGCACCGGCTCCGAGAGGGTGTCCGAGCCGTGGTGATGGACGATGCGTCCTGCCTGCTCCTTGTCTGCTTCGATCTCTCCGATGGACCGCTGTGGGCAACCCCCGGTGGGGGAGTCGAGCCCGGCGAGTCACCGCATGCGGCGATCAAGCGCGAACTGATCGAAGAAGTCGGCATGCGCGTCGCGGTGCTCGGGCCGGTGATCGGACGCGCACCCACGTGTTCCCGCTCTCGACCGACTACGACGGCCAGCGCGAGACGTTCTTTCTTGTTCGCGGCCGACGACCCCGTGAACAACCAAGCCTCTCGCCTGACGAGCTACGAGCCGAAGGGCTCGTGGCAGCGAGATGGTGGACACCGGGCGAGCTGCGGAGCGTTGTCGGCGTGCGCTTCGCGCCGAGTCGATTGCCCGAGCTCTACGGCATCCTCCTTGCTGACGGGCCGCCGACGGTGCCGGTCGACGTCGGGGTGTAGCTGGACGGGAGCAGCGGTGAGGGCATCTAGCCGTAGGTGGGATGCTGCGGCCACCCAGGCGGGGAATCCTCCCAATCCTCCTGCCTTCCGAACGCCGTGAGGTCGAGGATGTTGTTGACGAACAAGAGCCGGTCAACGCCGCGAGCCGTGGTGCAGTAGGTGCGGTAGATCGCGTCGCCGTCGCGGAGGAACGCACTGAGCCTGAACCCACCGCTGCTCCCGCAGTCCTCGGCGAACGTCGAGCCCCTCGACGAGACGAACGGCAGCGTCCAGCCCATCTTGGCCTTGTAGCCCTGGATCTGTGCGAGCGGCATGTTCGAGACGGTCAGCCAACTGACACCGGCGTCTTCGAGGTCCGCCAGGTCCGCGACGTTGTTCGTGAAGTGCGTGCACCCCGGGCAGAAGTCGTCGGGCCCGTTGTCCATGAACTGGTAGACGACGAGCTGGTCGCGTCCGGCGAACAGGTCGAGCAGGGATCTCGGGCCCTCCGGCGTGTCGAACACGTACCGGCTGTTGTCGAATTGGACCATCGGAAGACGTCGTCGCCTGGCCGCGATGGCGTCCATCGCGCGGGTGGCTTCCTTTTCCGCGATGAGCAACTCGTCTCGCTCGCGCTGCCATTCATCGGCCGGAACGATCCTCGGCTTGCTGTCCATCGTCACTCCCTGGAGGTCGTCGAGACGGAGCCTTTGGTCTACCCCGCGGACGATGGTCATCACAAGTCGTCGGCCGGACCCGCGGACGTGACCTCGACGCGCTGGGCGACAGGTGTCGGCGCAGCACGCACACCGGTGGTCGCACCTCGGCCCACGCCCATCGCGGCGAGTGAGGCGTGGCCCTGAGGAGGGCACCTCGCACTCGCGAGCGGCCAGCTGGCAGCTCGCGATCCCGACGCACCGGCGATCGTGTCTGCCCACGGAACCAGGTCGCCAGGTGGCGATCATGATGGCAACGACTCGAGCCACGCGACGTTCAGAAGGCCGACGTCACCGTCAGCTGGCGATCGAGACCGAATCGGTGTGCCCAGGGACTACTCGGCTCGAAGGGCGAGCGCCGCTGGCGTTTGCGCTGCCCTGAGCCCAGGCAGTGCTGCTGCGACGATGGCGAGGATGATGGCGCCAGCGGCGATGAGCACCATGTAGAGAGGCGGCACGGTGGGTTCCGGCACCACGTTGATCGAGTTGGCGAAGAGCAGCCAGAGCTGGCGCCCGATGACGATGCCGAGGGGCATGCCAATGGCCACGCCGACGACCGGGGCAACCATCGCTTGGGTTGCGACGCTCTCGGCGAGCTGACGACGAGTGAAGCCCAGCGTCTTCAGCAATGCCAGTTCGCGTCGGCGGCGGCGGACCGCCGCGGCGAGCGTGAGACCGAGCGCGAGCAACGCGCCGGCGGCAACGCTGCCTGCGAGGACCGCGGGGGTCGTTCCCATGGAGCGAAAGTTGACGATCTCGACCGGCCTGAGCAGCGAGATGACGCCGCCCCCCAGACCGCTGGAGACTGGCAGCTCGTTGATCCTCGTGTTGATGCCCTCGAGGGACCTGCGGGCAGCCGAGGGACTGACGCCGCTCCGGATACGAATGAGAACGATGTTCGGGCCGGGCACCTGGGCGTCCTGAATATTGAGGAGGGCAGCCGGGAAGTCGCCCGTCGAGGCCACTGCCCCGGTTCCTGCCCCCGACATCTGGGTGAGCGCGGGCATCGACACCGTGCCAACGATCAGCAGCCGCAGCGGTCTCGAGAGTCCGGTGCTCATCGTCACCGTGTCGCCCACGCGCCCGTGGAGGCTGGCCATCGTGGATGCGCCGAGCATGATCTCGTTGGCGGCGGTCAGCGCATGCCCGGAGAGCACCGGCGGAGCGACCGTCGCGCCTGGCCGCTCGGCCAGTACCTGCACGCGCTGACCGTCCAGCTTCGCCGTCACGAGGTTGATGCCTGACCAGGACTGCACGTCGTGGTCCTGGTCGAGCATCGTCGCGACCTGGTGAGCAGGGAGATCCTCTGCGCCGGCGAAGCTCGAGAGCAAGGCGTAGTCCCAGTTCCATCCGTAGAGAGGCGGGTGCGCGACGAGGTTGTTGAGGCTGGCGCCGAACGTGACCGCGGTCACGAGGACGGTGATGGCAAGGACCGCGCCAGCGATGGCGGAGCGAATCGGAGCCGCGTCTCGACCGCGGCCCGGTCCAAGGGCGAGCCGCACACCTGTCTCCATCGAGACCGGAAGCCCCGTCGCTGCCGCGGCACGCGCCCACGTCGGCTCGCGACGAGGCAGCGAGGTGCGCGAGGCGGCGACACGGCTCGAGTTGCGATGCGCGACGAGCGCGGCAGCCGACGTCAACGCGAGGACGAGGATGAGCAGCCCGAGCCCGAGGACGGTCCAGTCGTAGGAGACGCCGTGGTTGGGGTAGACGGCACGGACCGGTCCGAGCGGAGCAAGGGGAGAGAGCGCGACCGCGACGCCGATTGCAAGGAGCGAGCCGATCACCACGGCTCCTGTCACCGTCGAGAGCGCATCCCCGGTGAGCATGGCTCGGTCCGCCCCGAGCGCTCGCATCGGCGCCACGTCATCACTTCTCTCTCGCAACAGGCGGCTGATCATCAGTCCAGCAATCAGCAGGACCGAGAGCCCGGCGATGGCGCCAAACACAGCGAGCGCCAAGGCCTCTGGCGTCACGGACTGCTGCGCGGATGGCTCGAAGGCCGTCGTCACCTGCGCGGGGAAGTGGGACGCGAACCGATCCACGAGATAGGCCGCGGCAAACACCTCCTTCGCGTCGCTCGTCCCGCCTGCAAGCTGCAGGAAGGTCTCTGTTCCTGTCGCGCTCGTCAGGGCCAGCTCATGGGTGAGCGCAGGGGAGAAGATCACGGTCGCCGCGTTCAGTGCGGCGTCGTCACTCTCGATGACATCCCTGCTCAGGATGACGACGCCGACGAGCTTGACGGTCGCAACGTGCGGCTGGCTCGACGCGGGGGAATGCACCTGGGCGTCGGTGTAGAACGGAATGTGGATGACAGAGCCGACGTGCACTCCAAGCTGCTGCGCGGCCTGCGTGTTCATGACCGCTTCATCAGCCCGCCCAGGATCGGCGAGACGACCTGTGAGGAGCGTGACGCGGTCCATGGAGGAGAACTCTCCGTCCAGGCTCCCGAGAAATGCGGGCGGCGCCTCCCCCGCGCTCGGACGGAAGTGGACGCCCGAGATCGAGCTGAGGTCGATGTTGCCGTCGAAGACGATGGTGGTCGTCGAGCGGGTGACCATCGGGAGGTGCGCAATCTCTGTCGCCACCACCGGGTCGTACCCGGTCGTGATCCCAAGCGCCGGGTCGTCGTACCTACTGAATATCCCGACGGTTGATGGATTCGTGCTCGCCACGTAGGTGGGGAACGACGACTCAGTCAGTCGAGCACCTGCGAGGGCGGCGAGCGCCACGCCGCCGATTGCCCCGATGACGAGGATGACACCCAGGTAACCGGCTCTCCGTCGAACGAGGTCGCCCCTGAACCGATAGCGGGCGACCCGGAGGATCTGACTGAGTCTCATTCACTACCTCGAGCGATCCGATGGGTCCCGCCGCCCAGCATCCGCACGACCGTGATCGCGCGCAAGAGGGGCAACCGCACCGCCCGTAGTGGTGCTACCACTCGAATCGACGTGTCGTGCGCGCCAACCGAGCCTGGGCACCGCGACGACCCATCTGCTACACCTCGGACATCATGAGCGACGGCATCACGACCAGAGCTCCCCGGGACACCGGGCGCGCGCTTCGAGCAGCCGCCGTCGGATTCGCTGGCACGGTGGCCGTGACGTCGATCGTGGCGATCCGCGACAACGTCGAGGGGCGACCATTCGGTGTGCGAGTCCCACTGTCGGTCCGTGCCGGGATCTTGACGGGGTGGGGCGCGGGTATCGCAGCTCCTTGGCCCATGGCAGTGGCCGTCGCCGTTGCCGCGAGCCGGACCCGCCGTAGCTCACGATCGCCGTGGCCAGGCCGCACCTGCGCGGGCCTCGGCCTCGCTGGCATCGCGGGACTCCTCATCGAGCCCAACACGTATCGCCCGAGGGAGTGGTCAAGGGCGACTCGCGCGTCCGTCGTCATGGACTTCTCGGCGAAGGGCGCACTACTGCTCGCCGGCATCCTGCAGAGTCGTGCCCCATCGGCCGTGTCGACGAGAGATCGGACCCACGTTGCGACGTGAATGGGCGCACACTGACTGGGCGGAGCTCGATGGCGACCCAGCATCGGCCCCGGCGGTGCCGTCCGAGATGAGCCCACGCAGCATCGCCCGCGACCTGGCGTAGGGGGATCGAGGTCGTGCCTCGTCCGAGCGATGTGCGATAGTTAGCTAATTCGCGTATGATCGATCCATGAGCACAAACGACGACGCGGGGGTGTTCAAGGCACTGGCGGACCCAACGAGGCGCCAGATCCTTCAGGACCTCAGGGACGGTGAGCTCTCAGCTGGTGAGATTGCGAGTCGGTTTGCAATCACCGCCCAGTCCATATCGAGGCACCTCTCGATCCTTCGTGGTGCCGGCCTGGTCAAGGAGCGCAGAGAGGCGAATCGGATCTACTACTCGTTGGTGCAAGAGCGCCTGGCGCTGTGTGTCGGCGACTTCCTCTCGACGGTCTGCCCAGAACAGGTCGTCTTGCGCCATCGTCGTTCAAAGGCTGTGCGATGAGGATGCCCGCGCTGGAGGGCGTGATCGAACGACGCCTCCTCATCAACTACCGCGTCGACCCTCAGGCCGCAGCCCGACTCCTTCCCATGCCGTTGCGGCCGCAGCTCGTCAATGGTCAGGCGGTTGCTGGCATCTGCCTACTCCGACTCGAGCAGCTGCGACCTGTTGGGTTCCCACGCCTCGTCGGTCAGCGAAGCGAGAACGTTGCACATCGCATTGCCGTTGAGTGGGACGGCGAAGTCGGTGTGGAGCACGGCGTCTTCATCTCACGGCGCGACAGCAACTCCATGCTCAACGTCGCGGTCGGGGGAAGGCTGTTTCCTGGCGTGCACCACAAGGCGACATTCGAGGTCGCAGAGAGCGACCACGAGATCACGATCGATGCACGCAGCCGCGATGGGGAGTCGAGCGTCGCGGTGCGTGCTCGCTATGTCGACCACCTCGAGGGAAGCAAGCTCTTCCAGAATCTCGCCGCCGCGTCGTCGTTCTTCGAACGGGGCTCGATCGGTTTCTCGCCCCGAGGTACTGACGGGACCCTCGAAGCGATGGAGCTCACGACGGACGCCTGGGCGGTCGGGCCGCTCCTTGTCGAGCACGTCCATTCCAGCTTCTTCGAAAGTCCAACCAGGTTTCCGCAAGGCAGCGCGGTTCTGGACTGCGGCTTGGCGATGCGACGAGTACCGGTGGCGTGGCACGAGGCTCGCCCAGTCATGGTCGATCTCGCCCAGGAGAGCGGGCGCTGATTCCGCATCGGCTGGATCGAACTGGGCGGGCTCGATAAGCCGGGCCGCCGCGAGTCGTCGCACTGGCTTGCAGCCACGACAGTCCCGCGAGTTTGTCGAGAACCGGGGAGCCTGCGGCGGCGACGTTGAGCGAGTTGCCGAGTCCAGCATTGGGATCTCGACGAGTTGGTCGATGAAATGCCCTCGCCGCTGCTGGCAGCCCCGAGTGCTCGTGGCCCAACAGGACGATTGACGGATCTCTCGCGACTTCAAGTCGAGACAAGGTGCGAACGCCGCGCTGGGACAGGCGCCCTCAGGTCCGACTGGTCTCGCCGATGTCGTGTTCCACGTCCCTGCAGAGAACTGCCGGCCGACTCAGAAGTGCGTCGTGCACCACGGAGCGCGCGAGGTCATGAACATCCTGTCGCCGAGCGACACCGATCCGTCGTGGTGCTCGTCGACGAGGCCGGCGGCATGGAGCCTCGACATCGCGACGCCTCCGAGGTACGCCGATCCGAGAGCGTGGACGGGGATCGTGAGGTCAGGTGCGTCCTTCGTCGGGGTGCAGCTCACGCCGGTCGACGAGGCCTCCAGCGCGAACCTGCCCGCAGCAAGGGCGAGGTCGTCCCGCACGTCGAGGATCAGCCGCCCGCCGCTGCTGTACCGCCTCCCGCGAAGTGCTGCACACGTGTCAAGGATGCGCACCCAGAGAAAGTCGCCTCTGGCGATCGTGCTCAGCTTGCGCGCGTCGTTCACGAGGAACGGGAGCACCTCGTCGGTTGCCCGGTTGGGAGCGACGGTTGACGTGAGCAGGTCGATGTTGAAGCAGAACTCCCACAGCGCCTGGTACGCGGCTGGCGTCGTGGCGAGCAACTCGTCGATCGTGAGGGCGCCGTTGCCCGCCGGCGCCACCCAGTCAGGCTTCCCCTCGTAGAGCACGTAGCCCTCGACGTCGCCCGAAGGTGATCGGTAGACGGCTTGGAATCCCTTCCAGGGATCGACGCCTGGCACGTCGACCTGCCGCGTCACCCTGTCCCACCAGTCGTCGCGCCGGCTGATCGAGCCGGGCATCTCGGTTCGAAAGCGCTCGTACACCGGTGGTGCGAGCGATCGCAGTCGGGCCATGTCGACGAACTCGACGGCCCCCTCGCTCTTGTGCAGGAATCGCAGGTCGGTGGTCGAGATCTCGTACTTGACCCGCTCGGTCGCCGGTCCGTAGCCGAATCGGCCGTAGATCGGGTACTCAGATGCCAGCAAGATGCTGACTGTCTCACCCCGATCCGCGGACTCGCGCAGGTCCGCCTCGATCATGCTCGTGAGCACGCCTCGACGCCGATGCGTCGCTGCAACGGACACCGCGGTCAGCGCCGACGCAGGAATCGTCGCCGGGCCCGGGACGGTGAGCTCAGTCGCGAACGACCGCAGCGTCCCGACGACGGCATCCCCGTCGAAGGCGCCGCGCGACCGGCCCGGGTCGGAGTTCGAGAGGAAGTACTCCGAGGCGCCCTTTGCGTTGTGCTCGAAGAATGCCCGTGCGAGATGGTCGAGCCACTGCTGATGCTCGGAGTCCTTGACGAGACGAATGTCGATGCTCACGGCGGAAACGCTACCTGCGGGGGACGACGGGCATCGCCACGACGATCGCCGAAGTGGCGTGCACGCGGAGAAGCGGCGAGGTGCGATGTCATTCGGCGCGCGATGTCGGTGCGCTTTGGCCGCGAGGTGCGCCGTAGCGCTCCCTGGTCGTCCGCGGCGAGCAGCGCGAACCCTCTTGCAGGAGGACCTGTAGCGTCGAGCAGTGAGCGAGGTGCTGTCGTTCCACCGCCCCCCAAGTCCTCTCCTCGCGCCCGTGGTCGCCTCGTTGTCGTATATCGAGGGCGTCTTCCCCCACGGCCGCGAGCGTGTCGTGCCCTCTGGGACCAGCCAGCTGCTCTTCAATCTTGATGCAGACCGGCTCGAGACCTTTGCCGACAACGGCGTGGACTGCACCGAGTCGACCGCAGGAGCCGCGCTTTCCGGCGTGCGCAGCTCGCACACGGTCATTGACTCCGGAGGGCGATGTGCCTTGATCATCGTCGGCTTCCGACCGGGAGGCGCGTACCCGTTCTTCGACGCTCCTTCGTCGGCGACGAGTGGTCGGCTCGTTGGGCTGGACGCACTGTGGGGTGGCAGGGGAACCCTGCTTCGAGACCGACTGCTCGAGGCTCCATCTCCCGAGGCAAGGTTGGACCTTGTGGAAGAAGGCTTGCGTGCCCACCTGGTTCGCCCGCCCGTGCGCGATCCCTTCCTCACCTTCGCCGTTGCAGCGTTGGACCGGGGTGCGCACGTCTCTGCGGTGAGCGAGAGATTGGGTCTCACCTCAAAGGGATTCGTCCGATCGTTCAGGGAGCAGACCGGGTTGACGCCGAAGCGATTTGCGAGGATCCGACGATTTCAGCGGACGCTGTCATCCATCCAATGCAGCTCGAGCACCGACTGGTCGGAGCTTGCCGCGCGGTGCGGCTACTTCGATCAAGCGCACCTCATCCACGAGTTTCGCGAGTTCGCCGGCATCACGCCGACCCAGTACCTCCCACGCGCCGCCGGTGGCCACAACCACGTCGCACTCTGAGGCCCTTTCTTACAATCAATCTCGCCGGGCCTGCGACACGATTGCGGGCCACGCGCTTGAAGGAGAAGGACCTATGACGCCCGTACCTCAGCATCTACGCACGGTCACGCCAAGGTTGGTGGTCCGCAACGGAAGTGACGCCATCGCGTTTTACGCCGCTGCATTCGGTGCCGAGGAGATCGGCGACCGGGTGCGAGGACCTCAAGGTGAGTTGATTCACGCGGAGCTCCGAATCGGCGACGCAGTCGTCATGATCACCGAAGACGTCGGGGCGCCAGACGCGACAGCCAAGGCGCCTTCACCAGGCGCGGCGGTCAGCGCGATCATGGTGACCTACTGGGAGGTCGTCGACCCTGTGTGGGACCGAGCCGTGGCCGCTGGCGCCGAGGTGATCAATCCATTAGCCGACCAGTTCTACGGCGAGCGTGGGGGTCGACTCCGTGATCCATTCGGCCAGCAATGGATGCTCAGCCAGCGACTCGAAGAGCAGTCCTAAGATGCGTGGACCGACCTGTCCGGACTTGTGAGCCCGGGGACATCTCAGGCTTGAGACCGGATCAGTATGCAGTTCGCCGCGCATGAGCGCACCCGACGGTGATGACGTGCAGGAGAATGACGAAGTGCGAGTTGGGATCCACGTCCGGCCGGGCTCGTCGAGAACCTCGGTGGGTGGCGAGTTCGACGGGGCACTCGTGGTTCGCGTGGCCGAGCCAGCCGAAGGAGGGAAAGCGACGGACGCCGCGTTGCGAGCGGTCGCCGTCGCGTTGCGGCTTCCCCGGCGTTCGGTGACCCTGGTCCGCGGCACGACGAGTCGGAACAAGATCGTCGACATCGACGTGGGCGGCGACGACGCAGCGTGCGTTGCACTCGCGATCGGGCGACTGAGAAGTGGGTAAGCCATTGAAGCCGTACCGCAGTCGAGTGAGGGAGCCAGGTCGGACTGTGGTTGCAAGGAGCCCGTGTGAGGTCGGATTGTGTCCACGTAGTCGATTGAGAGCGGCACTCGCTTCACCTCAATGGGGCATTCACCAAATGGGTAGTCTCCAGTGGTTACCGAGGCGGTCATGGGGCGTCAGCTCGATGCCTGGCGCGGCGCTGTTAGACATCAGGACCTCACCATTGGCAGGAGACGATTGATGGATCGTGACTCGCTTCGTCAGCTGCAACGACCTCTCAAGGATCGATACACGTCAGATCCTTCCGCGGCCGTCCTGACACTCCACGCGGAAGGATCGCTCGCCGACGGCGACGTCAGCTGCTCGGTTGAGACGGGCCGCGCACTCGTAACCGCCGGCCTCCATCCCGCGACTGGAGGGGATGGAACGCTTGCCTGCTCTGGGGACATGCTCCTGCAAGCCCTGGTCGCCTGCGCCGGAGTGACGATGCGATCCGTTGCGACGAATCGGGGCATCGACCTCAAAGGAACGCTGCACGCGGAGGGTGATCTCGACTTCAGGGGCACGCTCGGGGTCGACCAATCGATTGCCGTAGGTCTCACCGCGATACGCCTTTACTTCGACCTTGAGTCGAGCGCATCCGACGATGATGTGGACGAGCTGATCGCGACCACTCTCAAGTACTGCGTGGTTTTCCAGACGCTGGCGACGTCACCGGAATTGAGTGCGGAGCGACGCGGACGCTGATGCAACGGATCCTGACGTGTGCTCATCGATCGGTGCCCATTCGGCGCACCACAGTGTCGAAGTAGCGTCTCGACATGCCGATGTTCATCTGCGGCAAGCTCGACCTCAAGGCGCTGGCTGAGCCGATGCAGACATATTCCGTCGCCTGGCGTGACAGTCCGACGTGAGCGTGTAGGTCATTGCGATCGCAGTGCAGGAATCCACGGGTGGCCCGGATGGAGCTTCCGCAGTCCCTCACGCAGCCATTGTGTCTGCCCCTTGCTGAGCAAGGGAGCGATGCCGTCGAAGTCGGATTGATCCTTGACCCGGTTGTGCTTTGCCTTGAAGAGCAGCGCAACCTCCGGCGCCATGAATGGGATGCCATTCGGCGTGAAGCTGACCAAGTCGTCGTAGGGCATGTGGATCGAGTGGTCTCTCCTGCAGATCCACGTGTCCCCGTCATGCGGGTCTCGGAAGACGTCGAGGTGGTAGACGCCAGTCGTTGGATCGCGCACCCAGGTCTGGAAGTGGACGTTGAAGGCGGCGTGGTCGACCGGCCACCACTCGCCCGAGCCCACGACGTCGAACTCGAACCCCTCGAGTGCCGCTTGGACCAGCGGGAAGTCCGCTGACGGAACGCCGATCTCGATGTCCTCGTGATCGCGCGTTTGCTCGCCTCTGAAGAGATCGAGCGCCCACCCGGCGACGACGTACCACCGAAGCGTCGATCCCGCGAAGCGACGAGCTACGTCCTCGGGTCGCCAGGGATCCCAGGGAGCATCGTCGCGCAGAGGTTCACCTCTGGAGGATTGCCTCTCGTCCATGTGGCCGTTCTAGCTCGACGCCGGAGTGGACCACCGCTCGCGACGGACCAACCGAACGCACCGATGAGTCTCGTTCAGCTCGCCGGACCTGATCGACGCCGTCACGGGGTGCGCGCCGCGGCGAGAGGCTCTTAACTCGTTGGGAAGGAGCTCACCGAGGTGTCGTCCACCTTGACGGCGGCGGCGGACGCGGTACCAGGTGACTTGTCACCGCTCGCAAAGCTCCAGTAGCCGCCGGACGGCTCGGCGAGGACCTCGGTCCCGTTCGCAGGCGTCGCAGCAAGGTGCGCGGACGCCGAACCAGCATGCGCGATCGCCCAGGCGTCAACCAGGGCCGGCGAGGTGCAGCCACCGATGTCCGAGCACGAGGCGATCGCGAAGGCGTACCCGCCCGCGACCCGATAGGTGCCGCCCGACTTGGTGCTGAGGAACGTGCCGTTCGCCGGCACCGCCGCGACGTGGCTGAATGCGCCGGTCGTCGCGTAGGTGTCGAGCGCGGCGGGGTCGACCCCAGTGATCTTCGGACTGTTGATGTTCATCCAGTTCGCGACCGCGAGTGGCGCGCCACCGGCGAACACGAAGCCCGATCCCTTCAGCGTGCCGGATGCCTCGTAGACCGCGGTGCCGTCGAGCGGGTACTGGCGCACGTGGCTGAACGGGCCAGTGGATGCGTAGGAGGCGAGAGCGGCAGGGTCGACGCCGGTGACAGGCGGACTCCCGACGTTCTTCCAGTTCGTGACGACCAGCGGCGCGCCGCCCGCGAAGACGTACCCGGTGCCCTTCGAGGCGCCCGACTCCTCGTAGATCGCGGTGCCGTTGAGCGGGTACTGGCGGACGTGGCTGTACTGACCCGATGTGGCAAAGGTGTTGAGAGCGGCAGGGTCGACGCCGGTGATCTGCGGCTTGCCGACGTTCGCCCAGTTCGTGACGACCAGCGGCGCGCCACCGACGAAGACGTACCCGGTGCCCTTGCGTGCGCCTGACGCCTCATAGACGGCCGAGCCGTTCGCCGGGTACTGGCTGAGCGAGTCGAACTGTGCGGTCGTCACCGTCGTGTACGGCTTGCCGCCGCCGACGGCTGCCCACGTGCTGACGTACAAGGGGGCACCACCGACCATCCGGTAGACGTTGCCCGCGTAGTCGATGAAGGTGCCGTTGGGGTAGGCATTCGCCTGGAGCGTCCAATCGAAGTTGCTGTAGGCGTAGTACCCGGACCAGTGCGTCGAGAAGACCCAGTTCTTTACGTAGACCGTGTCCTCGCCGATGTTCCTGCCGCCGCTGAGGGACCCGTTCTGGTCGAGGTACACGATCGCGCCGTTGCCAGCTGCGTTGACCGACACCGAGTACACGACACCGGTGTGGCCCGGTGGATCGGTGTTCGCGTTGCCCCACATGCTGAGGGCATCGCCAGGCTTGGGCAGGTTGCCCTTGCTCGCCGCCTGGATCGGGACCCTGCTGTGGTTGTGCAGGTAGCGGACCATCGCTCCGCCGTTGACCGGTGCGGTGAGGCCGAAGGTTGCCCACTCATAGCGGTTGGTGTAGTCCGCGCACTGGTAGGTGTTCCACCTGTCAGCGGTGTTCGGATTGGAGCAGGGATAGACGTTCGCGACACTCTTGGCGTCGATGGACAGCCCGCCCCAGGGGTTGCAGAACGCCTTCCCGGCGCCGTAGGGAACCGACGCGCGCGGCAGCACGGCGCCACGAGCGAGGTGCGACGCCGCACCGTGGTGAAGTCGTGCCGTCTCGGCTGCACCGGCTGGCGCCTCGGCGCTCATCGCGGCGAGCCCGCCGACGAGCAACAGGAGCGGGAAGACCACGGCGACTCGTTGCAGGCGGCGTCGGAGCATCTGTTGGTGGGTCGGTGACGGCTGCAGTCTCATGTGATCTCCTGGGTCTGTGCCTCGGCGTTGCGAGGGAGTGGCTGGGTACACTTCGCCCAGCATGCGGGTTTGCGGGGGCGGCGGACAGGGCAAGAATGCCCCTTTCTCGACCGCACGGTCGGGCGTCGAGCGGATGCTGGCCACCACGTTCGTGGCCATCCGCGGCGTGCACGTCCTGCAAGGCCTCCTCTGCTCGGTCTCGGGGCGCCGCACGTACCGACGACCGGTCCTGGCCGCTGCGGTGGAGGCCGCAGCCGCGGTCGAGTTCGTGGCGCTGTCGCGGCGGTACGTGGGACAAGGCGGCTGCGATGCGCGAGGCGCGCGCGCCGATGCGGCCTTTGGGCTCGCTGGACTGGTCGCGCTGGCGTTCGCGATGGATCCGGTGGACCGCACCGCCTCGCTCAACTGGATGCTGCCGCTCACGGTCGGCTCGACCCTGGGGTGCGCCGCGCTCCCGACCATCGCCGAGGGCGTCGTCGTGTCGGCTGCGCTCGGGGCCACCTACGCGGTCACGACGGCCGACGCCACTCGCGTCGGCGGCGGTCGAGCCGCGACGGCGATGGCGAACGCGCTCAGCTACCCGGGATTCTTCGTCGTGGCGTCGCTCGTGACGAGATTCGCCAGGAGGATGGCGACCGAGCTCGAGGAGGCTCGTCGCCTTGCGGTCGACCAGGGTGCGCGCCTTGCTGCTGAGGCCGCGACCAATCGCGAGCACCGGCTGCTGCACGACTCGGCGCTCCAGACCCTGGAAGCGATCGCCGCGGGCTCTGCCGGCGACCCAGAGAGCGTCCGCCGCCACGCGTGGCGAGAGGCAGAGACACTCCGTCTCGCGCTGCGCCAGGGAACGTCGCACGTCGGCGGCATGATCGACCGCCTCTCTCGTTTGTGCGCGGAGTTCGCCGAGAAGGGGCTCCGCGTCGAGCTCATCGCCGGCGAGCTCGAGATCGAGCCCGGCGACGACGTGTCGGGCGCGCTCTGCGACGCGACGCGAGAGGCGCTCGCGAACGTCGTGAAGCACGGGGGTGTGGATCGCGCCCACGTTCGCGTGACCGATGAGGAGGGCGCGTGGTCGGTCACGATCCGCGACCACGGACGGGGCTTCGAAGTTTCGTCGACGTCGCACGGATTCGGGCTCGACAACTCAATCGAGAAGCGACTTGCCGAGGTCGGCGGGTGGAGCCGGGTCGAGTCGGCACCGAGCCAGGGCACCCGCGTCGAGCTCGGGGTCCCACGATGATCCGTGTGGCGATCGTCGAGGATCATCCGCTCTACCGACAGGGACTTGCCTCGACCATCCAAGAGAGCGCGGAGTGCGAGCTCGTCGGCACCTTCGAGAGCGTCGGGGCATTCGAAGCCTGCGCCGAGAAAACCGACGTCCTGCTCTTGGACCTGCACCTTCCCGACTGCGAGGGGGCCGCATGCGTCGAGCGACTTCGCGATCGAGCCACGTCGATCCTGGTCATCTCTGCGTCCGCGGACCGCAAGAGCGTGATCTCCGCGATCGCGGCCGGCTCGCAGGGCTACCTCACGAAGGCGGCCGACGCCGACGAGATACATCGTGCGATCCGCACCGTGACGGCGGGCGATGCCTACGTGTCCCCGCAGCTCGCCGAGTTCCTGCTGAGCGACGCGCGCGCGAGCGAGCCGAAGGAGCCCTTTGCCCTGACCGACCGAGAACGAGAGATCCTTCGCCTCGTGGCGGAGGGTGACACCGACGCTGACATCTCGCAACGACTGTTCATCTCGGTGAGCACGGTGCGCTCGCACCTCGACCGGATACGAGACAAGACGGGGCGCCGACGGCGCGCCGACCTCACCCGGCTCGCACTCGAAGAGGACCGGTCCTCGTCGAGCTGAGTCAGCTGACCGCAGCAGCCCGTGCGGCACGTCCCTGAGCGGTAGTCGGCACCCCATTGTGCCATCGCCCACTGCGATGCCTTAAGGTCCGGGACGTGTACAGCGAGATCGCGAGCAACAAGCGGCGCAGCATCATCTTCGTCGGCGTGTTCTTCGTCCTCTGGCTCGCGATCGGCGCTGCGTGCGGTCTCATTTTCCGGGCTGTTGAGCATCCCGCGCAGATGAACGCGACCGGGGCATACGTGTCAACCAGCTATGGCTGGTCGCCCGTGGTCGTGGGCGTGGTGATCGGGGCGTTCCTGGCGATCGCCGGCATTGCCTACTCGCTGACGTCCGGTGCCGCACTGGTCCTGCGCGTGTCCGGCGCGCAGCCCGCCGATCCTGCGCAGTTCAAGCAGCTGCACGACGTCGTCGAGGCGTTGGCACTCGGCGAGGGACTACCGAAGCCGGCGGTCTACGTGATCGACGACCCGTCCCCCAACGCCTTCGCCACGGGCATCAGTCCCAACAAGGCAGCCATCACCTTCACGACGGGGTTGCTCTCGATCATGAACCGCGAGGAGATCGAGGGCGTGGCGAGCCACGAGATGAGCCACATCAAGAACCACGACATCCGGCTGCTGCTCGTCGTGAGCACGATGATCGGCATGGCCGCGCTCCTCGCCAGCGTCCTCTGGCGCAGCGCGCTCTTTTCGAACATGGGACGAAACAGGCAGGGGGGCCAGATCGTCATCGTGCTGTTCGCGGCGGGCCTGATGCTCGCCATCGTGGGCATCGTCTTCGGGCCGCTGATCCGCCTCGCGCTCTCGCGCCGGCGCGAGTCGCTGGCAGACGCCAGCGGCGTCGAGCTGACTCGCAACCCCGCCGGCCTCTTGAGCGCGCTCAAGAAGCTGCAGACGAACGACAAGCCCTTCAAAGCCATGAACCACTCGACGGCAGCCATGTGCATCGACGACCCTCTGCAGCACCACGAGACCTGGTACCACCGGCTCTACGACACGCATCCCCCCATCGAAGAGCGGATCGCGGTGCTCGAGAAGATCGCCTCGGGGGGATCGGTCTAGGAGCTGGGGCTCGGAGCCCCCAGCTCGATCACGCGGTCGGCGGACCGGCTGAACCCGCGGCCGACGGCGGACCGGCTGATCCCGTGGCTGGCGGCGGACCCGACTGCGTCGGGCCGGTAGAGGCGCCATCGGATCCAGGGAACGTGACCTGCGGCACCGCTCGATCCGAGTCATCGGCGCCGTAGAACGCGACGGCCTTGAAGTTGAACATCCCGGCGATGAGGTTCCGCGGGAACGTCTGGAGCGCCGTGTCGAAATCACGGGCGCTGGTGTTGTAGTACCGGCGCGCGAACTCGATCTTGTCCTCAGTCGCAGTGAGGGTCTCCTGCAGCTGCGTGAAGCTCTCGACCGCCCGAAGCTGGGGGTAGTTCTCCGCGACGGCGAAGAGCGAGCGCAAGGTCCCCGAGAGCGCGTTCTCAGCCGGAGCGATCTTCGCGGGGTCGCCCGTGGCGCCAGCGGAGACGGCATCAGCCCTGGCCTTCGTGACCGCCTCGAAGGTCCCCTTCTCGTGCGCGGCGTACCCCTCGACCGTCGAGACCAGATTCGGGATCAGGTCGTGTCGGCGCTTCAGCTCCACGTCGATCTCCGACCATGCCTCCTGGGTCCGGTTGCGCTTCTTCACCAGTCCGTTGAAAGAGGCCCACAAGAGGAACGCGAGGACCACGACGACGATGACGACGATGACAATGGCAGCCATGAGGTGGACTCCTTCGGAGGACTTGACACTGACTGTACTGGGCGGACCTGGTGCCCAATCTTGGTTCAGAGAAGCGTGCGCTGAGCCAGTTTCGTGGACTCGTCGAAAGGCGCGTCGCGCTTACGCCGGACCGAGCGGATCCGTGCTCTTCGCCGATTGGATGTCGGACCCGGTGGGCGCTCGAGGAGAGCTCTCCTGGGAACTCGTCGCCGAGGGCCACTCGTAGGCGACCTCGTCGTGCTCGCTCATGTCGAGGCCCGCGAACTCCTCGGACTCGCCCACGCGCAGGCCCACGGTCTTGTCGGTCACCCACAGAATGCCGAACGTCATGATGAAGGGGTAGACGAGGGCGGCAACGGCGAGGACGACCTCCCGTCCGAACTGGACCATTCCTCCCGAGACGCCCAGGGCGTTGACGGCGAGGCTCGCAAAGACGCCGGTGAGGACGACGCCGATGAAGCCGCCGACCATGTGGACGCCAACGACGTCAAGAGCGTCGTCGTAGCGCAATCGGGACTTGAGCAGCACCGCCCCGTAGCAGAGGATCCCTGCTGCACCGCCGATGACCAGCGACGCCCACGTGGGCACGTACCCGGCTGCGGGCGTAATCGCCGCCAAGCCTGCGATGGCGCCTGAGGCGATGCCGACCACTGACGGCTTGCGGCGCCTGAACCACTCCGCCCCCATCCACGCCAACATGCCCGCGCTCGCGCCGATCTGGGTGTTGACCAGGGCGGCCACGGCGACGGAGCCGGCGCTCCCTGCGCTGCCCGCGTTGAACCCGAACCACCCGAACCAGAGGATGCCCGCGCCGAGCAGCACGAGCGGCACGTTGTGCGGCCGATCGACCTTTCGGCGAGGACCGACGTACAGGACTGCGGCGAGCGCAGAGGCGCCCGCCAGCTCATGGACCACCGACCCGCCAGCGAAATCGACGGCGTGGAGTCCGCTCGCCCCGAGGAAGCCGCCGCCCCACACCCAGTGGGCAAACGGGCAGTACACGAGCATCGACCACAGGCCGATGAACACGACGTAGCCGCGAAAGTTCATTCGCCCGACGAACGCGCCTGCAATGAGCGCGGGGGTGATGACGGCGAACTTCATCTGGAACGCCATGAAGAGCAGCGGGGGGATCGTCGGTGCAAACGAGCTCGGGGTGTTCCCGATCCCACGGAGCATGAAGTACTGCAAGCCACCGAGGAAGCCTGCGTGGTCTGGGCCGAAGGCGAGCGAGTAGCCGACGACGATCCAGAGGACCGAGATGAGCCCGATCGCGACGAGCGACTGCGCCATCGTGGCGATGACGTTCTTCTCGCCGACGAGCCCCCCGTAAAAGAGGGCCAGGCCCGGCATCATGAAGAAGACCAGTGCGGTTGATGCGAGCAACCACGCGGTGTCCCCTGCGGAGACGTGCATGTGACCTCCGACGTCTGTCACGACCGATATGGGCGAAGCGCTTCCGCCACGAAGTATTGCGCGCAAGCGCTCTCACAGGACGGATCCTGCGTGCTGGGCGGACCTGTCCCTCTCTGTGCAACGAATGGGCGAACCGCGTGACGAGTGCGCTGCCGGTGGGTGATCCCCACCACCACGAGCTCCGAGCCTCGACAGCTCCGACTCGATCCGGCGGTACGGCGTGCGAGGAGTGTTACCGTCGAGAGCAGAACTCAGCTCAAGGAGCAACCAATGATCTTTGGTGCCCACGTGATCGTGTACAGCAACGACGCGGCGGCGGACCGCGCATTCTTTCGAGATGTCCTTGGCTTCGACTCTGTGGATGCTGGACATGACTGGCTGATATTCGCGCTCCCGCCGTCTGAGATGGCGGTGCATCCTGCGGAGGGCGCAGGACACGAGCTGTACCTCTTGTGCGACGATCTCGCAGCAGAGATCGAGGCGCTCTCGAAGCGCGACGTGCCGTGCTCCGAGGTTGAAGAAGCTCGTTGGGGCTCAATCACAAAGATCCAGCTTCCCAGTGGCGGCGAAGTTGGTCTCTATCAGCCGAAGCATCCACTGGCGATCGCCCGCAGCTGACGCCCGCAGGTCCGGGACCGCTCGACGTCGGGATCGATTCCGGCGCGAGCGAGACTCAGCGAGGTCACGCCGCTGCCTTGGCCAATGCCGACGTGTGGCTCGCGCGCACCTGCGTGTCATCGTGCATTGCCACGTCGCTGCGACGTCGCCAGATCCTCGAGAAGAACTTCACGATAAGTGGCACCTCTTGGATGGTAAAATCGCGGAATGATCGGTCCGTCGGCCGCTGGCCGGGTGTTGTACCACCAGGCGACCAACAATCCCGTCGAGTTTGGCCTTTTCTTTGAGCAGCCAGCTCGGTATGTGCCGGACCCAGTCGAGGAGAATGAGCAGTACCAAGCCATCCCCGAAGCTCGGCGGGTGAAGTATTTCGTGCACCCGAGCATCTGGCGGCGTTTCAAGCACTTCTGGATCCTCTGACCAAAGGGACCGAGCGGTCCACGCCTTGTCGTTTCAGTGGCGACCGTCGCGTCGGGCTGCACCCGACCGGTTGACACAGACCGACGTGCGCAGAGTTATCCGGCACGCAAAGGTGAAGGGTAGATCCTCGAGGACTGAAGTGACGGGTTGCGACAGGGCAAACAGCCACGTGAGACGATCGCTTGATGAAATGAGGTGTGGCAAAGACAGATAATTCGCTTGTGTCGCGGTCCGATCTACCATAATTTCGCGTCATGCAATTCCCGGACGAACAGACCTCCACCGAGGTTCGTCATGCAAGACGCTGGCGGCGATTCGGACGACGCCGGAGTGCAGCTGAGTCAACGAGCGCGGAATCCATCGGATGGTGTGACGTCCTCTTCGGGTGTCACTCGGAAGGAAGTCCGGGCACCACTGCTGTCCTCGACAGGGCGATCCAGACGTGGCTGACTGACAACGGGATATCCGAAGCTCAGCGAGATGCTCCCGCCAGCGGCACCGGGGCATCCGAAGCCCCGATCGAGGCCGGCGAACTCAGAGCTTGAACGGTCGGAACGACACCGCGTTCGCGAGTCCTCCTCCGAAGTAGGGGTCGACGAAGTAGTCGTTCGTGCCGACGGTCCACTCGATCGACGTGTTGTCATTGTCGCCCCCAGGGTCGTTCTGGAGCACACCTGGATACCGGGGGAGGCGCACGGACCGCTCTTCCTCGATGATCTGCGCGGTCTGATCGCGCCACTCTCCGGGAACCGTTGGCCCGACAATGAAGATCCAGGTTCCCTTGGTCCAGCTCACCTCGTCAATCGGGTCGTGCCCGAAGGCGCAGAGAGCGACGCGCTGGCCGTCCAGGGTTGTGTGGCGTGAGCGGGTGGGACACACGGTGACTCGGGACTCGCAGGTCCAGGCACTGCACGCCAGGAGTGCCCGGAGCGCCTTTGCATGCGAGACGTACGCCATCCCTCCGAAACCACCCAGGATGTCGATGTTGGCCGTGACGCAGCTGTTGAGCTTCGGACTGTTGAAGGGCAACGGAGGAGCGCACGGGTAGTAGCCGACGAAGTAGCTGTTCGATGTCGCAGACGCCCCCACCGAAAGCGTGGGAGCGCTGAGTGCCTGCACAGGCCCTTCGGCGGGGAAGTGCGCACGCCGGGCAACGAGCGCGAGGGCCTGGGCGATCGGCTTGGGGAATGCCCCCGGTGGCAGGCCGGTTCGGTCCCACGGGCTCGGTTCCTCGGCGAAGCTCTCGATGAGACGCCGTCCGAGCGCGCTCGTGTACGGCAGCACGATCGAGTAGGGGACGAGGAACGAGGCGAGCCCGCAGGCGTCATCGAAGAGGTAGCCCTGGTTGTAGCCGACCTCCAGGCCGTTCGCCTCGAGGGCGAGGTTGTGCCACAGCGCCATGCCATGGACCAGCTTCGTGATCGACGGGGCCGCGACGTCGTCCGAGCGCATCTGTGCGATGCACTCGTTCGGCGCCGGATACTCACTCGTGGAGAGCCACCGGATCTGTCGAGCGATCGCTCGGAGCGCGGTCCGCTGGGTGTCGAAGAGGACCTTGTACACGCTGACGCTGTCGCCCGAGGGGAGGAGGACGGCATCAGGGGACCAGTACTGCACGTCCGTGCAGCGCGAGCAGATGCCGAGCACCGGCAGAAGCGAATCGACGAGCAGTCGGCTCGACGCCGTGAGACCCGGTCGCGGCAGGACGTCGAATGTTCCTGGGGGTCTTCCGGGACCACCTCGACCCTGCGGCACTCGATGGTCAACATATGACTCCCATTGGACCGAGAGCCTCGAAGCGCTGCGGCGAAGGGACTCATTCGCCCTTCGAGCGGGCGCGCTCGTGCTGGAGAGTTGTGGGACAAGGACACGGACGTGGAAGTAGGGGATCCGGAGATGCAGGTTGACATTCTCAAGCGTGCCCTTGACGCCGCGAGCACGACCATCCGAAGCACCCGATGGCACCGACAGGAGTGGGACCAGGATTGACATGCCGAGTGCGCCGACCACGAGGGACCGCCACCATGCCGTGCGTGCCGTCACGCCTCACCCTCCGCGATCTGTCCCTCGCATCATCTCACCGTGGATTTGAAGCGCGCTCGTATGCTCCGTGCAACCCGCCAGGAACGACGGGGTGTGGGACCTGGCGTACCGTCTGGCATCCGTCGCGACAAGTCCACCAGATGGGATCCGGACCGGTTGCGCAATGGTCGCGGGTCGGCGTGCCATGTGTGCTGGGGTGACCGAGTCCAGTAGGTGAAGATGTGTCCGCGATCAGCGTGCCGACGCCGGCGCACCGCCGTCATCAAAGAGGAGTGTCCGATGATCCACCAGCGCAACACCGTGCGTGCGAGTCTCAACGACGACGTCTTCGCGTCGAATGACCTATCGGTCACGATGCCCAAGTACCGGATGCACGAGCATGAGCACGAGCCGCACCATGTCCGTCAGGTCGTCGTCGACGAGCTCATGCTGGACGGAAACTCTCGACAGAATCTCGCGACGTTCTGTCAGACGTGGGCAGAGCCTGAGGTTCGAGAGATCATGGCACTCACCCTCGACAAGAACATGGTTGACAAGGACGAGTACCCCCAAACCGCTGCGCTTGAGGAGCGATGTGTGCACATGCTGGCGGACCTGTGGAACTCCCCGGACGCCGCGAACACGCTCGGGACGTCAACGACAGGCTCGAGCGAGGCCGCGATGCTGGGCGGCATGGCGCTCCTTTGGAACTGGCGTCGGCGCCGTCGGGCGGCGGGGGCGTCGTCGGATCGTCCCAACCTGATCTGCG
The DNA here is from genome assembly GCA_003162395.1 of Acidimicrobiaceae bacterium. GTDB lineage: Bacteria > Actinomycetota > Acidimicrobiia > Acidimicrobiales > RAAP-2 > Palsa-459. Next base: position 33,575 of record PMON01000077.1, read on the forward strand.
GTCCTGTGCAGATCTGCTGGCACAAGTTCGCGCGCTACTGGGATGTCGAGCTTCGTGAGATCCCGATGGAGAGCGACCGCCTGCTCATGACGCCAGCGGAGGTGATCAAGCGCGTCGACGAGAACACCATCGGCGTGGTGCCGACGCTCGGGGTGACATTTACCTGTCAATACGAGCCGGTGGAGGCTGTCGCTCAAGCCTTGGACCAGCATCTGGCCGACACTGGGATCGATGTGCCGATGCACGTCGACGGCGCAAGCGGCGGATTCACGGCGCCGTTCTGCGATCCCGAGCTCGTCTGGGACTTCCGGCTCCCCAGGGTCAAGTCGATCAACACCTCGGGCCATAAGTTCGGCCTCGCGCCGCTCGGAGTTGGGTGGGTGATCTGGCGCGACAGCGATGACCTTCCCGAGGAACTGATCTTCAACGTCAACTACCTCGGCGGCAACATGCCCACGTTCGCGCTGAACTTCTCGCGACCCGGAGGTCAGATCGTGGCGCAGTACTACAACCTCTTGCGTCTCGGGCGGGAGGGATACCGCAAGATTCACCAAGCCGGGTATGAGAACGCGCAGTATCTCGCCGCCGAGATCGCAAAGCTTGGTCCCTTTGAGATGATCTACGACGGCCGTGGTGGCATTCCCGGGCTTGCGTGGAAGCTCACGGACGGTGTGGAACCCGGCTTCACGCTGTTCGACGTTGCAGATCGACTCCGGATGAGTGGCTGGCAGGTGCCTGCCTACACGCTCCCGCCGAACCTCGAGGACCTTGCGATTCAACGGATCCTCGTGCGTCACGACTTCAGTCGAGACCTTGCTGATCTGTTGCTGGACGACTACCGACGAGCCCTCGCACATCTCGCCAAGCATCGCCCGACAGTGCCGCTCTCCGAGGAGGAGGCCGGAAGCTTTCACCACTAGGTGCAGCACACCCATCGAGAGCCGAGGTCACGTGCGAACAACAGCCGTGCCCAAGTGGCGAGTGCCGCCAGGGAGCAGATCCGTGGCATCGTCGTCGTTGCAGCTATCCCTGCGTCCGCCCTGTCTGTGACGTCGACGCGGATGCCGGGCCACGCGCCAGGCAGCGTGCCCGCGACTCATGGTGAGCCATGTCGAGCGTGGTGACCTCGGGCATGGCGCCCCGACACGACGCCCGTCACCGCCGCGTTGGGCTACGCCTGAGTCCTGCGAGGTACAGTCGGTTGAGCGGAGGGACGCATCATGGACGCTGAGGTCAAGGCATTCGCGCTGTGCATGGCATGCGACTGGAAGAGTTCCCTCGTGTCGGAGTCAGAAGCCGATGAGTTGGCTGAGGAGCACGATCGGACCGTCCATCAAGGTCTCAAGACGGCAGTCATCGCGCCTGAGACCTACTCGTAGTCGCTCCGCATCGTCGCACCGTGGCGGTGTTCTTCAAGGGGCAGCTGCAAACCACACGAATGTAATTACAATTGTCGCCACATCTCAGTTGCGCTGATTCTTGTTAGCAAGTTACGATTAATTCAGCACAGAGAGGAACGCATGGCAGGCAGACCGAGAGCCGAGAACCCGCAGTCGCGACTGATTGGGGTCCGGGTCACCGACGCGCACGGTGAAGTCCTCGATGCACTTGCCGCGCTGGACAAGACGTCCGTCAGCGACATTGCCCGCCAAAGCCTTCTTCGTACCATCTCGGCCGCGATGCAAGATGAGCACGTCAGGGACATGGTCCAGCTCCAGCGACGTCACGCGAAGCGCGCGAGTGCGGATGTTGTTCCGATGAGCACGCGCCCCCGGAAGGACGCACAGGCGTAGCCGCCGAGATGATCGTGCGCACCCTAGGCGAGCTCGTCACGGGCCCCTTGCTCGGACCAGTTCTCACTGCGCCTCGCACCAGCAAGACTGACTTGTGGCTCGAGGCGACTTGCATCACGTTGAGGTGTGGGTGCCGAGCCTGCGTCGATCGATCGCGAGCGTTGGTTGGCTGCTCGAGTCGCTTGGCTACGTGGCCTTCCAGTCCTGGGAGCATGGTCGAAGTTGGCGGCTCGGCGGCGCGTACATCGTCATCAAGCAGTCCCTCACGGCGCAGGCCTACGACAGGCTCCATCCGGGGCTGAACCACCTGGCGTTCCATTGCGGGACCCGTGATGAGTGCGACCGACTGGTCGCTGCATCTCAGGACCATGGCTGGATGCTTCTCTTCCCTGAGCTGCACCCGAATGCAGGCGGACCCGACCACTACGCGGGCTTCATCGCCGACATCGACGGCTTCGAGATCGAACTCGTCGCAGCGGACCGCCTTGAGGTTCCCGGCGCCGTGCGATGACAGATGTCCTGTCGAGATGTCTCGCGGCGGGCTCATCCGCACCGAGACAGCGTCAAAGAGCTGCAGCCGTCGTTGACGACCAGCTCGCGGCAACGACGTCTCGATCAGGTAGATCCCACTCGTGTGCGAGACCCTCCTTGAGTGCGTCGATCTCGGCCGGGCGCGGCGCGGCGGCGCGTTGGCTAGGAGGTAGGAGTGAGCTCCCCGTTGACGTACCGCTCGCGCAGGATGAACTTCTGGATCTTGCCGGAGCCCGTGAGCGGGAACGCATCGACGAAGACCCAGCAGCGAGGCACCTTGAACGCGGCGAGACGCTCGCGCACGAACGCGGACAACTCGGCCGTCGTCGGTGGGACGTCGCCTGCCGGACGAACGAATGCCGCGACCTGCTCGCCCCATTTGTCGTCGGGGATCCCGACGACAGCGATCTCGGCCACACCAGGATGCTCGAACAGGACGCCTTCGATCTCGCGGGGGTAGATGTTCTCCCCGCCCCTGATGATCATGTCCTTGAGCCGGCCCTCGATGCGGCAGTAGCCCCGTTCGTCCATCGATGCAAGGTCGCCGGTGTGATACCAGCCGTCCGCGTCGACGACCTCGGCCGTGCCGAGGGGATTCTCGAAGTAGCCGTGCATCACCATGTAGCCCCGGGCGCACAGCTCGCCGACGGCTCCCGGGGCGACGACCTCCCCGGACACGGGATCGACGATCTTCACCTCGGTCTGGGGCATCGCCCGGCCAATCGTCTCTGCCTTGTCCTCGGCGCTGTCGTCGAAGCGCGTCATCGTGACGAGAGGGGAGCACTCGGTCGTGCCGTACACGATGCAGAATCGGACGCCGAACGTCGCCTCGATGCGCCGAACGAGCTCGGCCGGCACGAGGCTGCCTCCGGACACGGACGAGCGAAGGCTTGACAGGTTCCGTGTCGCGACGTCGGGGTGCTCCAAGAGGGCGATCTGCATGGTGGGGACGCCGAGCAGCGCGGTGCCTCGCTCTCGCTCGATCAGCTCGAGCACGAACCCGGGATCGAAGGCGAGGACCGGGACGTGCTTCGCGCGGGCGTGCAGCGTGCCGAGCACCGCCATGCCACACCCCGCAGTGTGGAACATCGGCATCGGGTTCACGTACACGTCGCCAGGGCCGATCTCGACCTCTGCCACGTACATCGCGGCGTTGTCGGTCAGCGATCCGTGGCGGAGCACCGCCCCCTTCGGGAAACCCGTGGTCCCTGACGTGTACTGGATCTGCGCTGGATCATCGGGGTTGACCTCTGGCAGGACCCCGGGAACCCCTGCATCGAGGAACTCGTCCCACGCCTCGAAGAAGATCGCCTCGCGAAGATCGTTGAGTTCGTCACGCACCTCGTCGAGCGAGGCTCGCATCGGGTTGCCTCGCCACTCGTGGACGAGGACGATGCCGGCAGCTCCCGACTGGCCGAGCACGTAGGCAAGCTCGTGACGCTGGTACGCCGGGTTGACGGTGACCAGCACCATGCCCGCAAGCCCGGCGCCGAACTCCAGCAGCACCCATTCCGGCAGGTTCGGCGCCCATGCCGCGATCCGCTCACCGGGCGAGAATCGCGCGAGGAGCGCAGCCGCGACCCGCTCGGAGTCGGCCAGCATCTCTGCAAACGTCCAGCGCCGGTCGACACCCGGTACTCCGGCGACGAGGCACTCGACATTGGGCGAGTCTGCCGCCGCCTCTCGCAGCAACGCACCGACGGTGAGATCCCGCAGCGGGACAGAGTCGGTCGCCGGCCAGTACGACTCGGTCAGCTTGGCCATTCGCGCTCCACCTTCGAAAACTACTCAGTACCACGTCGACGTCGCGGATAACCGTGCGAGCACTCGATCGGACGGTCAGGCCAGGCTTGACTGGGACGGCTCGTTCCTCGACGTGTTCTTCGCGACACTGCCGCTCCATGAGGAGATGGCGGGCAGGTCAAGGGAGGTCTCCTTCGGGCCGGTGCTCATTCCTGTCGCCCGAGGATCTCGTCGTGTGCAAGGCGGTCTTCGATCGGCCCCGGCACTGGGTGGACATTCGAGGCCATGGTCGCCTGGGTTACTGAGATCAACCCCAGCATCGTCGTGCCGTGGGTCGAGACGCTGCTCGGAGCGGACTCGGCCACCTCCGTCAGGCTCAAGAGCCTTCTCGTTCGCGACGGAACGTGACGACAGGCGGCTCGCGTCCGGCTCGCCTTGTCTCGAGAGCGACCCAGTGTGCTCGCTCGGTGGCGACACGGCGTCCAACTCGCTCGCCGTGTGAGCTCGATCTCGTCCGATCTCGTCCGATCTCGTCCGATCTCGTCCGATCTCGTCCGATCTCGCCGATGTGGAGATGCGGCTGCGTGGGACAATTGCGTGTGGTTGGCGTGTGAAGGTGGTTGACGTACCGCAGGTGGTCCGCAACAAGACGCTCGCCTTCGGCGCACGTGAGTGGCTGTCGACGCTCGGTGACCGAGTCGCAGAGCTTGAGAGGCAGTGGGCGATCAAGGTGAACGGCGCGTTCGATGGCGCCACGGAGGCCTACGTGGCCGCGGCCATCATGAGCGACGGGATGCCAGCGGTGCTCAAGGTGGTGATGCCCCGGGTTGAAGCGGTCATGCGCCACGAGGCAACGGTCCTTCGACTCGCCGGCGGAGACGGATGTGTCCGCCTCCTTCGCGCGAGTGAGGAGCTGGGAGCGCTGCTCTTAGAGCGCTTGGGACCTGCCCTGTCGGATCTTCCGGTCGGCGTTGCCGATCGGCACGAGATTCTCTGCGCCACGGTCCAACGACTCTGGCGTCCGGCTCCTGGCTGCGGACTGCCGACGGGTGCCGAGAAGGGGCGATGGCTCATCGATTTTATCCTCGCCACCTGGGACGAACTGAATCGGCCCTGCAGCGAACGAGCTGTCGAAGACGCAGTCGCGTGCGCCGAACGACGGATCTTGGCCCACGACGACGAGTTGGCGATGCTGGTCCATGGTGACGTTCACCAATGGAATGCACTGAGAGCCAAAGAAGGATTCAAACTGGTTGACCCCGACGGTCTGCTCGCAGAACGCGAGTACGACATGGGGATCCTCATGCGAGAGGATCCATTGGAGCTCATGGATGAGGGACCGCACGAGCGAGCGCGATGGCTGGCACGGCGTTGCCAGCTCGACGCCCGCGCAATCTGGGAGTGGGGCGTGGTCGAGCGAGTCTCGACCGGCCTTCTCTGCACGCAGATCGATTTGCAACCCGTCGGTCGACAGATGCTAGACGCCGCAGACGTGGTGTCGGGCCTTGCCTGGACCTGAGATCGAACGCACCGGGTGCGTTCGATGACGAGTCAACGGCGCCGACGAGTCATCCGGGCTCGCGGCTAGCCAACCTGCTCGGTGGGTCGTATGAGGATCTCGTTGACGGCCGAGTGCCGGGGCTGGGTCACCATGAAGAGGACAGACCGAGCGATGTCCTCGGACTGCAACCGCTCGATGGACCCGAATCGTTGGTTGATGGTCGCCAGCACCTCGGGCCGGTTATGGCTTGCGAGCTCGGTCGCGACGGCGCCCGGCTCGATCAGACCCACGCGAAGGTGTCGTCCCGTCACCTCTTGGCGGATCGCCTCGCTGAATGCATTCACGCCCCACTTCGTGGCGTTGTAGACCGCACTGCCTGCGCGGGCAACTCGGCCGGCTACCGAGGAGACATTGACCAAGTCAGCCACCCGACGAGGCTGCTGCTCGGCGGCTGCGAGCAGGTGCGGCAACGCGGCGTGACTGACGTAGAGCAGGCCGCTGAGGTTGAGATCGACCATCCGCTGCCATTCCTCGAGCGGTGCGTCGACGACGGGACCGAGCAGCATCACGCCCGCGTTGTTCACTACCACGTCGAGGCGGCCGAGCGCCTTGACGGCAGACTGGACTGCGGACTCGGCGGCCGACTTGTCGGTGACGTCTGCCTCGAGCACAACCGCCCTTCCCCCAGCCTCCCGGATCCGCTGCTCGAGCGCCTCGAGCCGATCGACGCGGCGAGCGACGAGCGCGACGACAGCGCCCTCGCTCGCGAGCTGCGCGGCGGTTGCCTCGCCGATGCCCGAGCTCGCTCCCGTGATAAGCGCGCCGGTCCCGTCAAGTCGTCCTGTCACGGACACTTTCTAGCGCCCGTCGATGACGAGCGTTCGCACGAGCGTGCAGACGTCGCTCATCGCCCGCACCGAGGCACCTCAGTTCTCTCGCACGTCGTGGGGCCGTGCGCCTCATGCGACCGCAACGAGGCGAGGTCGTCCAAGACGACTCAAGACTCGACACGACAGGACCACTCCCTGGCGATTGGTGGCGGCCCCGCAGCACGCACGTCCTGACGATTGCCCCATCGCAGCGGATCTCTTCGCTGCACGGAAGCACACGTGTACGCAGAGAACAGCAACCGAGGAGAGCTGCCGAGGCGACAACCTCGGCGGTCAACCGGGAACACCTCGTGCACGACAGCGGCCCCCATTGGATTCGCGGTTCCTGCCCTGTACTCCTGACGGTCGGGTTCGTGGCGTCCGTCTCCGGCGTGGGTCCACTCGGAGAGGTCAGTCCTGCCAGCAGTCACGCTGCCTGAAGGTCATCCAAGACGGAGAACGCCGGCTCGACGAGCCGTCAGCTCCAGGGCCGTACCGAGGAGTCCAGAATCGAGGTCACTCACCTGTGGCACGTCGTCAGCGACAGTGCCGCAGTTCTCCCATGCCGAGGGCGTTGACAACCAAAGGACCACCTGTCCGCTGAGACCTGAAGCCACGACGGCGAGCAGGTGCGCCCCTTCACGACACTCGCGGAGCCCGACGGCGAGCTGCAGTGCCCTGCCCGGTTCGTCTTCTGGAAGCGATGGGACGAGGCCTGCGAACAGGGGAAGCGCCGTCGGCTCGCACTGTCCCGCAACGAGCCCTCGCTCAGTGCTCCACCGAGCGCCGGGCGGGCGCAGGCGGCTCACGATGCTGACGAAATTTGCTTCACCGACGTCGACCTTTTCCAACCTTGCTCGCGGGCGCTCTGCGAGTCCCGCTGCTCATTGCCACACCTCTGTCGTCTGCATCGTCGAGGTTGCACGAATGACCCTCTTGTTTGTGATGTCCGCACGGGTCGATCCTGCTCGCGGAGCGGCCGACCGCCGCTGACGACGACCGAGGGTAGTTGACGAACGTCCGAACCGGTCTTATCGTGCCACCTCGGGGAGGAAGAAATGGCCGCGGAGACCTCTTGTTGTGTCCGACCAGCTAGTCGCGGGATGCGTTGCCCTAGGGCAACGAAATGCGGAGTGAATTGCCCTAATCCAACGAACAGGAGGGACAATGTCCACACTTAATCTGCGCCCGGGGGGCCGCGCGCCGACACGTCGGTATGCGCTGACTGCGACACGCAGGCTCCTCGTCGCGTCCTCGCTCATCGTCGCGGTCGCCGGGAGCGCCGCGGTGACGGCGGGTGCGGCGACGCCGACCCAACGGGGCCAGGCACCCGTGACCGTGCACGTACTGCCCGCGACGTTCCATCAGAGCTACGCCAAGTCGCTCAACAGCGTCAGCGCGGCGCAGGCGAACGCCCCCAAGGGCTATTCCTACGCGCGCGGTGTGCATCCCGCGCGCAGCGCCGCGAAAGTCGGTGACAGCTGTGCTGAGTCGAACTGTCCCTTGCCGTACCTCGGCGGATCCGTACAGCACACGCCGCACGTCTACCTGCTGTTCTGGGGTCCGAACTGGCAGTCGGACTCGACGCAGGACGCCGCGCTGTTGTACACGGCGCACTTCTTCCAGGGGCTCGGTGACACGTCGAACGACGTCTGGTCGCCGATCATGGACCAGTACTACGACGGCAGCGGCAACGTCGGCTTCGGCGCCTCCGTCTATGAGAATGCGTACCAAGACTCGTCGGTCCCGCCGTACGACACGTCCCAGTCGCAGCTCGCCGCAGAGGACAACGCCTTCCTGTCAGACATAGGCGTCACCGACACGACCGACGCACAGGTGATCATCGCGACCCAGCCTGGGACGTGCCCGAACGGGTTCGCCCCAGGAGGCTGCCCCGGTTCCCACAACTACTGCGCGTGGCACTCGTATGCCAACTCGCCGTACACGAACCTGCCGTACCAGCCTGACGCTGGAGCCTCGTGTGGCGAGAACTCCGTGTCCGGCGTCAACGACGGCTTCTCGATCGTCGGCGGGCACGAGTACGCGGAGACCGCGACGGACCCGTTCCTCAACGCCTGGGTCGACAACTCTGATCCGGGTGGCGGGGAGATCGGCGACAAGTGTGCCTGGACTGATCTCGGCTTGACCTACCTCACGTCCGGCGCGTACCCGACCCAACCGCTGTGGAGCAACTCCCAGTACTACGGGACCGGCTACGGCTGCACGCAGAATGAGTTCGACCTCAGCCTGTCGCCATCCACGGGGTCCCTGTCGGTCGGTCAGACCGTGTCGCTGCTGGCGACAACGAACATCTCGATCACCCCGACGCCGTGGTACATCGTGATCATCGACGCGACGACGGACACGATCGTCGGGGCCTGCGGTTTGGGCACATCCTGCACCGGGACGGAGACCGGGGATTACGCGAGAACCGATTACTTCTACGCCCAGATCTCCCACAGCAACGGGGTAGACGCGAAGCTCGCGACGGGGGAGTACGCCGTCACGTGGAATCGAGCGAGCAGCGGCACGGCCGTCAGCATCGGCTTGCCCGCGGCGACTGCCGGAGGCAAGGCGACGGTCGACGTGTCGGTCACCGGTGCGTTCCCCGGTGCCGGCGTCCTCGCGCCAGGTGGCATCGTGACCGTCGGTGACGGCACGAGGACGTGCATGGCCTCGCTCTCCGGCTCCAACGGTGCCTCGACGGGCACGTGCCAGTTGACGGAGCCCAACGCCGGTTCGCTCACCGTCTCGGCCTCGTTTGCCGGCGACGCGAACTTCACCGCGAGCTCGAACACGACGTCACTAACCGTCGGCAAGGCGACGTCGTCGACGGCGTTCGCGCTGTCCAAGGCGTCCATCGCGTTTGGGTCCCAGAAGAACGAGGTGTTCACCATCAAGGTGACGGCCGCAAAGGGCGGTACGCCCTCTGGAAAGGTCGGTATCTACCAGGGCTACACCAAGGTGTGCAGCGCGACGCTCTACAAGGGCAAGGCGACCTGCTCGCTCAAGGCCAAGGAGCTGAAGAAGGGCTCACACACCCTCTACGCCTACTTTGGCGGCGACAAGAACCACACGGGCTCATCGTCCAAGACGGCGAAGCTGAAGATCACGTAGACCTCTAACGACGTCCATCGCCGGAACGGAGGCGGGTGCACGACGAGTTGCCAGCATCGCTGGCCCGTCGTGCACCCGCCTCACCGGTGAAGGGGCCCGGACTACACGGGGCGGCGCTGCCTGCTGCGACGACGGACACGATCTAGGATCCCTTGAGCTCATGTGGGAGCGACAGCTCCTAAGTCACCACGGCCTGAATCGCGGACTTCAGGGCCCCGATCTCGTCGTGCGACCGCCGATGGGGATGCGACCGCGGGTCGATGGGACCACCGACGTACAGGTCGTCTAGATGGCGCGGGAAGAGATGCAGGTGCGGAAGCGCGTTGCTACCAGCCGCTGACCCCGCGCTCCATGGGCATCGGTCCTAGTGCCGGTGCAATCTCGGTGAGCTGGAGATCGGATGAAGACGATCAGGCCGTTGTGCCCCCATCGAACTCACCGAGAGGGCGGTTCGACGAGCGATCTCCCGACTTCGGGACCACGGGGAACTTCTCGGGCGTGCAACCGTGCTCTCGCATGATCTTCCGCCGAGCGACCCGCTTACCAGTTGGCGCCCCCTCAGAGCCGCTCGCGTTTCCTTGTCGCGGCCCGTTGGCGATCACGGCCAAGAAGGCACCGGCCAACCGTCCTGAGTTGTCAGGACGAGAGCTGGCGATACGGCACACTCCGTGCGGTGGCTGCCGAAAGGAGCGGCGGATTGAGGTCGTGTGCCGCGAGGCAGAGCTCTGCATCGAGATACTCGGCCGCCGCCAGTGCCTCGAGCGACATCAGGTTGAGTGTCGGGTGATCCTTGAGGACTCCCGCCATGACCCAGGCGAGCTCTCGCATGGACGTCAAGCCAATGGATTGCGGCAGCATCGTCACCGCTCGAATGGCGCCTGTCGCGACAGAATCCTCAACGTTGCCCAGCATGCGGGTGAAGATCCCGACGACGCCCGGTTTGGCGACGGCACGACAGAGCCTGTGGTACCAGAGCCCGGTGGTGTAAATGCGTGATCCCGCATCCCGTAGGTCCGAGGGCTCGTTGTCGAGAAGCACGCGCAGAAGAACGTGGTCGTCGACGAGTACGTCCAAAATCGATTCCTATCCGAGTTCCGGCTCTTCGGCTGCTACCTCGGCCACCAAGTGCTCGAACCCACCAGCTTCCGCGATCGCATTCCCGAGAAGAGCTCGAAGTCCGCCTCTCCCCGCAGGAACGATCAGGATCGCCGGGCCTAGATCGGCCAACTCGACCGCGCCTCCTTCACTCAGATTCCATCGTCGTCTGGCTTCGGCCGGCAGCGCCATCTGGCCCCTGTCGGACACGCGAAACACCGAGAGCTCCATACCGCGATGGTACCATCTGCCTTGTAAGGTCACAAGGTGGACCTGTAGACCGAATGACGGGAACGGGGACAGTAGTGATCCGAGTTCGCGCGACGAAGAGGCCGCTCGACCGCCTTCCCCTGCTCGAACGCCGCACGCTCGACACGCGACCCTCCCCATTGGACGACTAGTACGCAACGTCGTCTTCTCTCGACCAATCTCGCGCTTCTTGTCAACGAGCCGACGCTGATCCCCGTGCTGGCTCCGTGTGCTCCCTCGGCGTCACTCATGGATCGACGACCTGGGGAGTTCGGCACCGCGCTCGGCGCCTACGCCGTACCTGGCGACTTCATTGACGTGGTCGTCGACCGATCCAGACAGATTGAGCTCGAGAAGGCCGCAAGGCGCAGCATCCTTGGCGTAATGCACGAGTATGTCCAGGTCATGCGGCAACTCAGCTTCGATCCCGCTCACCCGCCGGATCGCCTGAGCATGGCGCATCGGCTGGGCGAGCACATCACGAGTCCTCTCTTCGACCGAGAGGGGAGACCCGATCGAGAGCTCATGGCCACCATCGCCCGATGGCGCAAATCGAACGCAGTTAGGCGGAGCCAACTCATTGTGAGTGAGTTTCAGCGTGCGTCCCTCAGGGAGTAGGTGAAGCGATCCGAGGAGTGCGGCGGGCTCCCGTCCCGGCTCGATCACGAAGACGATCCCCGCGCCGGGCTTCGCACCTCGTGGAGTGACGCCGTGATCGCACCGGACGAGACAACCTCACGTTGGTCGCCTCGGGGGCGCCCGGCCCGCTGCAGGCAGCATGCGAACGGCTGCGGCGTCCAAGTCACGAGGAGTGAGTTTGTTGACCCAGCAGTGTCTTCCCCCTCAAGTCCGACTATCTCTTTGTTGAGGCCCTGAGCCGTATCGTGTGAATGCAACACGCCCAACTCTGACGTGGCGACCCTGATGCAGAGCGCGTCGGGTTCCCGACTGCGCGATGGGCTACTTGCAGCCGATCGAGACCTGATCGCCGGACTCGGTGTGGCCGCCGCTGGAACCCACCGTTGCAGCGGCATTGCTGGTCAGCGTGACGCTTTCGGGGATCGTTGCATCCCTCGGGATCTGATGGAGGACCATCAGGACTGGCGCGAAGCCTTCTAAGGACGCTCGACAGATCGTCGTGCGAGGACTTTGGCTTCCGCTGAGAATCTGGAATGAGGCGATGACTTGGCTGGACGTGCCGGTCTCGGTGTCTGCAACTGCTGTCAGCTGAACTGCGAATCCACGCTGGCTTCCCGGCGAAGATGCGGCGGTTCCGATCCATCCGAGCAATGCTCCTGCGATCACGAGAAGACCCACAAGTGCGATGAGCCCCGATCGCAGAGCGTGCTGTCTGGGAGCCCTGGCTGTCGGAACCACGCGGCGATGCTAGGACGACCTGGACTCGCCTGCTCTGGGGCGCTGTGGGCCGGAGGCGGGCGGCTCTTCCAGTCAGGACCGTGCCCGACCCAGCTCTTCGTGCCTCTCGAGCTGTCGTGGGACCTCCAGGCAAGTGAGATATTGCTGGCCCAGAGGAAACTCTTGGGTTTTGGGCCCTCGAGACCATCCCGAGGCACCACGGGCTTACCAAGATCGCGCTTGCAGCCGCGCCTCAGTCGCTGCAGGTTTGCTCTCGGCATGCGGGACAGGGTTCTCCGATCCAGCAGCTTGAGCGCACGAACCCGGGACCCATCGTTGTCAATCGTCGGTACGTTCACCGGGTCTTCAGTGGGGTGTCTCACCAAGGAAGCTCGCCAGGTGCCAGCCAACCACGTGGCTCAACCACGAGGAGGATCGATTCTCTCCTCAGGGAGCGCGAGGCAGTCCATATACCGAGAACTCATTAGGAGGCCGAGTGACTTTGACTCAGTGCTCACCGGAGGTGTCAAGAGTCCCCCCTGTCCAGATGAATTCAACGTGCATTCCTTGAGCCGCATCATCAGACATGGAGCAGTGGCTCAAATCACTGGCGACTGAGTCTCCCTAGGATTGAGCAATGCCAGTTGGAGCGCGCGATCGGCAGGATGCGAACCCTCATGCAGCGCCTAAGGACATCGCACTTGCCTTCATTGAAGGGATCAACGCCAGGAGCCCGGAGATGCTCACTGCGTTGATGACCGAAGATCACCAATTCATTGATTCGCTCGGCGCTCGAATCTCTGGCCGAGAGGTCATGAGAACGGGATGGACTGGATACTTTCAAATGATCCCCGACTACACGGTCGACGTCGAAGAGTGCCTCTGCTCGGAGAATGTCGTCGTACTGCTGGGGGCGGCCTCTGGCACGTACAGCCGAGGTGGACCGCTTCTGCCGGAGGACAGATGGCAGACGGCTTTGGCGGTGCGAGCCGAGATTCGAGGAGGTGGCGTGGCGAAGTGGCAGGTGTATGCCGATAATGAGCCACTGCGCCAGGTCATGGGCCGACCAGGCGGATCGATCTGAAGCTTCCTCGATCGAGCATTTAAAACGAAGTAGTCCGGACCAACTCAGCTCCAAGAGTGACTTCGATCCTGATCCACGACAACGACGAGTCTCCGTCGACGACGTCGAGCCCATGTCATCCACGGATTCGTTCAAAATTCAATCCATGTTCAGGCGAATGTCCGATCCGTCAGTTGCTACTTAGGAGATCGGCGGATCGCGGTCGCCAGTCACCCATTCCCGCGAATCCAATGTAGGCAGGACTACATTTCGTGACATGTCCAATCCGAACGCCTTGATCGTGCTTCGTCGAGCGTCAGTCGTCCGGCCAGTCGTGGTGGCGGTGTCGACCTTGTTGGTGCTCACGACCATCGCCTCTCCCGCGAGTGGTGCACTGAAGAACATGCCGGGCTCGTGGAGGACGACGGGACTTTCGATACCGGTGGCAGCAGGGTGGCAATCCCTCTCATGTCCAACGTCAACAATCTGCTTTGGGACTGCGTATACGCAGACCGGATGGTCGATTCTGGAGCGCTCGACGAACGGCGGTGCGTCCTTTGCGTACCTCCAGGCTCCGACGCAGTCGGGAAGTGCCATCGGATGCGCATCTCGGGCTTTCTGCGTGCTCGCGAACGAGTACAACGGTCCAGGTACGTCGGCAACCACCTACGTCACTGACGACGGCGGCGCAGCTTGGACCCACGTCGCGCTTCCGGGCTCTGATGCGTCGAGCGTCTATTCCGTGAAGCTTGGCTGTTCGACGACGGTGTGCCACCTCATCGGGTCAGGGAGTCCCAGCTCGCACCTGTACTCGATCAGGGCGTCCTCGCGTGCCTGGACGGCGGTGGTGCTGCCGTCGTCACCGGATGCCGCGGGCACCCTCAGCTCAGTGGGCTGCGGGGGAGGTCGATGCGTCGTCGCCGGGGCCAATGTGGGATTCGCCGTCGGCCTCATCTTCGAGTCTTACGGCGGCTCTTGGAGCGAGACGGTGGTCCCGACGATCTCGAACGCAATCGCGGACGTCGCGGCAGTCGGATGCAGCACGTTTGCTTGCGGGGCATACGGTGAGGGCCTGGGCGGCACCTCCGGCGAGCTCCTCAGCTCGACCTCGGCAGGGAATTGGCAGGCGCTCGCGAGCACCTCGGCGGTGCTCGGAGCGAGGTCGATCTCGTGCACGGCGATGAGCTGCATTGCCGTTGGAGGGAACTTTGACGTCGGTGGGCTCTCAGCGTGGATGCTGTCAGGGGGAACACCGGCGTGGAGCACGCTCACGACGCCCACCGGAGAAGGCGGCCAGGGCTTCACGGCGGTCACTTGCCCGACGGCGTCGAGGTGCGTGACGGGTACCAATCGGCTGTACGACCTCGCGGTGTCCCAGGGCACGTGGTCAGATCCAAGCGTGGGCGACGGGACGAGCGCGTTCGTCGGCATCAGCTGTGCGTCCGACACGACGTGCGTGGCCAGCGTCCAGCTCGGGGACGGGCGCGTGGCGACCCGTACGACCACGGACGGCGGTGTTCGATGGGGTGCTGTCCATCCGATTCAGGCTTCCGACGGTTTCCCGTATGGGTTGGACTGCGTTGGATCGACCTGCATGATCGACGGCTATGACGAGGCGACGAACGCCGGCTGGGTGGCGCGCTCGATCGATTCGGGTCGCCATTGGACGATCGGGTCGGAACCGATGTTCGGAGGAGAGCCCCTGCTCACCTCGCTGTCGTGTGCGACCGCGCTCGTCTGCACCGCCGCCTACGGGTACGGATTCGGGACGTTCGCGCACACGACGAATGGCGGCAAGTCGTGGAAAGAGGTCACATCGAGAGCGCCGGCGTCATCGGAGAAGTTCGGCGTACGGATCGACTGCATCAGCGCGCACGTCTGCCTTGCCGAGATCGCCTCAAGCTTTGGAGTTGAACGACTCGTCTCGCACACCGGGGGTGCGACGTGGTCGTATGGTCTCGCAACGAAGTTGGAACTGTCATACGACTCACTCGCCTGCAGTCCCAGTGGCGTGTGCGAGCTCGCCGGAGCGATCGGCGCAACGAACGGCGCGGTCGTGCTCCGGTCGATCAATGCAGGTCTCAGCTGGACCCGCGTTCGGGCTCCGCACCAGCTCTACGGTGCGTCGCTGCAGTCGATCGCCGTCTCCTGCTGGTCTGCGAGCCGCTGCGAGACCGCCTATGACGGCGTGTCATCGACACGCTTCTTCGTCACCGACGACGCCGGGGGCTCGTGGACTGCGGTGTCGTCACCGATCGGCGCGGTGATCAGCTCCATCGGATGCTCTTCGGACGCGTGCGTCGGACTGGGTGCGTCAGGCGCACGCCCTCTGACCGCGGTGGAGCCGAATCCGTAGCCCTTCATTCTCATCGTGGGAGCACCGATGGAGTTCCCACGTGCCCATGGTCGGATGCCGATCGTCAGTGTTCGGACGGCGGGTTAGTACGGCCTGGTGCTGCTGGCGTAGAAGACCGCAGCGGACGTCGTGCCACGCCATGCCGCGACGAGTGTGTCGCCGGTCGTGGTGATGGCGGGAGCGAGCGTGGTGCCTGCCTGCGGCTGGGTCCGCTGGTGTGAGAAGTCGTCGTGGGAGCCGTTGTACCCGAACGACATGACGTAGGAGACCTTCGTCGACGCCCCCAGTCCCTTGTAGGCGACGACCACGGTCTTGGAATTCAACAGGGCGATGCTTGGCGACTTGTCGGTGAGGGCGCCGGGGATCGTCTGGATCAACCCGGCTGCCCAGCCGAACGCCGTGAAGGCCTCGGTATCGACCGTATGACTGCTGGTCGTCCATGCCACCGTAAGGATCGCGAGTTTCGCGCTCGGCGTGCCGGTGATCGCCGGGGCGAGCTGGGTGCTCGCACCGTGCACCGCCAGGGGCGCATGCCAGGTGCCGCTGTTCTCCGTCGTGGCGTAGACACTCGTGTTGCGCTTGCCTTTGTAGACGAGCATCAGCGTGTTGCGATTCACGCCCAATGCAGGCGCCGCGCTGGTGGCTGCCGACCCCCAGGTGCCACGTACCGTCGCCTGTGGCGACCAGCTGGTGCCGTCAGATGACGTCGAGTAGAAGATCGAACCGGTCGTGCCGTCACCTCGCCACGCCGCGTAAAGCACGCCGCCGATGGCCGCGAGTGCAGGTGGCTGATTCGTCTTCGCCTGACCCCAGGGCCCCTCGATCGTGGCTTGGGTTGTCCAGGTGGTTCCGTCGTAGGCGGAATAGAAGATGGCGTTGCCCGTGGTGCCCACCCAGGCCACGTACAACTTGTCCTTGAAGTACCTCGCGGCGGGCGACATGTTGGTGAGGGCCTGAGGCTGCGTGGCCTGCCCACGCCAGATCGGAGGTCCGGCGGTCGTCGCGCACCCGTTGAGCGCGTTGGACCAGATCGCCTGGACGGCGAAGGTGCCCGTCGTCAAGGTCTCGAGGGCATCGCCGGAGGCCTTGTTCTCGCACTTGTCGCCGATCTCGCCGTGGGTGGCGTCGCGCCAGCCGCCGCTGAGATCGGTCACGCTCTCGGCGTACTCGTGGCTCTCCAAGATCGTGTAGCGCTCCACGGGGGTCCAGTTCGGCAGCTGAATGTCGCACGCCCCGCGTGGCCAGTCGGGCAGGTAGGGCAGGTTGGTCCACTCCAGCAGTCCCAACGCTCCGGCGCCGTGCTGCTTGTGGTAGGCGCAGGTGCTGCCACCTGGATGGAGCCCTGGCGTGGTCCCGTGGGGCGAGGCGATGACGTACTGGGCGTTGAGGTTCGACGCCGGAGTGAGGTTGCCGAAGTGCTTGGCCGACGCCGTCACCTCATTCGTCAGTTGCTGGCTGGACGCGGACGACGGCTCCGGTGAGGCGTTGTCGATCCACACCCCCTTCAGCGGCGAACGAGTCGGGTGCACGACGTGCGTGCCCGAGTGGCCGCAGTTCGTGGTGTCGACGGGCACGCCTTCGCAGTACTGGTCCAGAATCTGGCCCCACGTGTCGTCCGCCCCGTACAGGCCCTTGAAGAGCCGTTGAAGCGCGGGCTTCAGGCCGTCTGGGTCGGTCGACCACTGGGATCCCCAGAAGATCAGGTACACCGCGGGGTGGACTTCGACAACGCCGGTTGGGCTGCTCGAGCCGATATGCAGCGGTGACACGTTGTCCGCGTACGCCACTTGGGGGAGCACCATCGCGATGGTGCAAGCGGCGACGATCGCCACCACGGCACCGCGACCCAGCCGGGATCGATCTGAGTGCCTGGCGAGCACGGCACACCACCTTTCCTTAACCATGCGCGTACTAACGCCCGCACCGTTGAAGGCGGGTCAACGGCGGTCAAGTCAGCGCCAAACTTCGTTCGGTAGGCCCGCTCCTGCTCGAAGACAATAGCAAGGTGTCCAGGCCAAATTCTTTTTGGGTTGGCAGCATTTTGTGGCGCATGGAAGGCAGTGCGATGCCAGCCGCCCAGGCACGTTGATGCTCACCCTTGAGATGTCGCTCCGGGCCCGTCGAACTCGATTTCGGCTCTCGGTCATCTGGAGGCGTGTAATGCGGCGACGACGGCAGCCACCGAAGGATCGACGGCATCTTTTGTTGTCTGCCAGTTGGGTACCGCGTCCTCGTCGCATCGGGGTCCCATGGCGAATCTGCCCGCCCACGCGCACCGGATCGCATCGCGAGTTGGTGCGCCGGGGACGTGCACCTCCCACGTCTCGTCGGTGCGTCTGGGCGCTTGGGAGGGGCCGTGCCCCGCAATGGCCCGGGTCTACCGTGGAGGTCGTCGCGAGGCAGGCGGCGGCGGGCCGCGCTCGTGGCTCAATCAGCGAGGAGGACTGAGATGTCCAAGGGGATCAAGTTCATGACGGTGTCGCGGGTAGGTCTCGCTGTCGTTGTCGCCATCACGGCGGCAATCGTTGTAGGCGGTGTGAGCTACGCGTCGATTCCTGACAGCAGTGGGGTGATCCATGGCTGTTACAAGGTCCGGGGGGCGGCCTCGCCCCTGAGTGTGCTCAACACTTCCATCCACCCAAAGTGCCCGAACGGAGACACGGCGCTCAGGTGGGACACGAGTCCCCCGGGCATCGGTGTAGCGACCGGCGTCGCAACTCCCGCCAGCAATGGCGGCGCGACGTGCACCCTGGGCGAGGTCTCCCTCTTTGCACAGCAGGGCAGGTATCTGCCGATCAACTACATGATCGCGAAGGGACAGACACTCATGATCAGCTCATACACGGCGTTGTTCGCCCTCTTGGGTACGTCGTACGGTGGGAACGGGACGTCAACATTCAAGCTCCCCACTCTGCAGTCTCTGGCGCCCGACCACATGACCTATGCCATCTGTGCGTACGGTATTTTCCCCTGATTCCTGCGCCGGTTGGCGACCGCGTCACACCAAGGGATGCACGTTGGCTACACCTTGCGACCGAGGAACGCAGCGAGCTTGTCCGCGTTGCCTGCCCCTGCCGGTGCTGTCTGCTCTGGACCGAAGGGATTGCCTTCCTCGTTTCGGAATCCCGGCGGGATGCTGTGCTTCGCCCCGGTGAGCAGCGTCGAGGCCAGTTCCGGCGCGAGGTCGGTGCTCTGTCCGGTCGCCCTGGCGAGGTCCCACCCGTGGGTGAAGGTGTCGGTGGCCGCGAGGCCAAGGAACGCTGCACCTGGCATCTCCCCGAACGGCAGCGCCAGCATCCGCTCCATGGCGCCATCGGCCCGGAACGCCGTGAGCGAGCATTCCGTCGCCTCATCGAACGCCGAGAGGAAGTCCGTTGAAGCGAAGTCGACGTCTGCGTCGTCAAGAGCCTCGCCGTTCACCATGGCTGCGAACCAGTGCTGACCTCCGACGACGTGATTGATCAGGTCGCTCATCTTCCACTGGGCGCAGGGGGTGTCATCGCCAAGCTGCTGCTTTGTGACGTTGACCAGCACCCCACGGGTCGAGGAGATCGCCTGCTCCAATAGCTCCGTCGTCATAATCATCCTCCGATGAGTCGCTGTCATCCGCAGACTAGAGCGCAAGCGCTCCTGGGTCTCATGGCCCCGCAGCGAGGCAGCGGCCACAGTTCACCGCGAGTGAGTCGTCGTTCCGATCCGTCGGTAGAACGATGGCCGATCGCCCGATGCCGCCCGACGCGAGCCGGCGGCATCGGGCGCGGGTGCCTCGGCTAACGCCTTCCCTGGCCTTGTGGTTCGGCCGAGGACAAGACGGGGGTCGTTGGGGTCACTCTCGGCGCGGCGGCGACCGGGACCGTGTAGCCATAGCCGTAGATCTCGGCTGCCGTGCCACCGTACGCGATGGCGTAGAGGCTCTTGCCTGCGGGTATCACGATGCCAGGTCCCAGCGGGAAGACCATGGCCCCGATGGTCGGTGGGTTCCAGTCCACCAGAAAGCTCACGCACGATGCGCCCGTGGACACCCCGACCTGGTTGCCCATGACGTACACGTCCTCAGTGAGCTGAGTGACGATCATGGAGGTCCCCGGCGGCGCCGTGAAGACCTTCACGCACGTCCCGCCCACGCCGTACTTGTGGAAAGCACGAAAGGAGCCAGGGTCAGCAACCGTCGTCGCGATCTGGCCCGTCTTCGCGACGACTGCCTTGGTGCCGTTCGGACCGGCGATGTTCACGACGCTGAGCGTCGCGGCGACGGCAACGGCAGGCGCGGCGATCAGGCCGATGACGAGTCCCACCGTGAGCCACAAGGGGCTCGCCCATCGGCGTCCTCTAGCTGTCTCATCGTGTTGCGAAGTCACAGAGATTCATCCTTTCGCTCGGTGCGCGATCTCGACCGACAGCGTCGCTCACCACGTCGCGTTGCCGATGGAGCCGTCGCATCGGCAGTCTCGCACCCATCACTCGCCTAGGGCGTGATTCTGTGGAGTTCGGCGCGTCGACGCTTGCGTGCTATGGATCGTCGCGCCAGTTCGACAGGTACGAGCGCAGCGCCACGTGTCGCGACGTGGGCGTCGTCGCCTCGACCGAGATCACCGCGGTCATGCAGCCAGGCAAGTCGGGGACCTGGAATCTCTTCGTCATCGAGCCACGCAGCGTCGCGAGTCCGCCACCCCGATCGATTTCACGTATTCCCGTGTCGACCAAGGGCGGGAAGTCGCTAGCTGAGGTAGAAGGCTTCTTCGCGGCGCCGAACCTTCAGTCTGGTCTCAAGGGGATCCGCAAACCCGACTCCCTCAGCAATGGATACCTGCTTCGATGGTACGTCTCGTCGTCGCAGAAACTTGAACAGCTTTCTCACGCGACCTCCTGGATCCTCGATGAACCAGTGTGCGGACCCACCGTTTCCTGATCGCGTCAGCACGATGAACGCTCCGTGAACCTGGTCGAGGCCCAGAGATCGCCGCAAGAGAAGCCTGCGCCTTGCCGTTGACTCGTGGTGTCCCCATTTTCTCTGGACTGTCGGCGGAATCTGCGTTCGAGTCAATGACGTGTAAGCATCGCTGCCAACCGCCAAGTTCACCTCGCGCTGCCCGTCACGACGATGCCACCGGAGACAGGAACAGACCATGACGACGCCAACGACCACCTTGGACACGACCTTCAGCGACCCAGAAACCACGGCAACGAGCTGGGACGACACGCGTACCACGCTGGAAGCGGCCGAGCTGTGCTGGATTGCCACCGTTCGGGCGGACGGGCGACCGCACATGACCCCCCTCGTCGCGGTCTGGCTCGACGACGCACTGCACTTCTGCACTGGCGACGCCGAGCAGAAGGCGGTCAACCTGCGCAACAACCAGAACGTGATTCTGATGACCGGCTGCAACCAGTGGGATGGGGGACTCGACGTCGTTGTCGAGGGGCAGGCGGTCCGGGTTACCGATCGCAGCACGCTGCAGCGCCTCGCTGAGGTCTGGGCACGCAAATGGGACGGCCGCTGGCAGTACGAATCGGCCGATGGCGGCTTCCAGGGCGACGAGAACGAAGGCGTCCTGGTGTTCTCCGTCCGACCGGCCAAGGTCTTCGCGTTCGCCAAGGGCAACTTCAGCCACACTCGGCACCTGTTCTAACGACCGATGGCCACCGCGATCGTGTGAACGATCAGTGCATCGCCAAGATCTCGACCATGTGATCGAGATTCGATTGACGTCACCGAAGGTCGCGATGCACACCGTGCTTCGACATCACGAAGAGTGACTTCGATTGGAAAGGTCTCAGCGGTCGAGAGGGGAATCTGTGCTTGGCCTCTTGTGTCGCTAGGTCATCGTGGGCTGATGGTGGGCTTCTCCCGATTTGACGGACAACCGACATCAGGTGCAGAGCACCTGGGAGGGAGTCCATCATGGAGACCATGGCAAAGCGAAAGACACGACCACGCCGGTCGTTCACCCCGGAGTTCAAAGCTGAGATCGTCGAGCGCTGCAGGGCTGGTGACCGATCGATCGGCCAGGTGGCAAAGGACTTCGATCT
>PMON01000033.1 GCA_003162395.1 Acidimicrobiaceae bacterium
AACTGGAAGAGGAGCATGTACCAGGACTTCTCGCGCTGCTCGAGCGTCCGAAGGAAGCCCGACGGGTGCCCGACGGACAGCACGGCGAGCTGGTCGACGCGGTCCGCGACGAGCGACGCGAGCACCCACCCGAGGGCCGCCCCCCAGTCGTGGCCCACGACGTGGGCACGCTGAATGCCCAGGTCGTCGAGCACCCCGAGCACGTCCCCCGCGAGGAACGGGAACGAGTACGCGGCGACGTCGCTCGGCTTGTCCGAGTCCCCGTAGCCGCGTAGGTCCGGCACGACGACCTGGAAGCCTGCGCCGACCAAGGCGGGGACCTGGTGGCGCCAGCACGCGCCGGTGTCGGGGAAGCCGTGCAGGAGCAGGACCGGCCGGCCCTCGCCCGCGACCTCGTAGCTGATCCCCACGCCGTCGACTGTCACTCGTGCCATGCGCGCTCCATCTCGTTGGGGTGTGCTCGTTGGTGCCGTGGCGTCACGCCGAAGCGAGGCGGACGAGCTCGTCGCGGTCGGGCGCTGCCATGGGCTCGTCGCGCCAGGCCCCGCCGACCTCGCTGACACGGTCGATCAGGTCGAGGCGCGACAGCGCGTCGCGTGGCCGCTCGAGCACGAGCGCCCCGCGGATGAAGATCCGAAGGAGATCGGGGTCCTTGGACGACGCGCTCGCGAGCGCCTGCTCGAACTCGAAGTCGTCGTCGTCGGGCTCATAGCGCTCGCCGGCGACGCCGGCGTCGACCTGTGCCACGCGGTGACGGTCCGTCGACCTCGTCCAGTCGAACCAGGGTCGGAGCTGGTCATCGGTCGAGGTCGCGAATGCGGCGGCGAACTGCAAGGGATCGTCGAGTCCAACGTCGCGGAGCAGGTCGCAGAGTAGCAACCCGTGCAGCATCCCGAGCGACGCGCCGCGACCGAGCGACGGATTGGAGCACGCCCACGCGTCGCCGACCGGCACCAGTCCCGTGACGATCGGGCTGCCGTCGACGTGGAAGGTGCGGATGCGGTCCTCGATCTTTGACATCGAGGTGATCTTGTCGTCGATCGGGGTGCCGTCCATCCAGTGCGCGACCGTCGGCAGTGCCCCGAAGACCGCCTCCCATTTGCCGAGGTCGCGGAGCCCGAGCAGGGCCTTGTCCTTGGCGCTCGTCACGATCCCCACCCCCCAGGTGCCGTTGTCGGCGGGCAGCGTCAGCGACGAGATGGTGCCGAAGTGCTGGATACCACCGCCCAAGGCGAACGGCAAGGTGCCGTCCTCGGAGCGGTAGTGGCGGCCGAAGTACATGAAGCCGCTGTCCTCCAGCTCTTCGACCGGCGGCTTCGTGCCGAGCTCTTCGAGCCAGCGCGGTGTCGGCGAGCGACGGCCGGTCAGGTCCACGACGAGGTCGGCTCGCACCTCTTCGCCCGACTCGGTCCGAACGCCGACCACGTGCGGGGTGCCCGCGCGGCTGGAGGGGCCCGCGAGCAGGCCGCTGACCGGCATGCCACGCCGAACCGTGACGCCGCGGGCGCGCTCGGCCGCGGCGGCAACCGCCAGCTCGATGACCGGGCGGCGGCCGGTGAGGACCTCGCAGTCCGCGTCGTCGGGGCGCTCGGGTCCGCGGAGCTCCTCTGGTATCTCGAGCAAGGGATTGTGCCGGAGACCCCCGACCTGTTCGATCGAGCCCGCGACCTCCGGGAGCTCTGCGTCGACGACGGCGCGGTACCTCGCCAAGAAGTAGTGCGGCAGGCGGAACTGGTTGACGCCTCGCCGCGCCCAGCGCTCCCATGCCTCGTCGGGCGTGCTCGCCGGTGGCGTCGCATCACGCTCTAGGACGGTCACGTCGTGGCCGTCCTTGGCGAGGAGCATCGCGGTCCCGAGCCCGACGACGCCTGCTCCCAGTACGACGATCTCTGCCACGACGACCTCCGCCTCGACTCGGCGCGAGGCTACCGGAGCTGGCGCGAGCCAGCCCGCGACGCTGTGCGACGGCTACGCGTCCACGCCCGCGTCGAGCCAGGCGACGGGCTGACTCGGCATCACGCGCTCCCCGGGGATCACGAGCAGCCCGCCGAGCGTGCCGGCGAAGGCGGAGCGAACCTCGACGTCGCCGACCCATCCCACGAGGTCCCCCACGTCGATGCGCGTTGGTGACACCGTCGCGACGTCCCCGCTCGTGGTGACCGCCGCGAGGCTCGGCGCGGTGTGGGCAAGGCCCGCAGCCGGCCGGAACGCGCCGGCCGCGGGGGAGACGACCAGGCGTCCCGCGAGCTGGTCGTGATCGCGCACCTCGGCGCGTCGCATCGACGGTGTGGCGATCAGGCGGTCCACCAGCACCTCGAGGTCCAGCGGCGACGCGATCGAGAACGTCTGGACGGCCCTGCGCGGCAGCGCCGTCCTCGTCGCGGTCCCGAGCGTGGTGCCCGCACCGAACTCGACGAACGTGCGCACGCCGTCGGCAAACAGCCTCTCGACGCTCTGGCGCCACCGCACGGGCGCGCAGAGCTGCGACGACAAGAGGCCCGGCCACTCAGCGGGGTCCGCGTGGCGCCTCGCGTCGACGTTCGCGACGACCACGGGATCGGGGTCTCGGAACGTCGCCTCTGCCAGGAGCTTGCGGAGCCGATCGCGCGCGCCCGCGAGGGCGGGGGTGTGGAAGCCGCCGCTGTCCGCGAGCTCGTCGACGGTCGCGCCGAGCGAGCGAGCGACCTCGATCGTCCTCGCGACGCCTTCGGGGCTGCCCGACACGATGACGCGTCCGGGCGCGTCGTAGCCCGCGACGTAGGCGTCGCCCTCCGCGCGGGCGCAACATGCCTCCACGTCGTCGTCGGCAAGCCCACAGATCGCGACCGTGGCGCCAAGCGCGCTCGCGCGCTCGATCCGCGCCGCGCGCCCGCGCTCGAGGACAAGTCGCACCGCGGTGTCGAAGTCGAGCGCGCCCGAGGCGACGAGCGCCGTGTACTCGCCGAGGCCGTAGCCGCACACGGCCATCGGGGCGAGGCCGAGGCGCTCGGCGGCGTCCAGCGCGACGAGGCTGAGCACGAAGGTCGCGAGGTGCGCGTTCTCGATTGCCTGGAGCTGCACCCGGCCGTCGGCGTGGAGCAGGGCCGCGACGTCGCGGCCCGCGGCCTCGCTCGCGGCGTCGACGAGCTCCCAGGACGGGTGCTCGGACCACGAGTCGCCCATGCCGGGCCACTCCGAGCCGTGGTCCGGGAGCGTGAATGCGAGCACTGCGGCGTCCTCCTCAGCAGGCAGCGATACCCACACCCATGGTCGCATGCGCGCACCTCGTCCCGCGAACTACTGGCAGGTCACTTCTCGCATCGGTCATTTTTCTTGCACAAAGCCTGCATCTCGTCTCGGTGTGAGCCAATGTGCGACGCTCACGCATGCCAGCACGCGGCTTCCAATCCCTCTGGCACCGGCATCCCGGCGTGCGCTCGGGATCGGACCTGACCCTCGGGGAGCGGTCCGCGGACCGGATGCGAAACGCGATGGGCTCATGGCCCTTCGTGGGCTCCTTCTTTGCCGTGATGGGCATCTGGGTCATCGTCAACTCGCTGGTCCTGGCGCACGTCTCGAATCACAAGGCCTTCGATCCCTACCCGTACATCCTGCTCAACCTGTTCCTCTCGATGCTCGCCGGCGTCCAGGCCGCGGCCCTGCTCATCGCGGCGAAGCGGTCCGACGGGATCGCATCGGAGATCGCGCTGCACACCGAGCGCAACACCGACGACATCAAGAAGCTGATCGGTGAGAACACGGTGCTCACCCAGCAGGTGAAGCGCGCGACCGACCTGCTCGACGAGATCCACCTGCACGTGTCCAACATCGGCAAGACCGTGGGTGCAGAGCTGGGCAACTTCCCGCCGGGGGCGAGCCCGCCCACGACATGACGTGCCAAGCGACGAGCCGGTGAGCGAGACCATGGACGCCGATGGCGCACGTGCGTTCGTCCGGGAGCACGGCGTGGTGCTCGTGGCGGCCAAGGGTCCAGTCCCGCGGATGACCGAGGCGATCGCGGGCGAGCCGATCGTGGGCAGCTGGTGGGGCCATCCGAAGGGACACGAGATCTACGCGGTGCTCGAGGACGTGACGGCAGACGAGGACGTCCTCGTCTGCCGCGCGGTGAACGGCAAGGTGACGCTCGTGCACCGCCGGCTCTGGCCCGCGCTCATCGCGGCGGCGGCACGGCTCGCAACCGAGCGTCTCGCGAGGGTGGATCAAGAGCACACGGCATCGGGGCACCACGTCAACCACGAGACGCCGTTTCCGCAGTGGGCGAGCGCGGCTGACCTCCAAGCCGCCGCGGCGCTCGACGAGGACGAGGCGATCCGCCAGCTCGGGACCTGGGCCGCGTCGGCCCACGGTCCGGTCGGGCGAGCGGGAAGCTGACGCGCTAGCTGCTCAGTCATCGCTCACGACCAGCGTGTCGCACACCTTGTCGTGGAGGCACTGGGCGTCCTCGTCCCAGATGCACCACAGCGCGTCCAGGATCTGGAGCAGCTGGATGAACGCGGCCACGTGGAACGCGCCGGCCCGACCGAAGGCGCGCCCGGCGCTGAGCGAGGAGCCATCGGCGCGAATGGGCCGGATCGACATGATCGCCTTGCCTGGGCTCCGGCCCCAGCGCACGGTCGTGAGCGCCTCGTAGAGGAACGAGCACACGAGATAGATGAGGAGGATCGCGAAGATCGAGAGCTCGAATGCCACGATGCCCACGACCGGTGCGGCCTGGTTCGACGGGTCGTTGGTCCACCCGGCGATCTCGTGGGCGAACCCGGCCAGCAGGACGACCAGGAGCACGATCAGCACCGGCAGGACGATCAACTGGTCGAGCAGCCGTGCCGCGAGGCGTCGGCCCGGGCTCGCGATCGAGCCGGGGCCGAGCGGCGGTCGCCCCAGCCGTGCCCCTTTCCACAGCGGTGCGACCACCGGCGGGGGCAGCGCGACGTGCTCGGTCCAGCCCGTGCCGTCGAAGTACCGCACGGCGCCGGTGCCGCTCGGGTCGGGATACCAGCCAGGCGTCGCGGTCACCTCGTCGAGTGTGGCACGGCTCGCGGCTGGGCCTAGCGACGCGTAAATCGGGATTCGCGCCACCCGTCATATAGTTGAGGCGCGGTTCGACGCGACGTCGACGCGACGTCGACGCCCGCGGGAGGACGCCTCGATGAGAAGCGGTGTGCAAGGGCTCATCGGCGAGACCGCGCTCGTGACCAAGGCGATCCACGGGAAGCACCAGCCGGGCACCGTCCGCGCCCGCGGCGAGCAGTGGCTGGCGATCCCGCTCGATCCCGACCTCGTGATCGCCCAGGGCACCGACGTCGTGGTCGCCGATATCGACCGGGGCCTCCTCGTCGTCTACCCCTCCAACGGGGCATAAGGTCGCGCCCGGGCCAAATGTTCTAGAAGGGGAGCCAACGTGATCCTTGCGTCAGCCGGAGCCGCGATCGTCGAGGTCGTGGTCGGAGTCGTCGTCATCGGAGGGGCGCTCCTGTTCGTCAAGAGCGCCGTCAAGGTCATCCAGCAGGGCAGCGTGGGCGTCGTCAAGCGCCTTGGCGAGTTCCGATCGATCCGCCAGCCCGGGCTGGCCATCATCACGCCGTTCGTCGACCAGCTCGAGAAGGTCGACATGCGAGAGTTCCCCCAGGTCGGCGACCAGCAGGCGGTCATCACCAAGGACAACGTCTCGGTCATGGTCTCGGCCACGATCTTCTGCCAGGTGATCGACGT
>PMON01000062.1 GCA_003162395.1 Acidimicrobiaceae bacterium
CCCATGCCGAGGATGCGGCTCGCCATGCGATCGGGGTAGAAGAGGTCGAGGTCGGCGAGGCGCTCGCCAACCGAGGCGAACACGATGGGCTTGCCGACCACCGTGCGCACCGAGAGGGCGACGCCACCGCGCGCGTCGCCGTCGAGCTTGGTGACGATCACCCCGTCGAGGGCGAGTGCCTCATCGAAGCGCTTGGCGGTGCCGACCGCGTCCTGGCCCGTCATCGCGTCGATGACGAGGAACGTGTAGTGCGGCGAGGTGCGCGACGAGATCGTGCGCACCTCGCCCATCAGCGCGTCGTCGATCGACAACCGCCCCGCCGTGTCGATGATGCAGACGTCGCGCCCGACCCGCTCGGCCTCGGCGACGCCGCTGACCGCGACGTCGATGGGGTCGGTCGCCTTCGTGAAGACCGGCACGCCCGCCTGGCCCCCGAGGACCCGGAGCTGCTCGACGGCCGCCGGGCGCTGCAGGTCGGCCGCGACGAGCAGCGGGGCGCGGCCCTGGGACTTGAACCACATCGCGAGCTTCGCCGCCGCGGTCGTCTTGCCGGAGCCCTGGAGCCCCGCGAGCAGCACCACGGTCGGCGGCCGCGAGGCGTAGGTGATGGCGAGCGGCTCGCCACCCAGCACCCTGACGAGCTCGTCGTTGACCGCCTTCACGACCTGCTGGCCGGGCGTGAGGCTCATGGAGAGCGACTCGAGCTGGCAGCGATCCCGCACGCCGTCGAGGAACGATCGGACGACGGACAGCTCCACGTCGGCGTCGATGAGCGCCGCGCGGATCTCGCCAAGCGCCTCGTCGAGGTCCTCGGCCGAGATCCTGCCGCGGCTCCTGAGCGAAGAGGTGATCCGGTCCAGCCGCTGGGCGAGCGCGTCGAACATCGCGCTCGGAGGCTACGCGAACCCCGCGCGCGTCAGTCGCCGAGCAGTGCCTCCACGAAATCCTCTGGGTCGAAGGCGACGAGGTCCTCGGCGCGCTCCCCCACCCCGACGAGCCGGACCGGCAGGCCGAGCTCTCGCTGGACCGCGAGCACGACACCGCCCCGAGCCGTGCCGTCGAGCTTGGTGAGCACGATGCCCGTCACGCCGACGGCGTCGGAGAACTCCCGTGCCTGGCTGATCGCGTTCTGCCCGGTCGTCGCGTCGAGGACCAAGAGCACCTCGGTCACCTGGCCCGGGGCGCGATCCGCGACACGCCGGATCTTCTTCAGCTCCTCGATCAGGTTCGCCTTGTTGTGGAGCCGCCCGGCCGTGTCGGCGAGCACGAGCGGGATGCCGCGTGACGCGGCTCGATGCAGCGCGTCGTGGACGACCGCGCCGGGGTCCGCACCCTCGTCGGCGCGCACGACGTCGCAACCGACGCGCGCGGCCCATGCCTGCAGCTGGTCGGCAGCCGCGGCGCGGAAGGTGTCGGCCGCGGCGAGCAGGACCTTGTTGCCCTTGGCGGCCTCGGCCGCGGCGAGCTTTCCGATCGTCGTCGTCTTGCCGACGCCATTCACGCCGACGAAGAGCCACACCGCGACGCGGTCGGCGTCCACCTTCGTCGAGAGCGGTGCGGTCGGCGGCCCGAGCAGCTCGAGGAGCTCGCGGCGCAGCGCGCCGGGCACACCGTCGGGCCCCATCGTCATGGCCGCTGCCGCGGCGGAGACCGCCTCGAGGACCGCGGTCGCCGTCGAGGTCCCGACGTCGGCTCGCAGGAGTGCCTCTTCGATCTCGTCTCGCTCCGCGGCACCGACCGAGCTGCGTCCTCGGAGCGCGCGCACGCGGTCGAACAGCGAACGCGCGGCGGTGAGCTGCGTCGAGAGCGTCGGTGCGGCGACCGCCTCCACGGCCACCGCTGCGGCCTCCACCTCGAGGGGCGGCGCGACGAGCGGCGGTGGCGTGCTCGGCTCGAGCGGCGGCCGTTGTCTCGGCTCGATCGACCGGGCGCGCCCGGCTCGCACGAGCATCGTGGCCGCGCCCGCGACGACGATGACGCCGATCGCGATGAGCAGCCACACAACGACGGCGCTCACGCCGACGCCGTCGTCCGCTCGACCTTTTGGCTCACCACCTGTGACGACCCACCGGGCGCCATGGTCACGCCATAGAGGGCGTCGGCCGCCTCCATGGTCCGCTTTTGGTGCGAGACGATCACGAGCTGCGCCTCATCGCGGAACTCGTCGATGAGCCCCAAGAAGCGGTGGAGGTTCACGTCGTCGAGCGCGGCCTCGACCTCGTCCATGAGGTAGAACGGCGACGGCCTCGAGCGGAACACGGCGAAGAGGAACGCGAGCGCGGCGAGGGATCGCTCGCCGCCGGACAGCAACGAGACGCGCCGGACGTTGCGACCCGCCGGCCGCACCTCGATCTCGACGCCGGTGTGCAGCAGGTCGTCGGGATCCGTCAGCGTGAGGCGCCCCTGGCCCCCCGGGAACAGCGTGCCCACGAGATCGCTGAAATGCTCGTTGACGTCCGCGGCGGCGCTCGCGAACGTCGACATGATCTCCTCGTCGAGCGTGCGCACCACCTCTTGGAGCTCGCGTCGTGCATTCCGAACGTCGGCGACCTGGGTGTCGAGGTCGCGGTGGCGCTCTTCGAGCACGACGAGCTCTTCGAGCGCGAGTGGATTGATGGGTCCGAGGTCCCCAAGGCGCGAGGCGAGCTCCTCGGCACGCCGCTCGGGCGAGGACGACTCGTCGAGCTCGGGGCGCTCCGCCCCGATGATCGCGCCGAGCTCGACGCCAAGCTCGCGGCGAACCGTCTCGACGAGCGCCTCAATGCGCGCGGCGATGCCGGTCGCTTCGACCTCGAGCTCGCGCTCGCGCTCGTTGGACTCCGCGAGCGTCGCGTCAGCGTCGGCGCGCTCTCGACGCAGCGACTCGAGGCGCTCCCCGCCTGCGCGGGCGGCCTCGAGCTGGAGCCGGTAGTCGTCCGACACGGTCACGTGCGCCGCGTCGACCTGGACCGAGACGGTCGCAACGACGCCGGCCAGCGCGTCGAGGGCGGCAAGGTCGGACTCGAGCCGGCGGCGTCGGAGGCTCGCCTCCTCGCGCTCTGCGGCGTGTCCGGTCAGCCGACGCTCGACCTCGTCGAGCTTCGCGTCGAGCACGTCGGCCCGCTCGTCGAGCGACGCCTCCGAGAGGGCGAGGGCGTTCGTGAGCGTCGCCACGCGGGCCTGCTTCGCCTCGATCGTCTCTTTGGCCTGGCTCGCCCATCCGGCGCGCTCCGAGGCGCGGGACGCGGCGTCGGCCAGCCCGGGCAGCGCCTCGGTCGTGGCCGCGAGGTCGTCCTCGTCGCTGCGTGCCGAAGCGACCGCCGCCTCGAGCTGCACGGTGAGCTCCTCGAGCTCTGCGCGACACCGAAGCTGGTCCTCCTCGACGTGCGCGAGCTCGCGCGCCCGTTGCTCGCGCGCCTGGTCGCGGACACCGGCGAGACGGCGACGCTGTCGCTGCCCGGCCACGCCGAGGCGGTCACCGTCGATTTCATCCCCTCCGCCTCGAGCGTGGTCAGCCTCACGCGACTCGGGCGCAGCAGCGTGGGTCACGCCACCGCCGCCGGCAAGGT
>PMON01000032.1 GCA_003162395.1 Acidimicrobiaceae bacterium
GGTGGGCTGATAGGCGTTGGGTGACGAGACGTTGGTGTTCCAGGCGACCTCGTTGTGCTCGGCCGTGGTGGCATAACTGAACCCCGGGGTGGAGCCGGCCGAGGCGGTGTGGGCGACGTAGGAGTACCCGAAGTACAACTCCCCAGCGCCCGTCGGGCTCAGGCTCGGATAGCTGGTCGTGGTCGACGTGCTGCTGTTGAGCGCCCCGGTCGTGTCCGTCCCCCACACACTGCTTGCAACGGACGGTCGGTCGCCGACGAGTGACTCGTTGATGACGTGGCCACTTCCCGATGGCCGTCCGTTGGCCCACGCCGTCGCAGGCATCTCCGTTGTCGCCACGACTAATAGAGCCGTGACTACGACTAGCGGCCGCCAGACACTCATTGCTGCCCTCCCTACACCCAGCGATCGGGTTAGCGGAGAGTCTTACCACTCCGCGTCGATCGATCCAATGGGTTCTTGGCACACCAGCTGACGCTTTTCCGGCCGCGTCGAACACCCGGGTTTGGCTCGCCGCTGGCTACCAGTGGTCGACGGCAGGGCCCGATCGATTCCGTGAGTCGTAACGTTGAGACGACGTCAAGGTTCGAGGTGGACATGACGTTCGTCACTATTCGCGATCGTCCGGATCGCGCGTATTTGCAAGCCGGGGGTCGTGTGTTCGAGTCCCATCGTCTCCACCATCGTCTCCACCATCGTCGCCACGCTGGGAAGCGCCGTTGATTAGGCGAGATATTGATATGCAAAACACAGCAATCGAGCTCCGGGTGGGTTCATACCCCATTTATGTACCACGCGCCCACGTTGGGTTGAGTTAGCGAGCCGTCCAACTGCACCCGATCAGGTGAAACATGAGCAAAGAGATGGGTGGGCACTCCCCGACAACTTCGACAACAGGGGGGTTGCGGGCGGAAACCCAGTGCCACAGAAGACGGGTGCCGGTGCCGTGAGCTCGCGCTCAGCATACGAGCTGGAGTCGACGCATCTCGAATATAGGATTCCGAAGGGACGGGGCTTGGGGGATGAATCGTGTTGGACGTCCGCTTCCTGGGCGATCGACGTGTGACCGACGAGCGTGACGAGTGCTCGCCATCCTTGTCATCTCGCTCTATGGAGTTGCTGGCGTTTCTTGTAGTACATGCTGGAGTTTCGCAACACCGCAGCCGCCTTGCCGAGCTCTTCTGGCCGGAGTCGACGGAGTCACAGGCGCGAACGAATCTGCGTCGTGAACTGCACAACCTGCGGGTGTCGCTCGCCGGCGATCCATCACTTGACATCCAGCCCGCCACCCTCACCTGGCGGGATGCTCCGTCCTGTCGTGTCGACGTTCGGACATTCGAGAGAGAACGCCTCGCAGCCGAGAGTGCCATGGCATCTGGCGAGCCAGAAGAGTGGCTTCTCCATGCGGAAGCCGCAATCGGCGAGTACCGGGGTGAGTTCATGCCGGGCTTCATGGACCAGTGGGCGCTCGAGGCAGGAGCGGAACTCCTACAAGAGTGCATCGACCTCAGCGACGCGGTCGTGCGAGCACTTCGGGAGCTCGGCGAGCTCGGGAGGGCTCGCTACGCTGCGCGTCGGCGAATCCAGCTGATGCCACTTGAAGAAGTCGGCTATCAGTCGCTCATGGAGCTAGAGATCGAGCTCGGAGATCGAGCCGCGGCAGTGAGCACGTACCACCGGTGCTTCACGCTCTTGGAGCGTGAGCTCGGTGTGAGTCCCGATCCTGCTACGACGGCGATCGTCGAGACGCTTCTCAAGCAGTCCAAGCAGTCTTCGGGACAGGCGATGCTCAATGGCACAGATCATGTCCCTTCGAGGCGAGCCCAAGCAGCGTTTGTCGGTCGAGATCGCGAACTCGAAGTCCTTATCAGTCGCTGGCGGGTTGCCGACGCAGGGGAGAGTCATCTTGCCCTGGTTACGGGAGACCCTGGGGTTGGCAAGACACGATTGGTAGCTGAACTCGCCGCCTTTGTCGCCGCTGAGGGTGCCGTCGTGGCGTCGGCGCGGTGCTTTGGCCAACCGGGCGGTGTCGCGTTCGCACCGGTTGCGGAATGGCTACGTTGTCCCGAGATCCGGTCGACAACCGCCTCGCTGGAACCCGAATGGCGAATTGAAGTTGCTCGCCTCATTGAACGCGAGTCGGGATCCCCCATGGGGAGCCGAGCCACGTCAAATCTCACGCTGCAGCCGGAGGGCAACTCGTGGGCTCGGATCCAGTTCTTCGAGGGCTTGGCTCGCGCGACGCTGTCAACTGGGCGGCCCACGCTCCTGGTGCTCGACGACCTGCAGTGGTGCGACCAGGAGACGGTCACATGGCTCGCCTACCTGCTCCGCTTCGGCACCGACTCCCGCCTGCTGGTCGCAGCCACGGCGCGGTCCGACGCACTCAGCGACAACCGAGAAGTTGCTGCCACTGTCCGAGCGCTCAGGTCAGGAGGATCGACCTCCCGGCTGGAGCTAGCGCCGCTTGAGACAGCTGACACCGCCGCACTCGCCTCACAGTTGATGGGTCGCGCCCTGCTGGAGCCGGACAAAGAGCTGCTTCACGCCGCGACCGGAGGCTTTCCTCTCTTCGTTGTTGAGGCGGCGCAGAGTCAGCGTTTGAGCGGACGGTCCGATCCGATTGCAGTCGCCGACATGGGAGGCGTCCTACACAGACGGCTAGAAGAAACGTCGCCCAATGCACAGGAGGTGGCCCACCTGGCGGCCGCGATCGGGAGGAACTTTACCCTTGACCTCCTGCAGGAGGCGAGTGACCTGGACTCGGACTCGCTGGTCGCGGCAGTAGACGAACTCTGGCACCAGAGGATCTTCATTGAGCGGGACGCCCAGTACGACTTTTCGCACGACCTCCTGCGGGACGTCGCATATTCCTCAGTCAGTTCAGCTCGGCAGTGGCTCTTGCACCGGAGAGTCGCGCAGGGACTCGAACTCCTCCATGTTTCGCCTTTGGAGAAGCCCTTCGACAGTACCGAACGTCGGTGACGACTTGAATCTGGCTGGTCAGGCCCACTTCGCGTTCGCGGGCTCCGCAACGAGCCTTGGGAAGTTCGAAGTTGCCGTCAAGCACTTCGACATCGCGTCGACGCTGTCGACCGGCGCGCCTGCCCTCGTGCTGGGCATACGGCCCGAGGTGCACGCCCTCGCGTGGTCGGCCCACCCGACGTGGCTGCTGGGCATGGAGGACGACGCCCTGGCCCGATCGGCGCGTGCGGTGCAGCGTGCGAGGCGCGTGGATCAGCCGTACAGCCTGGTGGTTTCCCTTGCGTACGCGGCGATTACCGACCAACTCCGAGGTGACGTCGACGCCCTCAAACAGACCGTCGCGGAGCTCCGTGCGCTGTGCCGCCGCCATGAGTTCGCCTACTACGGAGAGTGGGGTCTCATACTCGACGGATGGGGGACCGGGGGAGCGAGAGGCGCGTCACAGATCCGTCTCGGAATCAGCTCGCTCCGAGCACAGGGCGCCTACGCGCGGATGGCTTACTGGCTCTCGCTCCTGGGGGAGACCCTCATAGGATGCGGCGAGCGCGAGGAGGCCCGGGCCGTGCTCGACGCCGCGCAGGTCGAGGCCGAGCAGCACGACGACGTGTGGTGGCTGCCCGAGATCCTCCGCCAACGGGCCTCCTTGGAGCAGGGGTCCCGGGCCTATGCGCTGCTCAACGAGGGACTCGCCCTCGCCGACTCGCAGGCTGCGGCGGCGTTGGCGGCAAGGTGCGAGGCAGACCTTGCGACGCTCGGCGTTCGCGGGGCGCCTTCCTGACGCGAACGTCTGGCGAACGCTGGATTCGTAGGGTGGCTGCTGACCGAACACGCTCGAAGTCGAGGGTGCCGAACCGGGGGGAACACGCATGACAAGTCGGCAGACCACTGGGCCTGGAGTTGAGAAGTTGAACGAGTCACTTCGCGGCAACGTCGTCGTCCCCGGCGACGCCGACTATGACGAGGCGAGAGCGGTCTACAACGGCATGATCGATCGCCGCCCGGCAGCGGTGGCACGGTGCGCATCGGTGGAAGACGTGGTCGCCTGCGTCCGATTCGCCGGCGAGGCGGGCCTTGAAGTGGCAGTGCGGGGTGGCGGGCACAATGCCGGCGGCCTCGGCGTATGGGATGACGCGCTGGTCATCGATCTGTCGCCGATGCGCAACGTGGTGGTAGACCCAGCGGAGCACTCGGTCCAGGTGGGCGGGGGATGTACCTGGTCCGACGTCGACGGGGCGACCGGCGAGCACGGGATGGCCACGCCTTCCGGATTCCTGTCGTCAACTGGCGTCGGTGGCCTGACGCTTGGAGGTGGAATCGGGTACTTGACGCGGCGGTTCGGACTCACGATCGACAACCTGCTCTCCGCACAGGTGGTGCTGGCCGACGGCTCGGTCGTCACCACGAGCAGTCAGGAGGAGCCAGACCTCTTCTGGGCGCTGCGCGGCGGCGGTGGGAACTTTGGCGTCGTCACGTCTTTCCGCTTTGCATGTCACGAGATCGGCGAGCACGGCACGATAATCGGCGGCCCCGTGCTGTACGACTTCGCGGACACCAAAGCGGTGATGCGGTGGTACCGAGAGCTCCTGCCCGCGCTCCCCGAGGAGCTGAGCGGTTGGATCGGGCTCATCACCATCCCACCTGCGCCGCCGTTCCCAGAGGAGCTCTGGGGGCGCAAGTCGTGCGTGATCGTCTGGTGCTACACCGGAGCGCACGCGAAGGCCGACGCGATCCTCGCCCCGATTCGAGAGTTCGGTAGCCCGCTCATGGTTGGACTCGGCGAGATGCCGTTCTCGGTGCTCCAGAGCGCCTTTGACGCGCTCTACCCTGCCGGCCTTCAGTGGTACTGGCGAGCCGACTTCTTCAAGGAGATCTCGGATCGTGCGATCGACGTGCACGTCAAGTACGGCAGCGAGCTGCCGACCGGCCACTCAACGATGCACCTGTACCCGATCGACGGTGCCGCAGCTCGGGTTCCCGACGACGCGACGGCGTTCGCATACCGCGACGGGGGCTGGGCCGGCGTGATCGTGGGCGTCGACCCGGACCCATCCAACGCCAAGCTCATCACGGACTGGACCAAGCAGTACTGGGCAGACCTTCATCCGACATCGGCCGGTGGTGCCTACATCAATTTCATGATGGATGAGGGAGGCGATCGCGTCCGCGCGTCGTACCTGGGGAACTACGACCGTCTGTCCCAGGTGAAAGCTCGGTTCGACCCGGCCAACTTCTTCCACGTCAATCAGAACATTGAGCCTGCCACGCGCTAGGCATTTCCTCTGTGCCCATCTACCTCGACCGACACGACGTCCAGGGCGTCTCGGCCCAGGACGTTGCAGATGCCTACAGCCAAGATGTCGAGATCCAAGAGAGGCACTGCATCCGGTATCACACTGACTGGTTTGATCCCTACCACCAGACGGTGTGCTGCCTCGAGGGAAGGCCCGGACCAGGAGTCCATCGTGGCCGTGCATCGAGGGTCGTACGGGCTCGTGGCTTCCATCTCGAAGTCTTGATCCATCGGGCGGCGACTTAGAGCGCGCACCATTAGGTGACGGAGTCGTCTGCCCCTCAGGAGGACGTGGCTTATCGCTCCGCCACCAGGAGTCCGGCCGGGGTGCGCTTGTCGCCAGCCAGCACCGCGATCGACTCGGCGACTGTCGAGAGGAAGAACGTCGAGCTCTCGCGGTCGAGAGAGAAGACCGCCGCGGCGAGCGCGGCCGGAATGGGTCCCTGGTCCCACAGTGTGATCACGGCTTCGGCCAGCTCGACGCGCCGCTCGAGTGTGTCGACGGACGGCACGACTGTGTCGAGGGCGCGGTCGAACTCTTCATTGTCGGCGCACCGGAGTGCGTGGATCGCACGCTCGATCTCCGGCGTGATGATCCCTCCGAGACGCACCTGGAGCGACGCGTCGAGCTCGGGAACGTATCTGATCGAAGAGGTCGCGCATCTCGGCCTCGCTGGTGCTGACCAGGTCGTGGACGACGCTCTGGCAGAGTTCGAGCGGCAGCACGCGAATGTCGACGTACTCGTGCGGCTGCTTGCAGCAGAACTTGGACTTGATCCCGCTTCCGCACGGACAGGGTTCGACAAGCTTGACCTTGGCTGCGTTCAGGCAGGTCATCGATCTTGCCGTTCGAGCACTGAGTCCTACCGCAGCGCCCCAGCGCCAGGTTGATGGTCGCTACGCACCGTGGACATTGCCTCGCAGTAGGTTCTTGCGGCGGCGTACTACATCTTTAACTTCACCGACAGTGACTCAACGGACCTTCGACCACTGCTCGAACGGGCTAATGACTGCCTACGCGTCGGAATGTGGGGCATCGATCTCAACGAGCGGCACCGCGAAGCGCTCGAAGAGGGCGACGTCGTTCTCGTGTATCTCGGTGCGCCGTTGCGGCAGTTTGTCGCTCGCGCCGAGGTTGCTTCACCAGCCCATGAATGGAGCTCTGTTGAAGCGCGGCGGTTCCCAGGCGATTCGACCGTCGGCGTCTTGCTGAGCTGGGTCGAGGAATGGGACCCGCCGATCTCGATGAGCGCCGTGCTACCGCAGATCGATCCCGCTGAGAATGCCAGGGCTGAATTCGAAACCGGTCTCGTGCGGATCACGTTGGGTGAGTATGAGACGGCAATCGATGTTGCAGCCGGAGGCACCGGTTCGCGAGGTTGAAATTGGTGGCGAGGGAAAGTCGGACTTGTCGGCTGAGTGAGCCGGGACCGCCCAGCTCAAGTCCCCGACTCCGCGGCGTCACGATGCCTGCCATAGTTCCTGTCCCAGGGCGGCGCTTGATCAGGCGAAATGTCTCACGTCACGTGATGCGCGCCGTCACAATCGAAGACTGCCCACCGCTAGCGAAAATCGGAGCGATGACGAATGAGGATCCAAGTGAGTTGCTAGCCGAAAACCGCCCCGCAGCTCATGTTGATAGCCACCCCGGTGACGGCCGCCGCCGCGTCCGAGGCCAGGTAGACGGCCGTTCCGGCCAATTCGGTTAGCCGCGGGAGGCGGCCGAGAATGGTGTCCCTGACCAGCTCCGGCACGTCGTCGTCGGTGAGGCCGATCGTCTCAGGGTTGAGGTTCGTCCTGATTCCGACCACTCGGACCCCCTTCCGACCCACCTCGCCAGCGAGACTTCGGGTCATCGCCTCGATCGCCGCGCAGGCAGGGCTGAAGCCCCCCATCTCGTGACGCCACTCCTTGGCGGATGTGGCCGAGAGGACAATGATCACCCCAGAGCCGCGCTTCATCATTTGACGCGCCGCGGCCGTGGCGGTGATGAAGTGTGTCCGGCACAGGCCGTCAATTGGATCGATGAAGTCCTCAGTCGGCATGTCGACCAGGGGGACGTTTTGCTCCACGTCGACGGCTATGGCGTTAAAGGAAATGTCGATACCTCCGGCCGCGGCACCAAGGTACGCAGCATGGGCGTCCACAGCTGTGCGATCGAATGCGTCGACTACAGCTGTCTCGGCAACGCCGCCAGCGGCGTGGATTTGCGCGGCCACTGCATCGAGCTTGTTCGCGGTGCGGCCAACGAGGTGCACGTGCGCACCCTCCCGAGCAAAGGTGCGGGCAACAACGCTGCCGATCATGCCCGCCGCCCCGTAGACGACAGCCGTCTTATGCCTGAGCTGCATGGTCAACTCCTTGCAACCGATGTCCGGGTCGTTGTCCTACACCTGGCAGCCGAGTCGCACAAGATGGTGGCCGGCAAGGAGGGGGGTCGTGGGTGCAAGTCCCATCGTCTCGACCAGACCATCGTCTCCACCATACGAAGTGATGTCTCAAGCGCATCTCACATCTCGAGGTAGTACCTCTTTGCCTACCTCAGAGAAGGCGGGCGGGCGCTGAGGATCGACCGTTCCTCAGGCGCTCCCATCAAAAGTGACCGACGGTAGCGTCGAAGTCGTCTCCGAGGGGCACTGGAAGCTATTAGCCCCTGAGACGGCAGGAGACTGAGCGGCTCCGCCCGTCCCCGATCGCCAGGAGGCGGCGGTCTTTCGTCCCTGCCATCTCCTGATTCCGTGTGACAAGGGCGAGTTACGTTCTCAGCCTGACGAGAAGGGGGTCATCGTGGCAGTCCATGATCCACGCATACTCTTGGCAAGACTCGACGAACTGGCGGAGCAACTGCCCTTCGAGGTCACCACTCGCCCGATGATGGGCGGCTTCACTGGCTACGCGGACGGTCGAACCTTCGTCTCGCTTTCGCCTGGAGGCTTCGGGATCAAGCTGTTCGCGCCTGATCAGGAGCGGGCGCTCTCCCGACCTGGTGCCGCGCCACTTCGCCACGCCCCAGAAGATCCTCCGAGCAAGAGCTACATCACGTTCTCAGACTCGGACGTCGCAGACGACGATCTCATGATCGAATGGCTCCTCCTTGCGGGGAGGAATGCTCCTCCGAAGAAGAGTCGCTGATCTGGTCGACAGACGTGTCCCCGACCAGGGATGGGGACACGGCGTGTGGCGCGGTTGAGTTCCCCCCAGCGCGGCACTTCCGCCGAGCTCTAAGAGAGTCTGGCAACCCTTGGTTCGGCATTTGGGTCGTTCAAACAGAGTGGTAGGTTCAGTCTC
Organism: Acidimicrobiaceae bacterium; assembly: GCA_003162395.1. GTDB lineage: Bacteria > Actinomycetota > Acidimicrobiia > Acidimicrobiales > RAAP-2 > Palsa-459. The sequence goes on from PMON01000032.1 coordinate 8,564, forward strand.
GCGCTCCGATCGGACATCTCGCTCGGGTTCGAGAGGGGGACATGCTTCTTGCGGATCTTCCGGATTGCGATCCCAGCATCGGACATTTCTGCGTCGCGCGCATTTTACGAGCGACTGCTCGGCATGGACGCTGACGACACTGTGCCGAGCCGCATTTACTTTCACTGCGGAGATGTGATCCTGGCAATCATCGACTGGAAGGTCGAGCCGCTCGGCCCTTTTCGCTCGATACCGGAGCACCTGTACTTGTGTACGGGTGACGTGGACGCAGCGTATGGGCGTGCGAAGGACCTTGGAGCCCAGAATCTGACGGCACTCGAAACCCAGGCGTGGGGGGAGCGGTCCTTCTATTGCTCAGATCCAGACGGAAACTTGCTTTGCTTCGTGGACGACGACACTTTGTTTCTCGGCCGAGGTGCCGGCTGGGCGTAGAGCTCTCGGCCGGCCAAGCACGTCGCCAGACTCAATCGCGGGATCCCGAGTGACCCGCCTAGAGCCGAAGATTCGTGGCAGAGATGACTGCGTCGCCAATTTCGCACAACGGAGAAGCATGAGTGCCGCCATTGCCGCCACCTTGTGGTCTTTCTGCCAAGGAGGTCCGACGGCCTTTCCAAGAGCATCAACGACCGGATGGATGGATGTCGTCGACTGTGCAATCCGAACACCGGCGTGTCCGGCCGAGGACGCTCCTTCCACAAGGGCTTCCTCGAACAGATCGCCATCGGCGGCGTGGAGGAGTGCGATCGGCATCCAATGCCAGCCCGCTGCGACTCCATCAGAGCACGCAATCCACGTGGTGTCACCCTGTCTTACGTGATGAGGCGTCGGGCCCTTGAGCACGTGGATCCAACTGGGTCTTCCCGATCGCCGGGACTGAGTCGCACCGCCGGGGCGGAGATGCACCATTCCATGCACCATCGCCAGCAGATCCGAGTGGTGTGTCGCTCAAACAGCGTGGTGGGTTGCGGGTGCGGGGACGCTCGTTCGTCATTGGCGATACCGAGCGCCGAGCGGGCAAGTCTTGCTCGGCGCCTTTGGCATACTCGTGCGCCATGAACGGTGCGCCTCGGATCATCGGCCACCGCGTACTCGTCGACGGGATGATGGGGTCCGGGAAGAGCACGTTCGCACGTGCGCTCGCGGCAAGGACTGGTTTGCCGGTGATTCACCTCGACGTCCACTACTGGAAGCCGGACTGGGTGCGACCGTCGGACGACGAGTGGCGAGAACGGCAACGCGCGCTGCTCGCTGGCGAGGCTTGGATCATCGACGGCAATTACAACGAGACGCTTGCACTCCGGCTCGAACACGCGGAAACCGTCGTCTTTCTCGATACTCCTTGGTGGTTGTGCGCGAGTCGCGCGTTGGTGCGGGGGCTTCGCAAGCCCGTTGGCAAGATGCCCGAGGGTTGTGAGGACTCGGTCAACCGACGCTTGCGCGACGAGTGGGGCGGCGTTGGAAGGATTTGGCGCAACCGCCGTTCAGAACCTGCGTACGCACGCTCCGAGATCTTGCGGCACGGGTCTCACACGGCGGTGCACGTGCTCGGCTCGCGGCGGGAGGCGAAGGCGTTTCTCGATGCCGTTTGCCGCTAGCGAGCACCATCCCCGACCGGGGCGTAGCGCCGATCTGCCGCCGACGCCACCTCGCAACAAGTCCAGTTCGATCCCAGCCACCCGATGATCAACCCGACCTGCACCATCGCCGCACCCTTCAGCTGGGCATCCGGCCAGATCACCATCACCAACCAAACACCCACCGGGTTCACCATCAAAACTGGCACGACCGCACACGCCGATCTGCCGATCGCAGCTCCATGATGTCGGCTACGCCAGAACGTAAAGGTGCCACTCCTCCGAGAGACCTTTTAGCGCCCGCGTACCTCGGTCCTCAAAGTTGAGACCAGATCCGGCGACCAAGTCTCTGACCGTGCTCGTCGTAAGCACCTCCGACGCCCCACTGAGCGCGGCCACCCTTGCGCCGATATGAACCGCGACTCCGACGAGGTCACTGCCCACGACCTCGCACTCACCGGTGTGCACGCCGGCACGTACCTCGATACCGAGTGGGACGACTGAGTCGACGATCGATTGGGCGGCACGCAGCGCTCGGGCAGGTCCGTCAAAGGCGGCGAGGAAGCCGTCGCCGGCGGTATCGATCTCGCGGCCACGGAATCTCGCCAGTTCACCTCGAACCACTCGATGATGCGCGGCGAGGAGCTCTCGCCAACGTCGGTCGCCGAGATCGGCGGCCCGCTCGGTTGATCCCACGATGTCGGTGAAGAGAACTGTCGCGAGGATCCGATCGGGCTCCTGCGGCTCGCGAACACCCGTGACGAACTCCCGGATCTCCTCGACTACCCCCTCACCGGACCAAGGGGCGTGGTCGGCCCCGGCGAGCTCGACATACGTTGAGTCCGGGATCGAGCGTGCGAGGAATCGTCCATTCTCGACGCTGCAGAGCTGGTCGTCCGAACGGTGGATGATGAGCGTGGGCACGCGGATCGTTGGAACGATGTCGCGCACGTCGATGCCGAACGCCATTCGGATGAAGGCTTCGGCTGAGTTCGGCGTCCCAGCGTTGACGAGCAGCCGACCGACCCAATCCCGTGCGAATGGATCAGTCGCGAGGCTTGGCGCCAGGTAGTCGATGAGCTTGCTGGACGGACCCCAGCGTTCCGCGAGCGTCGCGATGCTGCGCTCAAACTCCTCGCTCGTCGACTCCCCCCACGGCCACGCGTCGTCCCTCTCCTCTCTCACCTCTGCGCCGCACAGGACCAATGCGCGCGTCCGTTCGGGATGCGCCGCAGCGAACAGCATCGAGAGCGGACCGCCCTCGGACTCTCCGAGAAGGATCGCACGAGCAGAGTCCGTGGCGTCCATCACCGCTCGAACGTCGTCCATCCTGACCTCGAGCGGGGCAGCTGTCACCCGCTCCGAAAGTCCCATCCCGCGCTTGTCGAACCAGATGAGTCGCGTGAACTGCGCAAGCTGCTCGCAGAAGTGGCGGAACGCGGGCAGCTCCCACATCACGTCGAGATGGGTGAATGCCCCCTGAACGTAGACAAGGTCGATCGGTCCATCCCCGAGAGCCTGATACGCGATGTAGACATCTCCGCTTTTCGCAAATCGGGTCTGAGGTGTTGGCACCAAGGCAACGATTGTCGGCAATCGACCTCAAGGCAAGTGCCGCCCCCAAGTCGACGGCCGGTCGGGGTCGGACGCGACCTGGACCCGTTCGCCCGCCCGGACTTCCCCGCAGACCGAGGAGTGGCGATACACCGTCTATGCACCATCCCACGCCGATCCGAGGCGTCCAACGACGTACCAAGAGCCTTCTCATCAGGCCGCACGTGTTCGCAGACGTTCCCAGAGGTCCTGCGTGAGCTTTGCAAGCAGGAGGTCGTGGGTTCGAGTCCCATCGCCTCCACCCATCGCCTCCACCCATCGCCTCCACCATCGTGTCACCCCCGTAATCAGGGCCGACATGGGAGGTTGACTTCCTTCCTGCACACCGAGATAATGCGCCATCCGAAGCAATCCAAGTCGAGGATCGCGCTCAGCTGCTGGGGATCGGAGACTCCCCACAGGTTCGCCCGCCGCCTCGCCAACTGACCACTCGTTCTGGATCCCCGCACCTTTACAGCCCTGCCGCGTGCGACAATTGTCCAAGGGCGCCGATGAGCTCTGGTTCCGCGGCCTCGTGGGGTTTCACTGGCGACACAGATAGAGGGGTAATCATGAAGCGTCGTTCCATCAGTTCTCACCACCTGCACCTGCCAGGGGCGGTCGTGGAGTCGACGCGGTCCCCACAGAGGTCGACGCGGGGGCGGCTTGGTGTGCTGTGTTCCACGGCGCTCGCCTTCCTGTTGGTGGCCGGATCCCAGCTGGGGGCGCCGGCGGCGCACGCCAGCGGCCTTTCTCGCTCCGAGGGCGGCCTCACTCGCTTCGCGGTCGCGGTGCCGCTGTGCCCGCCCGCCAAGCCGCGCCACGTCACGTGCTTTGCGATCAAGCTCGAGCGCGCGACCAGCACGACGCCAGGTGCGAGACCGTTCCGCCTCGCTGCGGGTGCTGCGACGATCGGGCCCGCCGGGGGCCTCACCCCGGGCGATCTGGCCACGGCCTACGGATACAGCTCGACGGCGACGGGCGCGGGCCAGACAGTTGCCATCATCGACTGGGGCGACGATCCGACGATCGCGACGGACCTCAACACGTTCGACAGCCAGTACGGGCTGTCGACGTGCACGACGGCGAACGGCTGCTTCAACAAACTGAACCAGGCCGGGGCTACGTCGCCCCTGCCGACCGACCAGGGCGCAGCCGGCGAGATCTCGCTCGACGTCGAGGCGGTCCATGCGGTCTGCCAGAAGTGCAGGATCGATCTGATCGAGGTCAACAGCAACGCGTTCACCAACACTGAGGCTGGCGTGAATGAGGCGGTCAAACTCGGCGCGACGGAGATCAGCAACTCCTACGGGGGGGCTGACACTTCCGGCGTCGGTGCAACAGACATCGCGGCGTACAACCATCGGGGCGTCGTCATCACGGTGTCCACGGGTGATGACGGCTACTACAGCTTCGACAGGTGGGTCCACACGCCGATCGGCGGACCGGCGGCCAACCCCAGCGCGCCGAACTTCCCGGCGGAGCTGGCGACGGTGGTAGCTGTTGGCGGGACGTCCCTGTACCTGAACCAGAACGGGACTCGCCAGTCGGAGACGGTCTGGAATGAGAACGGCGCGCAGGACCACGTCGAGAGCGCGTCGGGCGCCGCCCAGGGGGCGTCAGGCGGTGGCTGCAGCCGCTTCATCACCGCGCCGACGTGGCAGCGGAAGCTGTCGATGTGGTCGCAGACGGCCTGTGGCACCAAGCGGCTCGACGCCGACGTCTCGGCGGTGGCCGACCCGTTCACGGGATTCGACACGTTCAGCAGCAGCGACGGTGGCGCCGGCTGGGAGACGATCGGCGGGACCTCGCTGTCATCGCCCGTGATCGCGGCGATGTTCGCCCTGGCGGGCGGCGCGCACGGGACCGCGTATCCCGCATTGACGCTGTATGGCCACCGAGGCGGCAGCAGCCTGTACGACGTCACGTCCGCGGGCAACGGGTTCTGTGGCGGCGAAGGAGCGGCCCAGTGCGGCAACGCCAATCAGCTGGCGTTCAACGGCGTCGCGCTGGGCGTCCTTGACTGCGCCTACCCGGCGACCGGCTCCACGCCGAGCGCGGGCGACCTCGCGTGCGACGCCAATGTCGGCTATGACGGCCCCACCGGGGTTGGCACGCCCAAGGGCCTCGGCGCGCTCGCCCCTGTCGGCCCGACGGGCACGATCGCGGGCCCGAAGAGTGTTGCGCACGGCTCCAGCCACACTTGGACGGTGACCGCCAAGGACCCCTTCCCCGGCGGCACGATCAGCAGCTACACCTGGAACTGGGGTGACGGCAGCGCCAACACCGTGACGACGACACCCCACGCGGCACACACCTTCGCACGAGCGGGGGCCCGCGTCATCACGCTCACGATCAAGGACAGCTACGGCATCTCGGGCAGGGCCACCTACGGCGTGAGCGTCACCTAAGCGCGTCAGTGGGAAGTCGTGAGCACGACTGAAGTTCGGTCCCCGGTGCAGCCGAGGGCACCCAGACAGTCGCCGTTCACGGCGGAGCACCAGCTTGGCGCGAACATCGTGCCGGTCATCGTGGGTCCGCAGGGCCGTCGCCTACGCCCCGGGGCGAGCCGGCAACGCCATCGGCGGACTGGCTCTCGGTCACGCGATGCCGCGCGCCATCCTTCCGGCTCGGGGTGGCGTGTCGCCCTTCTGGATCTACGGAACGGACATCCTAGTTGGGTCGCCGCTGTCTTCCCTCGGGCCGATCGAACATCTGTCGAACATTTCGGGTCAGCGCGAGCACCGTGATCGCAGTGGCGCCGGGATCCGTCGACGGCGCCAGCTATGGCGCGCACCCCGCAAGCAGTCTCAGGCCGACTCGACCCGCACGATCTCGACTGGCGTGAGGACGCCTGCAGGCTCGAAGCCGAGAACTTGACCGTAGAAGGAGAGTTCAGCTTCAGCCGAACGGATGATGCTCTCGGCCTTGCGAAAACCGTGCTGCTCGCCCTCGTAGGCGACGTACGCGAAGGGCACACCCTTCGCCCGCAGTGCCGCCACCATGGCCTCGGCCTGCGCCGGCGGCACGACTTCATCCTCGAGTCCCTGGAACAAGATGACGGGCGTCGAGAGCAGGTCGGTGTGGAAGATCGGCGAGCGCTCCTCGTAGAGGTCCTGCCGCTCGGGCCATGGACCGACCAACCCGTCGAGGTAGCGGGACTCGAACTTGTGGGTGTCGCGGGCCAACGCGCCGAGATCGCCGACGCCGAAGTAGCTCGCGCCCGCAGCGAAGACGTCGCGAAAGGTCAGCGCGCACAGCGTCGTGTAGCCCCCGGCGCTCCATCCGTGGATCAACAGCCCCTCAGGGTTCGCCCGACCCGTCGCGACGCAGAACTTCGCGGCATTCACACAGTCGTCGAGGTCGACCACACCCCAATTCCCCTTCAGTCGCTCGCGGTAGGCACGGCCGTAGCCGGTGCTCCCGCCGTAGTCGACGTCGACTACGGCAATGCCGCGACTCGTCCAGAACTGGATCTCGTAGTCGAGGACGGGGGATGAGCAGCTGCCGGTCGGGCCCCCGTGGCTCGCGACGATGAGCGGCGGCAGCGAGCCTGCCGGAGCGACGAAATCGGGGTTGGTCGGTGCGTAGTAGAGACCGAACGCGGTGAGCCCGTGCTCGGTTGGGAACTCGATCGCCTCGGGCACGGAGACGTAGGTCGCGTCGATCGTGAGCTGCCGACTCTGTTTAAGGACGGCGCACTCGCCCGAGCTGACGTCGATGGCGACGACCCCGAGGGGTGCGGTCGGAGACCCGGCGATGGCCAGCACCTGGTCGCCGGCGATTGACAGCCGCCCGAGGGCTGTGGCGGCGACCGGCACCTCGACCAGCTCGTGGCCAGCAGCGACGGTGCCGAGGTGCATCCGGCCCCCCTCGGTCCAGGTGACCACCACGCTGCCGTCGGCGCGCGGCGCGTAAGAGGCGACGCCAAACACCCATGCGGGACCTGCGAACTCGGCGTCGCGTGGTGCGAGCGGCACGGGACCCTCCGGGGCGTCGAGATACAGGTTCCACCATCCGGTGCGGTCCGAGAGAAAGAAGAGTGATCCGTCGGCGCCGTAGCGTGGCTCCTGCACGGCCTCGGACATCCCGCCAGCGACGGGCCGGACGCACGTGATCTCGAGCGTCTCGCTGAGCGTGGCCTCGCACAGCTCGGTCCCGTCCCATGGCATCTGCGGATGGTCCCAAGCAATCCAGGCGAGGCGGCGAGCATCGGGTGAGAGCGTCGGCGCGGCGAAGAAGTCGTGGCCCTCGGCGAGGACCCGGGGCACAGCACTGCCGTCCGTCGGGAGCACAACAAGGTCGTTGTCCACTTGGCCATCCTCGTGGCGCTCGCGAACGCAGATGAGATGGCGGCCGTCGGCGGTCACGATGGGGTCGGCGTAGCGCCAGGCCCGTTCGCTCGGCGGTTCAGGGGTGATCGCCACGGGCGCGTCGCCCGGAGCGAGCCGGTAGAGGCGCTGGTCGTCGAAATTCGAGAAATACGCCACGCTGTCGTGCACCACCGCGCACCGCCCGCCGTACTCGTGCGCGAGCGTGCGTACCGCGAACCCCTCGGGCACGACGTCCTCGACGACCCCTGCGGCGCTGCGGCGCACGAGCACGTTGCGGCCGCCTTCGCTCGGGCGGCCCTCCACCCAATAGATCGCGTCACCGTCGGCCGAAGGCGCGCTCAGGCTCACGGCATCGGTCACGAGGAGCTGGGCGGAAACCGGCGACGACCACGTGCCGTAGGGAGCGAGCTGGGGGGTCATCGCGCGAAGTTACCTGAGGGCCCTGCTCGATTCCACCTGGACCTCGCTGCGTTCGCCTCCAGTGAAAGGCCCGGCTGTCGACCATATGGACGGAGCAGGAAGCACGTGGGCGCGTTGCCCTCTCGTCCCACCGCTTCGGGTGCCGAGCTGCCAAGGTTGTCTCTGGTTGATGGGCATCTTTGACTTCTGTTCGCTCACCAAGGCAAACGGTGGTGTTCGAATCCTTGGCTGCATCCCAGCATGTGTTCCGCTCTCGTACGCCGCCCGGGTCAACTGGGTGCGAGGACATCGCCTTCGTTGGCGACTCCTCGCTCTGAGCGATGATGATTCGGTGAGAACCCACGTCGCCCTGCTTCGCGGGGTCAACGTCATGGGCCGGAACAAGATGTCGATGGTGGAACTCCGCGAGGTAGTCGCATCGCTCGGTTACGGCAACGTGACGACGTACATCCAGAGTGGCAATGTCGTGTTTGCAGCCGCCGACGCGGACGCCGACAGTGGCGGACTCGCGGACAAGATCGAGGTCGCGATCGCTGGGCGGTTGGCTGTCCGACCGGCAGTAGTGGTCATCGGTCGCGCCGAGCTCACGCAGGTTGTCCGTGACAACCCGTTCCCCAGTGAGGACGATCCCAGACGCCTCCACGCAGTGTTCCTCCGAGAAGCTCCCGATCTCAAAGAGATTGCATCGGTCACGTCCGCGGTCACTCGCGCTCGCACGAGAGCGAGTCGGGACGATGCGCGCGTTGTCGGACGCACGCTGTACCTGTGGACGCCCGATGGGTTCGCTCGCAGCATCCTGCGAGCGGAACTGAGCCGTAGTGGGCAGCACCGCACGCCGATGCAATCTGGGACGGCGAGGAACTGGGCGACCGTCAACACGCTCGTGTCACTCCTCGAAGGCTGACCGCGTGTACCACATACGTGCCAAGTCACCGCCAGTGGCCTCGGGCTTGTAAGCATTCTTGTCGTGACCTCGTTCGAGTCGGTCTCCACATGGCGACAGCCCGAGCCCGAGCCTGCATCTGGCTCTCGGACGAGGCTCATAGGGGACGTGGCCGACACGATCAGCCAACTCTCCCCACGCCGGCTTCGCATTGCGATCGATGGGCGTACCGGCGCAGGAAAGACTTCTTTCGGCCACGAGCTTGCCGCAGCACTTCACAAGCTCGGGCGCTCAACGCTCAGAGCGAGCCTGGACGACTTCAAACATCCCTGGCGCGACGCCCGCGAGCGCGGGTATGACCGCGTGACAGGCGAGGGGTACTACCGCAATGCCTACGACTTCCGATCCGCCGTGGACCTCCTGCTTGTTCCCGCTGGGCCTGGCGGGAGTGGCGAGGTCGTGCTCTGCGCACACGATCCGCTCACGGGCGTGGACCATCGCGCCACCTTCGTGACGGCTCCCGACGACGCAGTCCTGATCGTCGACTCAGTCTTCGCACAGCGGCCCGAGTACGTCGCGTACTGGGACTTTCGGATCTGGCTGGAAGTGGAGCCGGAAGTCGCCTTCGCGCGAGGAATCTCGCGGGACCTCGATGCAGAGGGCATCGACGAGGCAACGAGGGTTCGTCGAGATCGGTACGGGCCCGCAGAGGAGATGTACATCGCCGAAGTGCGCCCGATCTCCACGGCTGATCTGATCATTGACAACAACGACTACGCACGTCCGAAGATCCTGCCCTCAGTCTCGGACTGACCGGCCCCGGCATCGTTGCGTCCCGGATCGCCGGCTCTGAGCGCATGTCGAGGGCAAGATCGGTCGCCAGCGCTGGCAACCGTTGCCCGCCCCGGAGCGCAATGCACTTCGGGGGCAATGCTCCACGGTGCTGGCAGCACTGTCGATGCGGGATGCCTCGAATCGGTCCCGATACTAATATTTGACCGATGAATGAACCTGCGGCACCTCCAACGTCCATCTGTATGAACTGCTGGGTGTGCTCGGTAGGGCAGGTGCAAAGCACGAGAGAGGCTTAACCATGACAGAGGGAGGCAAGCCGGCCGAGGTGTCACGCAGGATCGAGGCACCGGCAGCCCTCATCTTCGAGATCCTGGCGAATCCGCAGCGCCACATGGATTTCGACGGGTCCGACATGCTCCGGGGGGCCGTCATCGACCGACCCATGTCCGGTGTCGGCGACACCTTCACCATGATGATGCATCGGCTCGGTCGCGACTACCTCATGCTCAACTATGTAGTGGAGTTCGAGCCGGATCGCCGCATCTTTTGGGAACCGGCTCCGGGAGACCTCGCTACGGCTGGCGATGATCCATCCAAGGTCGGTATCCCAGCGGGTTACCGCTGGGGCTACATCCTCACTCCGGACGGTGACGACGCCACGGTCGTCACCGAGGTCTTTGACTGCGGCCCAGAAGAGAATCGGTGGATCCTTCTGCGCGAGGGCGGGGAGTGGATCAACGGGACCAATTCGGTGCTCGAGTCCATGACGGCCACACTGGAGAGGCTCGAGAAGGTCAGTACCGAGTAGGACCGCTGCCGGAGCGTACGTGCTCGCTCCGCGGGGCAGCTGACGCTGATCTGATCGGTCAAGATCTGCGACGGGTGTCAATGCGGGGAACGTTCAATTTGGGGCCTCTGACCGCCGGGAAGGTGCGCGACACGAGTCGGCCCGTCAGACTTGCGCACTGACATCGGGACAGCGGTTGGCTCGGCGCGCCCGAGAGATCGTCCAGGCCAGTGGACGACAAGACCCGAACGCCGTTGCCCATCGTTGCTGCATTCGATGAGGCACATGCGGCTGCGGAGTCCTCTGCCTACCTTTCCGGCTGTCTCCTCCAGACTCTCGCCGAGGAGGACCTCCACGGGTCGACCGAGCGGGCTGCCTGGACGGGTCCGACAGCTCCTGGATCGAATCGACCCCGACAGTGACGCCGGCGGTGTGCACGAGCCGAGGCGGCCTGGTCCAGACTCGCCGCCCACCTCAGCGGCACTACGTGGAGCCGACGACGGTCTTCCGACCAACTCGTAGCGATGCGAGCCGATGGGTGCCACTGATCGCCGGGAAGGGGCGCACGATCTGCTTCAGATCGAGTACTCCCATCCTTCCTGCCACGAGAACTCCTCGACGGCCAGTTCCTCAAGTTGACGGCCGTTGATGAAGTGATCCAGCCCCCAACGCGTCGCGACGTGACCGATGACGACGACGTGGCAACCGGCCCACCTCGTCGGTAGATCGTGGAGTAAACCGCCAACCCGCTCGATGGCCTGAGTCCAGCTCTCGCCACCGGGATAGGGGGTAGACAGGTGCTCGTGGAGCGGGTCGATTACCTGGCTCCTTGGTGCACGGTTCAGCTCGCCATAGTCACATTCTCGTAGCCGCCAGTCGTGCAGAACCGGAATCGTCGTGGACTGGAAGGCCAAAGCCGCGGTCTCGACCGCCCGGGCGAGATCGGATGTGAACACGGCGTCGACCGAGTCGTTCCCCCGTCGCTCGCCCAGGAGGCGAGCCTGGTCCCGTCCAGCGCTCGACAACTCGCCCGGCAACCAGCCCGTGGCCAACCCAGCTTCATTGTCCGTGGTTGTCGAGTGAGTCTCAAAGGTGATGCGAACGGTCATCGTTGGTGGAACCTAATGCGCGACCTGTTGCTCGAGGGTGCCCCGAACACCGGGACGTGGACGTTGCCTTAAGAGTCGTCGCCCCGCTTCGGCGATCGGAACACAAGAACAGACGATCCGGCCCAGATCGCAATCAGGGCGAGCCAGATCAGGAGGCGTACCCAGAGGTGCAGTGCGTTCACGGCTGGTGGAATGGGCGCGTAGCCCGTCCACCCAGTGAAGGAGTGTGAGCCCCACGTCATGGCCCATAGGCCGCATACGTAGAGAGCAGCTCCGAGACCAATCACGCTGACGATCCGTTGCGGCAGGTTGAGACGAGGCATCTGGGGCAATTCTTTCAGAACGTCGCGCGGAGAGACGCTCCCCCACAAACAATCGCTGCCGGGCCCGGGTCACGGAGTGCGACCCCAAAGGCGGCACCTCTCGGGCATGGCGACACCCGAGGCGGGCTACTTACACTTGCTCCCAGGCACTGTCACGCGGGCGACTGAGGAGCGGCATGGCGAAGTTGATCTACGTGGCCAATGTGTCCCTTGACGGATACATCGAGGACGCGCACGGCAGGTTCGAATGGACCGCGCCCATCGACGAGGTCTTCGACTTCATCACGGACGTTGTGCGCCCTGTGGGTACCTATCTCTATGGACGGCGCCTGTACGAGACGATGGCCCTTTGGGAGGCCGACCCCACCTTGGCTGCCCAGTCGGATCTCATGGCCGACTTCGCGAACCTCTGGCAAGCGGCCGACAAGATCGTCTACTCCACAACGCTGCCCGAGGTCTCGACCACCAGAACGCGCCTCGAGCGCAGCTTCGACCCCGACTCGGTCCGCGAGATGAAGGCGTCCGCTGCGAGCGACTTGACTATCGGCGGGTCAACCCTCGCAGCGCACGCTTTCGACGCCGGTCTGGTCGATGAGTGCCAGCTCATCATCTACCCGGTGCTCGTCGGTGAAGGTAAGCCCGCATTCCTCAGCGACGCCCGCGTCCAGTTGGACCTGCTGGAGGAGCACCGGTTTGGCAATGGTGTCGTGAACCTCCGCTACCGCATCCAGAGTTGACCCTCCGGCCGGAGGCGCACCAGTCGCCGTCGCTTCGACGATCCAAACTGGGACAGCGTCTGAGGCGACCGATGCTGGAAGGGGCGGAGCTGGCCGAGCACGTGGGCATGTTCCGAGCGTCGTCCCAAGGTGACCCCTCCCTGCCGGGATGGAGTTGCATTTCCATAGAAGCTGCCAGTACGAGCCGTCGTGAGACCATAAGTCTTTGAGCCTCACCAAGAACAAGGAGGTGATGTCGTGCGCAAGGTAGTTGCCTACGAGTTGTTGTCGCTCGACGGCGTGGCAGAGCAACCGGACAAATTCGTCACCGACTGGGACGAAGAGATGGATGAGAACCTCGGTCGCGTTATCGCCACCCAGGACACCGTGCTCCTTGGTCGCCGGACCTACGACGACTGGGCCGAATTCTGGCCGACCAGTGGCATCGAGCCGTTCGCCAGTTTCATCAACAGTGTTGAGAAGTTCGTGGCGACCTCGACGACACTCGGACGAACGTGGGCGAACACCACCGTCATCGATGGCGGCCTTCGCGAGTTCGTCACCGAGCTGAAGCGGCAGTCTGGTGGTGATATCGGGGTGCACGGGAGTATCGCACTGACACAATCGCTGCTCGAAGGGGGCCTGGTCGACGAACTGCGGCTGGTCATCGCCCCGGCCTTGCACCTGCACGGCCGCAAGCTCTTCGAAGGGGGATTATCGAGACGGTTGACGCTGACCCGCCACGTCGCATCTCCGGCCAGTTACCTTCTGCTCGACTACCAAGTCGGAAGCTGAGTTCGGGGCGCTCTCCGAAGCGGGATGTGGCGACCGTCCGAAAGTGTCGATCTCAACCGGGACGCCGAGTGCCGGGTCGAGGACCCAGCCGGAGGCGCCCCGCTTGGGCGTCTCGCCGGACTACGACTTTGGATCGGGTCCGTCGGATTTCTGCGTCGGCCCAAATCGCTCAGCGACGATCGCGGCGAGCGCGGCTTGCGAAGGGTGCCCCCAGCCAACGCAGAACGGATGGCCGGCCGGGTCGGCATACACCTGATGTCCCTCCTCGGCGTCGAGGTCGGGCGCCGAGTGGAGTAGGCGGGCGCCGAGCTCAATCGCCTCATCGTGGGCGCGCCGCGGGTCATCCACGTGGAGATCGAGGTGCACCTGCTGTTGTTGGGCCCCGTCGGGCCATTCGGGTGCCACGTGGTTCGGAGCCAGCTGCACGCCGACGCGCCACTCTCCGGCTGCGTCGAGGACGCTGTGCCAATCGTCGTCCCTGACGACGCTCCCACCGAGGATCTTGGCCCAGAACGCGCTCTCGGCCTCCAGGTCGGCGGTGTCGAACACGATGACGTGTCGGACCATCTCCATGGTCGGAACTCTACGAGGAGGTCGAGACGCCGGTCACGAGCGCTGCTCGGTTGACGCCGCACGTGAGCGTCCCACCGCCGGCTGTGGGTCACGGGCTGCTTGCAGGAGTTGCCCGCCCCCGACCGCACATCCGGGATGGTCAGTACCACGTTGAGCTGATGCGAATTCACGCAGGCTCCGGGATAGCTACAGCCAACGCGCCAGAAGACCCCCGTCGACATCAATGCAGGTGCCAGTGATGTAGGAAGCTTCGGGTGAACAGAGCCAAAGGATTGCCGCGGCAGCCTCTTCGGGTCGGCCGATCCTCTTGAGCATTGTTGCCGCTGCGCCGGGTGCAAGAACCTCTTCGGGGTGCTCTCCCGTATTCCACGCAGAATGGAGCATTGGCGTGTCGAAGAGTCCTGCACGAAGCGCAAGCACGCGAATCCCGCAGGGCGCCAACTCCTCGGCGGCACCTCTCGTGAGTCCTTCCAAGCCCGCCTTGCTGGCTGAGTAATCCGAGGGACCACCCACCATTGCGCTGACGGACGACACGTGGACGATGACTCCGCCGCCGGACTCACGCATCGCAAGGGCTGCAGATCTGGTGACCAACCACGCACCACGAAGGTTCGTGGCGATCGCCCGGTCGAAATCCTCCACCCGCAATTCGAGGATGGCACCTCCAGGTTGTAGAGCGGCGCAATTCACCGTCGCGTCGACCCGAGCGAACTCCTGCGTCGTACGGTCCATCAATCGATGGACGTCGTCTTCAGAACTCACGTCGCACGTGACCGCGAGCGACACCCCGCCACGAGCACGAATGAGGTTGGCCACCTCCGATAGTGGTTCTTCGCGCCGCCCGGCCACCACGACGGCGTACCCGCGTTGGGCAAATGCCAATGCGGTGGCTCGGCCAATGCCCGAGCCGCCGCCGGTGACCACGGCGACCGACGTCCACGGATGGGCTGGTTCTGTCATCTCTGCATCTTTCATTTCTTGCCGCGCCGCAGCTCGACGATGACCCGCAAGGTAATCGACATTGACGGAATGGATCACACGCATTCGCCATGCCCCTCCCCGTTTTGGCGCGGCAGTATCGGTCTACGGAAGTTGGGCGTCCCGGAGGTGTGCAGCACCTCACACACGTTCCAAAGTCTGTGAGTCTTTAATCATCATGCGGAGCACCTTCCGAGTCACTGCCTCGACCAAGGACATGCGAAGTGTCCCATGGCCCTTCGGCCTCATCGACGTGAGCGCGACTGACCTGCTCATTCATTCGAGGCATTGGTCGTGGTGGGCGCCAAACCGTCAAATCTCAAAGGAGTCAATCCGGACCATTCGTGTGAGGAGGGCTTCGGCGGAGTGTTGACCGTCCGAATCGAAGTACGAGGCGCTCAAGGCGCCTCGCTCGTGATATCGACCTTCACGAAGTCATTTGAGGCCGCGCTGTGGTGACCTAGGTATCCCTGCCGGGATCGGGCGTGCTCATCACGAAGTCGATTCCGCATCTTCCCGACGAAGTCGACCACGATCTGCGGCAGGGAGCCATTGGAACATCGCTCGAGTCTCTTCGTCGAAGTCCAGCCTGCGCTGACGTCGGCTTCTGGATCGGGGCGCTGGCCGACCGCTTCTATGACCTCAAGCACACTGGCATCACGACGCTGGCAGCATTGGCTGAAGATGGACGACGCCGCTCATCGGGTACAGTCCGGGCCCTGCTGGCGCGCGAGACGTACCGCACTGAGGGAGCGACCTAATGAGTAAGGCTCTTAACGAGGGGCGCGGTGTTCGCGCGTTGGCGGCATCACGGGTGATGCGTGCGATCGGATCTGCAGCATTGGTCACGACGATGGCAGCCGAACGTCCGTGTCGTGAGGATCGGTCCCCTGGCCCGAGGCAGACATCATCGGCGTGATCTGGTTGAGCTGCTCAGGCAACGATCTGTCGTCGTTGACAAACCTCCAGCCGAGAGATCCAACTCTCATTCTCGGTGATAGAAATGCCAGCGAAGTCCCTATCGAGCCGGGGTAGCGGGGTGGCGGAATGGACGGTGGAGTCTCGCTTTTGCACCTGTCGAGATCCCTTACTGCACGGCTGACGTGCGTCCTCTTCTCACTGTCAGCCCTTGTCCTCCTTGGTGGGTTCGCACCATCGCCGGCGGTGGCCGGAGCCAGGTCGGAGACTTGGAGCGTCAGCACGTCGTACCCAGCCGTGGCACGCGTTCTCAATGGCATTGCCTGTAGATCGTCGACGACCTGTGAGGCGGTCGGCAGCAGCAGCGGCGGCACTGGCGTCGGCCTCGTCCTTGGCACGACCAACGGCGGGACAACCTGGAAGTCCCAGCGAATCCCGAATGGGATCTCCGCCGTCAACAGCATCGCGTGTCCGTTGGCGACGGCCTGCGAGGCAGTCGGCCAGAGCCCCGGGCACATCGTCGTCGTCATCGGCACGACCAACGGCGGGACAGCCTGGAAGTCCCAGCGAATCCCGAACGGGATCTCCTCGGTCTATGGCATCACCTGCAGATCGGCGACGATCTGCGAGGCAGTTGGCCAAAGCTCCACTGCCGGCGTCGTCATCGGCACGACGAACGGCGGGACGACCTGGAAGAGGCAGAGCGTCCCAAGTGGGGTCAATTCTCTATTCGGCATCGCCTGTGCGTCTTCGGCGACCTGCGAGGCAGTCGGAAAACGCACCACCGGCGCCGGCGCCGCCATCGGCACGACCAACGGCGGAGTCACGTGGAAGTCCGAGAGCATCCCGAGTGGTGTCTCCTCCTTGTCCGGCATCGCCTGTGCGTCTTCGGCGACCTGCGAGGCAGTTGGCGAAACTATCGGCGAAGGTGTCGCTCTTGGCACGACCAACGGTGGCAGGACCTGGAAGTCCCAGAGCATCCCACCCACGTCCGCTCTCCTCGGAGGCGTCGCCTGCGCGTCCGTGACCTACTGCGAGGCGGTTGGCGTGAACGCCGCCTTCAGCAACGGTGTCGCTCTCGGCACGACCAACGGTGGCAGGACCTGGAAGTCCCAGAGCATCCCGAACGGGTTCTTCCCTCTCAACGGCATTGCCTGCGCGTCGGCGAGTATCTGCGACGCGGTCGGCTACAGCTCCACCAGCGGCGTTGTCCTAAGAACGAACACCCGAGGGACGCCATGGACGTTCCAGCGCATCCCAACCGGAGTCGCCAATCTCAACGGCATTGCCTGCGTGTCGTCGGCCACCTGCGAGGCCGCTGGTGACGCCTCCTCCGGCACCGGTGCCCTAGTCGGAACGAACAACGGTGGCACGACCTGGACGACCCAGCGCATCCCGAGCGGGTTCTCCTCGCTCTCTTTCACCGGCATTGCTTGCGCGTCGGCGAAGATCTGCGAGGCGGTCGGCAACAGCAGCACCGGCAACACAGGTGTGGTTCTCGGCACGACCAACGGCGGGACAACCTGGAAGACTCAGGGCATCCCGTTCGGCATCTCGGTTCTCGCCGGCATCGCTTGCGCGTCAGCGACTCATTGCGAGTCGGTCGGCTCCAACTCCGCAGGTGCCGGTGTGGCACTCGGCACGACCAATGGCGGGACAACCTGGAACGCCCAGAGCATCCCTGACGGGATCGTCTCCCTCAACGGCATTGCCTGTCCGTCGCCAGTCACCTGCGAGGCGGTCGGCTATGGGGCTCCGCAAGGCGGTGTGGTTCTCGGCACGACCAACGGCGGGACAACCTGGAATGCCCAGAGCATCCCGAAGGGAGTCGCCCAACTCCACGGCGTCGCCTGCGTGGTGGCGACCTGCGAGGCGGTCGGCTTCGGGCCAGGTGGCGGCGCTGGGATCGCCCTCGGCACGACCAACCGCGGGACCACCTGGAAGACCCAGCACATCCCAAAGGGCGTCTCCTCTCTCTTCGGCATCGGGTGCGCGTCGACGAAGATCTGCGAGGCGGTTGGCCAAACGGGTGCGTATCCCAACTTTGCAGCTGCAGTTCTTGGCACGACCACCGGTGGGACAACCTGGGCAAGACAGAGCATCCCGATCGAGGTTGCCGCTCTCAACGGTATCGGCTGCGTGGCGACGGGCACATGTTGGGCGGCCGGAGCCAACACCGCCGGCAGCGGCCTCGTACTGATCTACCACTAGCTACGGAGGGTGGCCCGCTCCACAGCGGCACGATCGAACATCTGTCGAACATCCGCTGCCGTCCGGTGCCAATCGCCACTTTTCGCCAACCTCCTTTGATCAGGCGAAGTCGCTCGCCATCGTTCGCCACCGTGCAGGTCGGGCGTCTTTGCAAGCAGGGGGTCGTGGGTTCGAGTTCCATCGTCTCCACCCGTGTGACCAGGTGCGACGCAATCATGTGCAGGCCTTGCCAGTCAGTTGAAATGGGAACATTTCGGGCACATGCTCTGACGCGGCATCGCCGTACTTGGCGAGTTTCGGACAATCGGCGCGGCGTTGATCAGGCACTTTGCAGCCCTCGAGGTCAAGTCCAATCCGACTCATTGCCGGGAGAGCGGTGCGGTCGAGAATCTCGCACTCAACGTGGAATCGCCACTCGGACGGCACGTGCAAGGGTCTGATCTTGTGACTGAGAGTCGTAGAAGCGTCGCGGTGCTCTGGAGAGGCCATCCAGAGAGGGCTCGAGGCAAGCCGGATGCGCAGCTTCGACCTCCTGCAGTTCTCGATGCCTTGGCTCAGGCTGGATTCGTCGTACACGCAGTGTCATTCGCCGAGGACGACGCCGTCCGCATTCTCGATTCCTTGGACAAGATGAACGCCATCTTGGTGTGGGTGGATCCGATCAGCGACGGAAGGGATCGGAGCATCCTTGACGACATGCTTCGTGATGTCGCTAAGCGCGGCACCCTCGTGTTCACGCACCCCGACACCATCCTCAAAATGGGGACCAAGGACGTTCTCTACGACACTCGGGCACTGAGTTGGAGTCTTGACACCGACCGCTATGAGACGCTCGATGCATTCACCGAGCGCTTTCCGTCGAAGCTCGCCGTTGGCTCCCCGCGTGTCTTGAAGCAGCATCGAAGCAACGGCGGAATTGGCGTCTGGAAGGTAGAGGCACTCCGGGCAGCGACAGGTAGTCAGGACATTCGTATCCAGCACGCCGCTCCGCGAGATGGCACGACCGAAGATCTGACCATCGAGGAGTTCGTGGGACGCATGGCGCAGTACTTCGGTGATGGAGGGCATCTGATCGACCAGGCCTTCGCGACAAGGGTCTCGGAGGGCATGGTGCGTGCGTACCTCGTCAAGGGAGTCGTTGTCGGCTTTGCGCGCCAATATGCAGATCGAGGTGACGCAGAGCGACCGGCCGTTCCCGCTGAGCGGGTGTTCGGCATACCGGCTGCGAAGACAATGCGAGACGCTGGCGATGACGAGTTTGCAGTTCTTCGACAGAAACTGGAAACAGAGTGGGTGCCTGGCCTGCAGGGATTGCTCGATGTCTCGGACGAGGAGCTCCCGCTGCTGTGGGACGCAGACTTCCTCTTCGGACCTGCTGACGAAACCGGGCGGGATACCTACGCGCTTTGCGAGATCAACGTGAGTTGTGTCTCGCCCTTCCCGCCCGCGGCGCCTCGGGAGGTCTCCGAGGAACTTTCACGGCAACTCGATGCCGCCATCTGACATCCAGCCGGTTCCGCGTCGTCCCCGGAGACGCCTTCAGCCGAGCTGACAAGTTCGGATGCATGCCCGGTGATGAGCGCTCGACAGCGGTCTGGGGAACTCGCCGAACCTCGCTTGA
Source organism: Acidimicrobiaceae bacterium (assembly GCA_003162395.1). Lineage (GTDB taxonomy): Bacteria > Actinomycetota > Acidimicrobiia > Acidimicrobiales > RAAP-2 > Palsa-459. The sequence goes on from PMON01000032.1 coordinate 28,194, forward strand.
GTTCGGTCGCACCATCGTCTCAACCAAGTTCGAATCCACGCGATTCCGAAGCATGCCTTCGTCTCGGCACACCTCAGGCCCTCGCTGCCATCGACTCTGAGGCCGCGAGCGGGTTGGAGGCCAACCATTTCCGCGACGAGGGTGGCTGATCGTGCGACGATCTCAAGAATGATGGGGACGCTGACCGGCGGGGACGGTACCACGGCCGATGCGACGCCGGCGGCGGTCCTGGAGGCTCTCGCGGGCGGCATGTTCTTCTGGCTCGACCTCAACGTGCCCGGGCCGGAGCCCGACCCTGAGCTCAAGGCCCTGCTCCTCGACACGTTCCATTTCCACCCGCTCGCCGTCGACGCCTCGGACCATTTCGGGCAACGTGCGAGGATCGAGGACTACGGCGACTTCGTGAACGTGGTCACGTTCGGGATCGGCGGGGACGGAACGAGCGTCGCCGAGGTCCACTGCTTCCTGACCGAGAAGTTCATCGTCAGCATCCACCGCGGCGACTGTCCCGCGCTCGTCGACGTGCGCGCCCGCCTCGTGACGCACCACTCGGCCGATGCAGCACCGCCCCAGCTGGTCGTCTTCTACCTCATCATGGACGGGCTTATCGACTCGTTCTTCCCTGTGCTCGCAAGGTTCGACGACGAGATCGACGACCTCGAGAGCGCCATCTTGAAGACGCCGACCGAGGCGCAGCTCGGTGTGATCTTCGACATGAAGCGCCAGATCCTGACTATCCGCAAGGTCGTGGCACCGCAGCGCGACATGATCGCCACACTCAACGCCGGCATGGTCTCGCTCCCCGGGATGACCGACGGCGGCACGGCGTACTTCCGCAGCCTCTATGACCACCTGATCCGGATCAGCGACATGGTCGACAGCTACCGCGACCTGCTCACCGGCGCCATGGACACGCACCTTTCAATGGTGAACAACCGCCTGAACCTCGTCATGAAGCAGCTCGCCATCATCGCCACGATCTTCCTGCCGCTCAGCTTCCTCACCGGATTCTTCGGACAGAACTTCAACTGGACCATCAGCAACTGGCAGCACTCAGGACTCGACTTCGTCCTCGTCGGCGTCGTCCCCGAGATCGTCGCGATCGCGCTCTTGCTCTGGCTGTTCAGGCGACGGGGATGGCTTGGCGCGGGGCCGACCGCTTAGCTGGCGTCAACACTCGTAACCAGTGGGGCCAGCGCGGTGCGTGAATTCGTGCGCCGGAGCCAGCCTCGACGCACCGCCCCACTCGTCCCGTGCACCACCGGTAGGGTGCGGCGAGGTTGGAGGTACGGCATGTCGATCGACACGTTGGCAGAGGCACAGCGCGCGGCAAGGTGCGTGCTTGGAGGTGTCTCGAGCGACCAACTCGCGTGCGTCACCGTGCACCGAGTGGGACGTCGCGGCGCTCATCGACCATCTGGTCGGCGCCCAGTATTGGTTCGTCCAGGCGATCTCGGCGTCGTCCCCGCCCGGCGACGGAGCTGCGAAGGCGTCCTCTGGCGACTACCGGGCGGCATTCGACGAGGCTGCAGGCTCGGTCATGGGTGCGCTCTCGGATGACGGGTTCGCGACGAGGACAGTCGAGCTGCCGTTCGGCAGCTTTTCGGGTGCGCAGTTCATCGACTTCGTGAGCCTCGAGACGCTCGCGCACGCCTGGGACGTCGCGAAGGCGACCGCCCAGAGCACTGACCTCGCGCCCGATGCCGCGGCGCACCTGCTCGAGGTCGCGCGGGCGACGATGAGCGACGATGGACGCGGTCCGGACGCGAACTTCGGTCCTGTGCAGCGCTGCGAGCCGGACGCGCCGGCCGCGGACCGCCTGGCCGCGTTCCTTGGGCGACGCGTGGACTGAGTCGCGCACCGGGGCCCGTCGGGGATCGCCGCTCGAATTCGAGAATGGGAACATATTGCGAACATCCGCAGCTGTTCGCCTGAGTTCGGCTGCGCCAGGTGCGCTCATCAGGCCATACGCTCCGTGCCGTCCGCCCAAGTACGCCGCGTTCACATTTGCAAGCAGGGGTCGTCGTGGGTTCGAGCCTGCATCGACCATCGTCTCCACTCATCGTCTCCACCCAGCTGGATTGGGGTTCCTTCGGGAGTCGGACCCATGAGTTCACGTCGCGCTGCACCATTCATGCACGAGGCCCATCTGGCTGACAGATGTGATTGGACACATGCACAAGTAGACCGCAGCCGAATCTAGAAAGCGGGTCGTTCGGAAGTCGCGATCGACAACACGCGCTTCCAGAAGTAACGTTTCTTTGTATCCGCGTCGAGCGGGAACCGAGGTGGCATGCGATGTTGAACTCACACTGGCGCAAGCTGGTTGGAGCGGCGGCGCTGGCCGTTGTGTCGCCACTCGCGGTGACCGTGCAAGCACACGCCTCGGCTTCTGAGGGCAGATGCACGAACTTCCATCCCCGCGCCAACCTGAGCCACTGCAATCTGATCGGAGACGATCTTGTCGGCAAGAACCTTTCATACGCCAATCTCACACGTGCGAACCTCACGTCGGCAGACCTCGCGAGCGCCATCCTCGTTCGAGCCACGATCACGGATGCAAACCTGACGAGCGCCAACCTCACGAGCGCGACGCTCAGGAGCGCGAATCTTCATGGTGCCAACCTCACGGGCGCGCAACTCGCGAGTGCCAGCCTCACACACGCGAATCTGACGGGCGCCAACTTGACGATTGCCAGGCTCACGAGCGCCAACCTCGCAGGTGCCAACCTCAGCGGCTCGGATCTCGACGGCTCCGCTCTCTTGGACGCCGATCTCACCGGGACACTCCTCACCGGCGCTAGAGCGCAAGGAATCCGGGGCGCACCCGCATCCCTTCCGAGCGACTGGGAGCTGGTTCGTGGCGACCTCGTTGGGCCTAGAGCAAATCTCGCCAGAGCGAACCTGAGCGGCGCCATCTTCACCAACGCCCAGCTCAACGGCGCGAATCTTGCCTTTTCGAATCTCGATGACGCCAACCTCGCCGGCGCAAACCTCGAAGGCGCGATCCTCACCAATTCGAACCTGACTGGTGCCGACCTCGCAGGTGTCGATCTGTTGGGGGTCAGTGCGCAGAGAATCCTGGGTACACCCTCGGTCCTCCCGAGCAACTGGCTACTCGTGAGCGGCGATCTTGCCGGGCCCGGCGCAATCCTCGAGAGCGCGCGCTTGCACGGAGCGGATCTGACCGGGGCGGATCTGACCGGGGCGGATCTGATCGGGGCGGATCTGTCCGGGGCGGATCTGTCCGGGGCGAGCCTGGCCGGCTCCGATCTCGCGAGGGCTCGTCTCATTGGGGTTGCATCTGGCGGCATCACCGGAACGCCAGTGTTGCTGCCCTCAGGCTGGGCATTCACGGCTGGCTATCTGATCGGACCTGGCGTCGATCTCGCTGGTGCGGACCTGTCTGGTGCGAGCTTTGGCGGAGGGGAAGACACTCCGATCGATCTCTCTGGCACCGACTTTGCCGGGGCCAACCTCACCGGTGCGAATCTCGGCACACTCAACTTCACCGACGCCGACCTTGCCAACGCGAACTTCTCGGGTGCGAAGATGTACGACTATCCGTTCGCCGGCGTCGACTTCACTGGCGCCAACCTCTCCGGTGCGAGCTTCGCCGGTGCGGTCATGGGTGGCATCTTCACGGGTGCGAATCTCTCGGGTGCGACACTCTCGGGCGTGACCCTCGGCAACAACAGTTTCGTTGACGCCAATTTGATGGGCGCAAACCTCTCTGACTCGACGTTCTTTGGCGCCAATCCTGCGTGTCCCGACTGCAACGATCTGGGCACAAACCTCACGGGAGCCAACTTCACGCAGGCCAACCTCCTCGGCGCACAGTTCTTCAGCGCCGGGGATTATCCGGCCCACGTCGGCGACAACACTTGGAGCAACACCGTCTGTCCGGACGGAACCAACAGCGACAGCGACGGCGGTACCTGCGTCAACAATGGGGCATGATTCCGCTGCGATAACAGTTGGCCTTTTGCGTAGTTTGGCTATCAGCCTGATGGTGTGATCTCGATGATCCAGGCGAGCGCTCGACCTCGCCCTTAGGACGTGACGACCATCGTTTCGGCAACCGACAAGCAACGTCCACGCCGCGAGCGGTTCTGCGGGTGTCGAGATCCACGCGCGACGGATCACCGCCCGGACCGCGCCGGCCGCACGCCAGGCCGAGCAGTGTCCCAGAACACGTGCCACGAATCTCGCGCCCTGGTGCCCCCGACCACCCGGCTCGAGGCTGCTCGTTCAGCCAATCAATGTCGCGATCTCCCCATGCAAACTGCGCGTCCCACCTTGTAGGTTGCATGAACCGATGCTTCGAAGGGAGTCGCCATGCCGCAACGCCCTGTAGAGATCGAGGCAGCAGACGGGATCTGCCCGGCCGTGCTCAGCATTCCCGCCGGACGGGGGCCTTGGCCCGCCGTGATCATGTTCCCCGACGCCGGGGGAATGCGCGACACCATGCGTCAGATGGGCGAACGACTGTCCGATCTGGGCTATGTGGTCCTCGTGCCCGACTTCTACTACCGCAACGGGCCTTACGAACCACTCGACATGCGCACCGCGTTCTCTTCCAAGGAGACGACGGAGAGGATCATGGGCATGATGCGGGGTTACACCCCAGACATGGCGGTGCGAGACGCCAGCTGCTTCGTTGACTACCTCGGTTCGCTGCCAGAGAAGAAGCCGGGCGGGGTTGGCACCACGGGCTACTGCATGGGCGGCCGGCTCTCGCTCAGCACCGCTGCGAACCTGGGCGAGCGCATCGCGGTGGCTGCCTCCTTTCACGGCGGGTACCTGGCCAAGATCGACGACCCTGACAGCCCCCACCACAAAGCCGGTGCCATCCGTGCCGCCGTGTACGTGGCGGGGGCGATCGAAGACCAGTCATTCCCCGACGAGCAGAAGGACCTGCTGGAGAAGTCCATGAGCGAGGCCGGTGTCACCCACACCATTGAGACCTATCCGGCTCACCACGGCTTCGCTGTCCCTGACAACCCGAGCTACGACGAAGCTGCCGCCGCGCGCCACTGGGAGGCCACGGAGCAGTTCTTCGGGTCGGTGCTCGGTTCTTGAATCGGACAGCTCCGAGTGGGCTGGGAGGCCGCAGTTGGCTCAGTTGCGACCAGCACGGCCGCGGCCGCCAGACCCTCGAAGGCGCTCTCTCTGATCTACTCGTACAAAGTGCTTCGCCATTTGAGGTGCACCATGCCTTAGGAACCAAGCCAATCCGTTTAGGGCGACGAATCGCCCCAGGTGCTGAGGGATCGTGAGATCCCCAGAGGTTCCCGGGTCGACACGTCGCCACGCCAAGGATCCCACTCCGACGACCCATTGAACTCGGCTCTGCCCGTCGACCAGCGTCCACACCGTCACATCCCATGGCGCATTTGTGGCGCATCCCGAGCCGTACGCAGGCGCCCGCGGACGTTCGCTCCCAGCCTCTTGAACTGGCCACAGCGTCCGTCACCGTTCGCCATCGAATCTTGTTTGCGTTCATGGTCGCCGTCGTGGCTGTGACACTGGGTGCATGGGCGCAGGAGATGGAGAAGACGGACACAGGCGTCTGCTGCGGCGGGGTCGCCACCTCGAGGCCGTCACTCTTGCGTGGAACGTCGTCGGTGTCCTGGTCTTGGCTTACGCGGCGATCGTTGCTGAGTCTGTCGCGCTCGCGGGGTTCGGTCTCGACAGCTTGATCGAGATCGGCGCGTCCACCGTCGTGCTCTGGGAGCTTGCTGACGTTGCAACGCGTCGCCGCCGCCGTGCACTTCGACTGATTGGCATTGCGTTCGTGATTCTGGCCACCTATCTGGCCGTCCAGAGCACGATCGTCCTCGTGATCGGGTTCCACTCCGGTCACAGCCCCTTGGGCATCGCCTGGACCGCGGTGACCGCCATCGTCATGTTCGCGCTTGCCGCTGGGAAGGCGCGGACGGGGGACGCGCTGCACAACCCGGTGCTGCAAGCGGAGGGTCGGATCACACGGATCGACGGCCTCCTCGCGACGACCGTCCTTCTCGGGCTCTGCCTCAACGCAGCGCTTGGGTGGTGGTGGGCCGACCCGTTGACGGGCTACGTGTTGCTGTACTACGCGATTCGAGAGGCCCGGGAGACACTCTCGCACTGAGCCACGCCGGAAGGCAGGAGACGCCGTAAAGGGCGGCTCGCTCATGATCAGGTACTCGCTCGCGCCTCCCACGCTGATTGGCGCTTGTGACGCCGTCTCCGTCAGGATCCGTCAGGGCGGAGGGCTCTATGCGAGGACGTTCAAGAAGGGCTCGGCCCAATGCGCTGGACGATGCTTGGGCAACAGTGACGCTTGCATCAACGCAACGTTCACCCTGCCTCAGCGTCAGGCTGGCAAGTGGCAATCAATTGCGAGGAGGAGATGATTGCCATGCCAATGCCAGGCTCTGCCGGCAGGTGCCCAGTCCGTGGCTCGGCGGGCAATCCCTGATCGATGCTCATGGCCGGTCCAAAAGCGACCGGCGTGTCTAGCTTCTGGTGGCGGACACGAGCCACGCTCGAGCGCCCGATGGATCGATCGTGATCTCAATAGTGGAGGGCACAATCGAGTCGATGCGCCAGCCCTCGGCGAAGCACGCCTCGATCTCCGCCTCGCGCACGCGTCGGGGGCCCCAATCGCCAGGCTGCAGGTCGCTGAAACACAGCATGAAGTATCGGCCCCCGTGGACGACTGCAGCACGGAGACTGGATGCGTACGTCGCCCGATCCTGGTCATTGAAGACATGGAACAGCCCGCAATCCAGCACGACATCGAACTGCTCGCCGAGGGACCCCAGATCCAGGGCATCTCCCACGACGAAGCGCGCGGCCACGCCCCGTTCGCTCGCCTTCTTCTCGGCGCGCCTGATCGCCCGAGGTGAGGCGTCGATCCCTGTGGCCGACGCCCCGCGCTCTGCCGCCATCAGTGTGTGCTCGCCCGTTCCGCAGCCCGCATCGAGAACTCGTCCAGCGACTGCGCCTGACTGTCCGAGGACCATGAAGGCCGATTGTGGGCGTCCAATGTCCCATGGCGGAGTGCTCATATAGAGGTCGTCGAACTCTCCAGCATGGTGGGACTTTGACGTCACACCGCTCCTGCGCTGATCCTCCACGTCGGCCACAGGACAACGCTATGCCCGGCGCGGTCGCCAGACGTCACGTCCGACAGGGTGGCGCGCTGCCACAGGCGGCGCTTGCCCGTTCAGAAGTTCGTTCCGACGTCGCACTCGGTGGTGACGGTCGCGCCGAAGGGGACGCCGGCACCGTCACACAGCTGCCGGGTCGGGACGCCGTTTGCGGATCGCCGCACGATCAGTTGGGTGCGGAACCACCTCTCCATATGATCGCAGGAATGCGGTATCGACGTCTTGGAGCGAGCGGACTGAAGGTCAGCGAGCTGGGCTTCGGTTCGTGGGTCACCTTCGGCAAGCAACTTGACGTCGGGCTTGCCATCGACTGCATGGCCGTTGCATTCGAGGGTGGGGTCAACTTCTTCGACAACGCAGAGGTCTACGCACAGGGTGAGTCCGAGCGGGTGATGGGAGCCGCGCTCACGCGCCTCGGGTGGGCGCGCGAGGACTTCGTCGTTTCGACCAAGTTCTTCGGAGGGATACACCCCGGCGTCAACACGACAGAGACGCTGAACCGCAAATACCTCCGGCAGGCGATCGGGCCGTCCCTGGAGCGACTCGGGCTCGACTTTGTCGATCTGATCTACTGCCACTCCCCCGATCCCGAGACGCCGATCGAAGAGACGGTCTGGGCGATGCACGACATCGTCACGAACGGCCAGGCCCTCTATTGGGGCACGTCGAACTGGTCGGCAGAGTCGATCAGAGAGGCTGTCGAGCTCGCAGAGCGCCATCACCTGCGCAAACCGGTGGTCGAACAGCCGCAGTACAACCTCCTGCATCGCGATCGAGTTGAGAAGTTCCTCGCTCCCGTGTGCAGCGAGCTTGGCATCGGACTCACGACTTGGAGCCCGCTGTCCTTCGGTGTCTTGACGGGCAAGTACCTCCACGGCATCCCAGACTCGAGTCGAGCGCGCGTCGAGGGTGTCGAGTGGCTTGCCGCCATGGCAGAGGACGAAGCCTCGACCAAAATGGCGATGGAGGTCGTGCGGCTGTCGGGTGAGGTTGGCTGCACGCCAGCGCAACTTGCCATCGCCTGGTGCCTCCGCAACCCGCACGTCTCGTCGGTCATTACCGGCGCCAGCAACGTCGCGCAGGTCCGCGAGAACCTTGGAGCACAGGACGTCGCCGTGGAGCTGGGTGACGACGTTCTTGCTCGTCTCGACGCCGCGTCAGCCAAGCCCGCGTCGTAGCCGGCAGTTCCGCCTCCGAGACTTTCGCCAGCCCTGGAGCCCCCGAGGTTGGAGCCTGGGTCAGCGCCATCGAATCGCAGTTCGCGCCGGTCTCAAAGAGGGGCTAACCACCTTGACCCCGCTGGCGGTGAATTTGTTAGCCAACTTCCTCGCACTCCTGACGCCAGTGACGCCGGTGACTCTTGGATCCCTTGCAATCTTGGGCCGCTGCTCACCTATGGCGCTCGTGAAGACTGGGATCCATTGACCACGGATCGGAAGGCGCTGCCTTCGGAGTGACCCGAGTTCGTACCCGACAAGCCCACTCTCCGATTCGCCACCAGCCGTCCGCCGGTCTTCGGCGTACGCTTCCGCCGTGATGCTTCGGTCAGGCCTGGTGAAGGTCGCAGCTGCTGTGGCAGTAGTGGTGACGACCGTCGTCGTCTCCGCGGGCTTCGCAGCCGCGGAACCCGGGTTCTCCCCGATCCAAGCGATGCCCCTCCCCGCCGGCAGCCAGCCGGGTAACCAGATCTCCTACCTCGCAACGTCCTGTCCGTCGACGACGAACTGCACTGCCGTCGGCGCGCGCTACTCGGGTGCGGGCGGGCCCGTCGCCGTCTCCGAGTCGTCGGGCACATGGGGTACGGCGGCGGCGATCGCAATGCCAGCAGGAGCCGTTGGAACCCAGCCACGACTCACCGCCGTTTCGTGTCCCTCGGTCGGCAACTGCGTCGCAGTGGGCTACTACAAGACGTCCGGGACTTCGACGAAGCCGCTGCTCGTATCCGAGGCCTCGGGGACGTGGGGCGCAGCAGCGAGCCCAACGCCGCCCGCGGGTGCGAACACAGGAGCAACCCAGCTCGCCGCCCTCGCAGGAGTGTGGTGCGCCTCGGTCGGAAATTGTGTCGTAGTCGGCTCGTACACGGGACCGGGAACCTCGGAGTTCTTGATGACCGAGGTGGAGAGGTCGGGGACTTGGAGCGTGATGGCCAAGTTGCGGGTCGGCGCAGATACAGGTGGGACCAATCTCGTCTCGGCTATGGGACTTGCGTGCACGTCGACGGGCAACTGCACGGCCGTCGCATGGAATGGTGCTTCGTACGCGTGGACGAAGACCGACGGCTCATGGGGAACGCCGAGGTTGATCAGCCCGAATTGGCGGTTCTTCGTGTCCGACGTCGCCTGCCCGAGTCCGGCCATTTGCATCGCTGTTGGAGGAGTGGGCGATCTGGCCGCGGCGACCACCGAGACATCCGGGAAATGGGGCGCCCTGCACGTCTTGCCGCAGCCTTCCGGATCTCCGGCGACGGACGCCTCCTCCCTCTACGCGATCGCGTGCCAACCGACCGTCTGCATGGCCGTAGGCATCGCCGCGGAACTGGCTGCATATGACGAGTACTTCCCGGAGTACTCCGTCGCAGCGACCTGGTCGAACAGGACATGGAGCCGCATGGTCCTCGAACAGGGTGTCCCCGCCGGGTCTGCTGCCTCCAACTACTCGTCGCTCGACGGCGTCGCGTGCCCGTCCGGAGCGTCGTGCCTGGCCATTGGCGGCGGCGGCGTCTCCTCAGCGCCACCATCGAATGGCCCCCCAGCCAACTACCCCTACTCGACGGTCCTCACACCCGGGTAGGGCGACGGTGCACGTCGCGCCCTCTCGCGTCCGAGCCGAGTTCAGCAAACGAGCATGCCGTCGAGAGCCCTTGCCGCGATCACACGCCAAGCATTGAACGAGACGGCATCGTCGAGGTCTCGTACCACACGCGCCATTGAGACTGAATGAAGAAAGAGGGCGAACGCTCGGGGCTCGACGCCGTCCGCGAGCCACCCACGTTCGTGAAGCACCTGTCCGATCTGCTCCCCGGCATCGAGATAGGCGGCTTCAAGCGCGACGACACCGGGAAGATCTTGAGGGCGCCTTGCTGCGGCACCGATCAACTCGAATCGCCGCCTCCTCCCGGCTGCGACGTCGGCTGCCTCGCTCATGCGCAGCATCTCGTCGAACCTTTCAATGAACTCGGCAGGCGTCTTGGAGGCCAGATACGTGTCGGCGTCCGTCTGACCGCGGTACGTGAGACTGTCGCGGAATTGGCGCTCTCGAGCCGCCGCGATTAGGCCGTCCCGACTGCCGAAGTGGTGGTAGATCGATCCGATCGAGACCCCGGACCGCTCCGAGACGTCCGCCAATCGCAGTGACGCTTCGCCGTCGCTGTCAAGGATCGTGATTACGACGTCGAGCGTCCGATCGACGGTGTCGGTTCCTCGTTGCGTCAGGCGAACTGGTGGAAACCTTGTGTCGGCGGCAAGAGCCATCGAGCAATTTTACGGGCGATGTTGGCCCGACATGTCAATGGAGTGCGTCAGGTCGGATCAGCCGTGTAGAACGCGCTTCGAGTTCGCCACCGCGATCCCGCGGCGGCGCTCTGTCGCACAGAAGCGTCGCTGTGGGCGGCATCGCGGTGGGCAGGAGTGGTTATCGGCACGTGGCATCGCCTCGATGGGTTGGAGCGGCCTTCTCAACACGCCTACAGAGTGCAAGCCGGCACGGCGGTGAGGCTCGTGCCCAGCGGGCGAGCCGACACGTGAGAGCCCAGGCGTCTCCGGCGCCTGGGGCCTGATCCAATCCGAGATGCACCCCACTCGGGTTGTCGAAGTGCGGCGATGGCCGTGGACAGCTCGAGCCGGGTGGCCCAGAGCTGGCAGCCGGGCGGCTGGATCAGCATGGAACCCCGTACGGCTCCGTCGGAGGTTGCTGTAGCAGTCGCGACGGTGGCCGGGGGGCTGAGGAGCCACAGGAAGTGGTTGACGTCGCGCGCGTTCGACACGCGACGCCACGCAACATACACTTCGCGAACTACATCCGGACCGGAGAGTGCCGTGACGCGCAGCAGCCAACGGTCCCACATCGCGGTGATCGGCCTGGTGTTGGCGGTCGGGATCGTGGCAGTACCAAGTGCCGGGGCGACGGGAGCGGTCTCAACGCAGGCGCTAGTTGACACGCTGCCTGTCGCCACCGTCGCCAACCCAGGGTACCTCGAGCAGCTCGCGTGCGCCTCGGTAGGGAACTGTGCAGGAATCGGCTCCTACGCGACGGGTGACCAGTCCGGCGGGGCCTTCGTCGCCTCCGAGATCGACGGGCACTGGGGGCCCGAGCAGGCGATCCTCGGCGCGCCGCTCGCCAACGTGGGTGACCAGCTGAACGCGGTCCAGTGCACGGGCAACCGGAGTTGCGTCGCCGTCGGGACCGAGTACGAAGGGGCGTTCCCGATCGCGATCGTCGTCGTCGAGCGCAACGGCGTGTGGCTCCCGGCACGGGTGCTGCCGTCGATCAGTGACCTGCCGCACCTCGACGCGACGACCGCGGATGCCGTGAGCTGCTGGGGAGCCACCTGCACGATCTTCGGGAGCTACACGAATCCGGGCGGGTCACAGAACCTCTACTCGGCGGAGCTCGCGGGGAACGCCTTCGGGAGTGCCTCGACGTTGCTGTCGAGCTGGTCCGCATCGTTGGGCGGGCCAGGCAGCGTGCAGCTCAGCCAGGAGGTCTGTCCCACGGCTGGCACGTGCGTCGTTGCTGGAGGGGTGCTCTCGAGCGAGGGAGTGGGCGCAGCGTTCATCGCGACGAACGTGTTCGGGAGGTGGGGCAACGCGCGGGTCGTTCCCGGGACGATCTCAGCCGCAGGCGGTCTGGGCGGCGTGACGGTAGACGCGCTCGCGTGCTCCTCGGCGAGCCGGTGCGTGGTGGGGGGCTCGGCCGGATCCGACACGTCCAACCTGGTGCAGGCGTGGATCGCGAGCTCGACCTCGGGCAGCATCACGACGGCGGAGTTCCCCCCGGGGCTCGCGGGGCTGGAGGCCGCCGCGGGCGGCGGTCCGAACGAGGCCGCCGACGTGACGACAGCGGCGTGTGTTGCCAACGTCTGCGTCGCGGGGGGCAGCTACACCGATGCTCAGGGTGACGTGCTGCCCTTCGTCGACCGGGCCGCGGGATCGATGTTCCGCGCGGTACAGACGTTCCCCGGGATGATCGACTTTCTCGAAAGTGCCGAGTCGAGCCCCGTCTCGGGTGTCATCGATGACATCTCGTGTGCCGCGACAGGCGCGTGCGTGGTCGTGGGCGAGGCCGACGGAACGTCGAGCAGCGCCGCCGAGGTCTCCGCAGGTCTGTATACGGCCGAGGTCAGCCCGAGCTCGATCGGCGCCCCCACGAGCGTCGCCGGCTCGCTCGCAGGCCCGAGCACGGGCGCTCTGTCGTTCGTCGCGCGGAGCGCGTCCTCGCAGGGTCCGACGTCGTTGCTGCTGACCGACGGCAGCACCTACGAGGCGGCGACAGTGAGACCGTCGGGCATCTCAACGCCCGTGCCCATCTCGGTGTCGGGCTCCTTTTCCTTCGGCGATGACTCCGAGGGCGACCTCATCAGTTGCTGGTCCCCGGGTAACTGCGTGGCGATCGGGCTGGCGTCCACGATCACCGACGCCTACGGCGACGCGACCACGATCGCCTACTCGGCCAGGGAGGCCAACGGGTCGTGGCGGCCCGAAGAAGCGATCCCCGGGACCGAAGGCTCCTTTGACAGCTCGCTCAGCCTGACCCAGCTCTCCTGCTCGTCTGCTGCGACCTGCGTGATCGCTGGCGAGGGTCAGTTCGGGAACTCGGGACTGTCGGTCTTCGTACTCCCGATGACCGGCGGGAAGTGGGGGTCGGTGCACGAGCTCACCGGACTCGACACCTACGCGGGCAGCCAGGCCAACGGAGACCTCTCGGACGCCTCTGCCGTCGACTGCTCGACGAGCACGTCCTGCACGCTCGCGGGAATGTTCCTCGACCCGGCCAACGAAGAGCAGCCCTTCGTGGTCGTGGGTCGCCCCGGCTCGCTGTCCCACGCCGCTCCACTGGGGTTGCCCGACACCGCGTCCACGGACTTCACGATCAGCACGCTGAGCTGCCCGGCCAGCTCGGCGTGCTGGCTCGCCGGTGAGGAGTACGACAAGTCCGCGAAGGCGTGGGTGCCGGCCGTGACGTCTCGGACCTCGAAGGGGTGGTCCGCGCCCGTGGAGATCCCCGGCGCCAAGGGCGCCGTCGCCGCGGCGTCATCGACCGGGTACGCAGCGGGCCAGCTCCCCTTCCTCTCGTGTCAGAGCGCATCGGCTTGCGAGGCGGTCGTGCTCGTGTCGTCCTCGGCGCAGACGCACGTCTTCACGTCGTCCCTCAAGGGCTCGAAGTGGTCGACAATCGCGCCGGTGCCGGACTGGTCGAAGACGGCCACCGCCTTCAGCCAGGGCTACAACCTGATCGGCCTCGCCTGTGCCTCGCCTGGCAACTGCGTGCTCGCGGCCTCGGGCGCCGTGTCCTTCGGGCTCGACGTCCCCACGGACCTCGCCTTCGCCAGCACCGAGACCAGCGGCGTCTGGTCGGCGACCTCGGTGCTCTCGGCGGATCCCGCCGCGAAAGGCGCGACGTTGTTCGAGGCGCAGCAGGTCGGCTGCAGCGCCAGTGGCGCGTGCGACGTCTTCGGCACCTACGACATGGTGTACGACCGGGCGTCGATCGGCGAGGAGGAGTGGCAGTGGGCGCCGGAGGACGTGGCCGTGCTGCAGTGGGACGGGTCGTCCTGGTCCTCACCGGTCGACCTCACCGCGCAGGTCCCCGGCGACGTCCGCCCGTCAGAGGTGTCGTGCACGGCCGGCCAGTGCACCATGGTGGCAACAAGGTGGTCGGTCGCTGGCGGTGAGCAGTCGGTGGTGAGCACCGTCGGGGGATGAGCCGCACGGACGCGACTGAGCCCTTCATCGGGTCGGCAGGGCACCGGCGCCGCTGGACCAAACGCCGTGCCGAGCGTCCGGGAGCTGTGAGATGAGGTGGAGGCGATCGTGACGAGTCCTCGGGGCAAGCGAGCATCCATGATCAGTGCCGTCGTCGGGGTGGCCCTCGCCGTCGCCATCACGCCGGCTGGGGCAGTGACGACGAGGCTGACGTGGCGGACCCCCATCTCGATGGGCGGCGTCACCTCAGGGACGCTCGGGTCCGCGACCCTTGGTGCCCCGACGATTTCGTGCTGGGCGCCAGGGGACTGCGAGGCCGTCGGGACATACGTCGACACGACGAACGACGAGGTCCTCTACTGGGACGCCGAGCAGGCCGGGCTCTGGGGCGTCGCGACGACGCTGGGCCAAGCGCCCTCCAACGCCTCATCGCCCGCGACGCTGACCGTCGACGCGGTGTCCTGCTCGGCGCACGGCGACTGCGCTGTCGCGGGGACCTACGCCTCGACCGTGACCGGCGCCAGCGTCATCTTCGTTTCGACCCAGGTGTCGGGGGTGTGGGGCGCCGTCACCGCCCTGCCGGGGATCGCCGGCCTCGACACGGGGAACCAAGAGCAGGTCGGTGCGCTCCAGTGCGTTGGGGCGGGAAGCTGCCTGCTCGCGGGGACCTTCGTGTCCGCCTCGGGTGCCACCTCGGTCTTCACCTCGTCGTCGGCCGGCGCGACGTGGAGCCATGCGGTCGCACTCCCCGAGCCGGCGGACGCGGGCAGCCCGTCGTTCGCCGCGGTCGGCGGGATCTGGTGCCCGTCCGCGGGTGCCTGCACGCTTGTCGGGACCTACGCGGACACGTCCGGGGAATACCAGGTGCTCGTCGACACCGAGGTCTCCGGCGCATGGTCCACGCCCGCGGCCGTGTCCGCCCTCGAGGCGCTCAACTCGTACTACGCCCAGGGCACGACCGTATGGTGCGCGTCACCGGGGACCTGTGAGATCGGCGGCGTCTACACCGACGCAGGCGGCGCCACCCAGGGCTTCGACGCCTCAACAGCCGGCGGGTCCGTGACCTCGGCCGGCGCGATCCCGGGACTCGGCGCGCTCAACGCGTCCGGCGCCGCCGGCGTCGACGCGGTCTCGTGCACGGTGCCTGGATCGTGCATCATCGGCGGGTCCTACTCGTCGAGCGGCTCCAACCAGGATGCGTTCGTCGAGAGCGTCGTCGGGGGGACGCCACAGGCCGCGACGGCGCTGCCCGGCTGGGCGAGCCTGAACAGCGACACGGGGGCCGCGTCGGGCGCCGTCACGCAGGCCGCTTGCGGGGCCTCGGCGTGCGCGGTCGCGGGGACCTACACCGACGCGAGCGGGAACACCCAGGTGTTTGGCGACACGGAGTCTGCAGGGACGTGGCACACGGTCGGTGCGGTCGCGGGGGCCCCGCCGTCGGCCACCTCTGGGGACTCGTCGGTCCTCGCATTCGCGTGCGACACGTCGCTCGCGTGCGACCTCGCGGCGAGCGGGACGACCTCCACGGGCGGCCAGGAGGCCTACGAGGTCTCGGGCGGCCCGACGTCGTGGACCTGGGGCCAGCTCTTCGACCCCTCCTCGGCGGTGCACGAAAGCGCGAACGCGGGCAGCGGCGACCTCACGTGCTGGGTGCGCGGGGCCTGCGCGGCCGTGGGGTTCTACGCCGCCTCAGCCACCAGCGAACTGCCCTGGATCGACGTCGAGACCAGCGGCGTCTGGGGCGCGGCCACGGCGATCCCGCTGTCGACCGCCGACAAGTCCGTGGTCCCAGCCTCGGTCGCGTGCTCGGACGCCAGCGACTGCGTCGTGGTGGTCGACGTGGCCGACACCGTCGTGGACGCCCAGCAGTCCGGCACGACGCCGGAGGTCCTCGTCGAGACCGCGGGTACGTGGGGCACGCTGTCGGCGATCACCATCAAGAACGGGTCGTACCCGGTCGTGACGCCGCTCGCCGCGAGCGCCCTGTGCGCCGGCGGGGCGTGCCACGTCCTCGCCACCGTCTCGCTCGCCAGGAGCCACAGCGGCTCGCTGGACGGCTACGAGGTCGCGGTCGCCACCGTGCAGGGCGCCAGCCCCTCGGCGTACGCGCCGATCGACGTGTACGCGTCGGCGAAGGGTTCCCCCGGGTACCTGCAGTCGGCCGTGTGGACCTGCAGCTCTGCCACGCAGTGCCTCGAGGTCGACGGCCAGTCGACCTACTCGAATGCCGCGGTCGCGTCTGCGAGCGTCGTGCACCGATTTGCCGGCGGGCGATGGACCACGGTCGCGAGGCTCACCGGCCCCCGTCGAAAGGAGGGCACCAGCAGCAACCCGTACAGCGTCAGCGACAACGTCCTGACGAGCGCGTCGTGCGCCTCCAGCGGCCAGTGCGAGCTCGTCGGATTCACGACGCAGGCGAGCGGCCCCGTGACAGTCGCCTACGCGATGTCGCTCACGGGCGGGACCCTCTCGAAGCCCCTGGTGCTGGCGGGGTACTCGACCGCGGCGAAGTCCGACAACACCGCGCGGTCCGTCCAGTGCGTTGGCGCGTCGTGCGTCGTTCTCGGCGAGACGTCCGGAGCCTTGCCCGCGTCCCGCGAGGTCATGGTCGTGTCGGCGCTCAAGGGGTCTGCCACGGCGGCGATCGCCAGGACTGTGCTGCCGCCCAACTCGTTCTTCGACAGGGTGGCCTGCGCGGGCGCCCGGAGCTGCCTGATGACCTTGCAGTCCTACTCCCTGACCTCGGGAGGGATCTCGTGGGACTACCTGACACTGCAGGGCTCGAGGCTCTCCGGCCCGGTCTTGCTCCCGGGTGCCGCGGCCGGCGCGACCAACGTCGTCGGGCCGGCCGCGCCGACGGGCGGTGCCTTCGAGCTCCTGGTGGACGAGGGGTCGAACTCGTCGCACCCGTTCGTCCTGCAGTCGTAGGGCCACGCACGTCAGGACACGGCGGCGTTCGGTCCGACGCCCGTGGACCTCATTCTGAACATCAGGTGGTCGCGCCGATCTCCTACGAAGCCATAGTAGAGATGTCTTGCGCAAGAGATGATGATCAAGATATGCTGTTCTCATGGCCGACACGACGAAGGCACGCTCGAGCAAGTCCGTCTACGGACTGAGAGCACTTGCCCATCCGCTGCGATGGATGCTCATCGACCTGCTGGAGAGCGAGGACTCGGCCACTGCAACGCGGTGCGCCGAGGTGCTTGGTGAGAGCGTCGCGAGCTGCTCGTATCACCTTGGCATCCTTGCAAAGTACGGGTACATCGAGCTCGTTCCTGGCGTCACGGGTCGCGAGAAGCCGTGGCGGCTTGCGAGCACCCGTCAGGACCTCTCGAGTCCGTCATCCGATCCAGATGAGGTACTGGCTTCACAAGCGGCGAGCGAAGCCTTTCTCGAGCACGAGGTGGACCAGATGAAGGTCCGGCTGCGTCACGTGAGCCTCGAATCGCCGGCATGGCGCGGGGCCAGCGCGGCTGGTGGCTCGACCATGTACGTCACTGCCGCAGAGCTTCTCGAGATCAAGGAGGAATTGATGGCGGTGCTTCTCCGGTTTGCAGACAGGCAGTCGGACCCCGACTCGCGGCCGGCGAATGCTCGGCGGGCTCGTGTCTTCTTCAGCACGACCGTCGACCCAAAACGATGATCGAGCCCGTGGCCACGATGTCGAGGACCAACGACTCTCCACTGCTGCACTCAGAGGTCCACTACCTTGACTCTGAGGTCGTTGGGGCGGAGTTCAAGCTGCTCATTGGGAAGTGCGGTCTCAAGGATGGCACGTCGCCCGTTGTCCTCTACCTCCCCGACGCGGACTTCAGCTTCGGGAGCGCCGTCAACATGCTGTGGGCGATGCAGTTCCTCGAGTGGCTACCCCCACTGCTCGTCGTCGGGATCGCCTATCGGGTGAGCGACGAGGTCGAGACCCTTGCCCCGCGATTCCGCGACCTCACGCCCAGCGTCGACAAGGAGACGGTCGAGAGATTCGGCTGGGAGGCCGGCGGTGCTTCGCGGTTCCATTCGTTCATCAAGGGCGAGCTCAAGCCGTGGGTCACCGAGAGATTCGGCGTCGACGCGGATGACGACGTGTACTTCGGCCACTCCCTTGGTGGACTCTTCGGTGCGTACGTGCTGCTCACCGAGCCCGAGACGTTCAAGCGATACGGAATCGGGAGCGCATCGCTCTGGTACGACCACTGGTCGATCTTCGAACGTGAGGCCGCGTACGCCGACGCACACGACGACCAGGCTGCACGGATCTACCTCTCGGTGGGAGAGCATGAGGGACCAGGGGGGTGACCGACTACAACGGGCCTGGCTCCCCGAGGACAAGCGAGCCGAGGCCGAAGCCGAGGCTGCGGCTGAGGCGGCCTCGTACGGCATCGTCGACCCGATCGCCGACCAGAGTCGCCTCGTCGCTGCGCTGCGGAGCAGGAACTATCCTAGCCTCGTGATGGAGTCTGAGATCCTTCCCTCCGAGTTCCACATGACGGTAGGGCAACTCAGTCTCTCGCGATCGCTCCGCTGCCTCTTTGACGCGCCGCGCTAGTCGTCCCTGAATCCCGGATCGCAGCGGCATCCGAGCATCGGCGCTGCGCGCCCTCCTGTACGTGCCAACGGTGATGCAGTTGGAGTGCTGCTTTGCGGTCAGTTTGGAAACGCTCGCTGGAGGCACTCAACCGAACGTGACTGCCTCGGTGCTGATCGAACAGGTGGCATAGGCCTCTGCACCAGTGAAGAAGCATCGGTGCTCTGCTGCTCGAGCGGTCGCCCACGACACGCCGATGCAAGCGGCGAGATCCCGCGGGTGCCCGCTGGCGAAACCAGGACGTCACTCGCGTCCTCGACGAGCTCTCGACGGGGGACTGGGAGCATTCTTAGTCCTGTTACAAGTGACCCACATGGACCGTATATAAACCGCTGGCACTCTCTTCGTAGCGAAGAGGAGGACGCCATCATGAATGACTACGTCCAACCGAGCGAGACGTCGGATCCGCCGGTTGCTGGCGTCATGAGAGATGCCGATGTTGCGTCGAGGGCACACCGGCCGACGGTTCGGCAGTTGCTGTCGACTGGAAGAAAGAGACGGATCGTGGCCATTGTGGCCGTGGCCTTGGCGGCCGGTCTCTCCGTCGGCGTCGCCGCGGCCCCGTCGACGACGGCAGCGTCAAAGATCAGCTTCGCTGGCGGCCCCGGCTTCGGAGGCGGTGGCTCAAATGCGAGGTCAGGGCCCGCTCCTGGGGGAGCGGCCGGCACGGTCCGTGACGTTTCCACGTCGAGCTTCACACTGTCGACCTCCGCTGGTCAGCAGGTACTCGTCGACGAGGCGCCATCGACGACGTACCAGAACAGGGCGATCACGGCGAGTGGCGTTGCAACGGGCGAAGGCGTCCTCGTACTTGGGACGACCAGCGGCACGACCATCACGGCAACGCAGGTCATCGTGGAACCGACTGGCGTTGGCGGAACTGCGAATTCCTCCTCGTCAGCGGTGACCCCGTTCAAGCGCGGTGCGCCGACCACGTCGAAGCAGGAAGGTCAAATCCCGGCCAACTGGAGTCAGGGGTCGGGCACGATAGTTGGCGGAACGGCTGCGGACAAGGCGATTGAAGCGGCGCTGGCCGCGTATCCGGGAGGCATCGTCGACCGTGTCGTGAAGCTCAGCAATGGCGAGTACAACGTCCACTACATCGGCGTCGACTGGCCGCACCACGTCTTCGTCAACCAAGCGTTCAAGGTTGTCGGCGCCGAGTAGCGCCGGCCCGCCGCGAGAGTGCGTCGGAGAGCCGGTGGACGTGAGAAATCGCCGTGGAGTGTCAGGATGCCTTGGTGTCCTCGCTTGCCTTTGCTGAGCGAGGCGAGCGCGCCATGCCGGGCCTTGTGTTGCTGCACGGCCTCGGGATGGGACATCGAATGTGGCAGCCGCAGCTCGATGCGTTCGGTAGTCGGTTTCATGTCCTTGCGCCGGACCTGCCTGGCTTTGCACAGTCGGTCGCCGTAGGTCCCTTCACGATCACCGGTGCTGCCGCTGCCGTTGCCGCGCTGATCGACGAGCACCATGGCCGTCCCGCGCACGTTTGCGGTCTGTCGCTGGGCGCCATGGTCGGGCTCGCAATGGCGATCGAACAGTCGACGACCGTCGAGAGCCTTGTGGTCTCTGGGGCCCAAATACGACCACACCGCCTCCTCATGGCCATGCAGATCGCCGTGATGCGGCTGGTGCCGACGAGCCGTCTGGTCTCAAGCATGGCCTCGCCGATCCCCGGGGGGAGACCCGAGACGGCCGAGGCCGCTCGCGCAGACCTCGGCACGACAGGGAAGCCGCGGTTGCTGGCAGCCATCCGTGATGCCGGCAACGCCGACTTCCGATCATCGCTCCCACTCGTTCAGTGCCGCACCCTTGTGCTCTGCGGCAGTCGCGACAGGTTCAACCTCGGTGCCGCACGCACGATCGCCGCCGCGGTCCCAAACGCGACGCTCAAGATCGTCCTCGGCGTGGGGCACGTCTGGAATCTCGAGGCCCCGGAGCGCTTCAACGAGGCACTTGAGAGCTTCCTCTGAGCCGAATGGACTCCACCAGTAAGCGGACGTGATTGCCATCTCTTCATTGCATCAAGACAGGTCGCCTATTCGAAGACGCAGTCGCCCTGGCGTCCCGAACAACCTGGTGTTTGCCGTGAGCACGCCTCGGCGGACGCCCGAAGAATTGTGCATTCGATCTGGCTAGCATCGGCGACGGCCGCTACGACGGGGGTTGCGAAATGATGAGGTCAGGGCTGACCCGACCGAGGCACCGGCGATTTGCGGGCTCGGTAATCGTTGCCATCACCGTGTCTGCCGCGATTGCTCCCAGCCCGGTCTCGGCGAAGGGCTCACCACATGCCACCCTCAATTACTACGTGACGACTAACGGCAGCGGGGCGGCTTGCTCTGCCTCGAAGCCCTGCGCCTTGAAGGAAGCGGTCAGCAAGGCGGTGAGCGAGTTCGGCGCCGCCGCCGTGATTCATGTCGGCGCCGGCACCTTCCTCGCCAACATCTGCCTGTTCGCGTCCATTGGCTCCATTTGCAGCGAGAACAACGTTCCGGGATTCTCTTCCCTTACGATCACGGGCGCAGGCGAGCACAAGACGACGATCAAAGCGGCCCACCCGGGGAGCGTCTTTTCGATAGGCGTTGACAGTGGACCTGTCACCTTGGCGCGGCTCGGAGTGACAGGGGGGCGCGCGACAGACGGCGGCGGCATCCTGCTTGGTGGCACCACGCTGACCCTGGATGGTGTGTACCTTGCGAAGAACTCGGCCTCGAGCTCGGGTGGCGGTATCACGAATGACGGCGGCACGCTGACGATCGTCAACTCCGCCATCACCTCCAACAGCGTCAGTGCGGTTGGGAGCGGACAGGGCGGCGGTGTGAGCGTCACCACCGGCGGACAGGTGACAATTGGAGACTCGTTCATCGGAAACAACTCGGTCACCGCGAGCTCCCCGAACTCGGTAGGAGCGATCGGCGGTGGGATCGCCGCGGAGGCAACGACGGTGTCCAACTCCGTTCTCGTGAGCGGCTCCACGATCTGGGACAACACCGTGGTCGGCAATCCGCGGGGCGCGGGCATGAGCCTTACCGCGGGCGTGGCGAGCATCATCGGATCGACCGTGGCGGGCAACCAGGCCACAAGTGGCTCTGGCGGGGGGCTCTACGTAGCCTCAAGTGGAGCGAAGGCAAAGCTGGGCGCGGACATTCTCGAACGAAACACGGCGTCTACGGGCTCGACCTGTGGAACCAATTCCGGCGGCGTCGTTTCCACACTTGGGTACAACGTCAGCGACGACTCGAGCTGCGCGCTCGGCGGCACGTCCAAGGTGGCCACCGACACCCAGATCGGACTGGGGACCCTGGTCGGCGGGCCTGGGCCTTCCCCACTCGCGAGGATTGGTGCTGCGAGCGCGGCTCACGGCGCCGTGCCGACGACGGCGAAGTTCGCGACACGCACCTTCTGTAGCGGCACAGACCAATGGGGTGTCCCGAGACTCCAAGGACCCGTGACCCGCTGTGACGCCGGTGCCTACCAGTACGCTCCGCCGGTCATAGAGTCCGTGTCGCCCAAAGACGGGGCACCAGGGACGGTCGTCACCCTGACTGGGTACGGCTTCGACTTCTGTTCTCTGAAGTTCGGTTCGGTCAGTGCGGCACTTTCAGAGTCGGGTTACGTCAGGATCTTGACGGTCGTGCCATCGGTCGCCCCTGGAGCCACGAAGCTCACGCTTGCCAATCTCGACGGTTCGGCGACCGCAGCCTTCGCTGTCCTCAAGCCCCTCTCGGTGACGACCGCCTCGCTCCCGCACGCGTCGGTCGGTCACCTCTACTCGGCCTCGCTGGCGGCGACCGGCGGAAGAGCTCCGTACACCTGGCACATGCGGTCGGGCACGCTGCCGCCGGGACTCACCTTGAGCATCAACGGCCACATAGGGGGCAAGCCAACCTCGAGGGGCAGCCACTCCTTCACCGTCGCGGTCACCGATGCCAACCACCTGAGCAGAGCCAAGGTGTTGTCGATCAACGTCACCTGATCTTCCGGGCGCAACGTCCGCCACAGTTCTCGACGAAGGGCATTACACGTCGTTAGAGCAGCCATGGATGTCGGCTGGGATGCGAATGCTGCACTTCGCCCAGAGCCACAGTGTCGACCGCCTCACCGGATCACCCCGGCGTCGTCGACGCTCATTGACGTTCTGGTACGGCCTGGTCGGATGTGCGGGATCCTCTTGGGCCGATGCGGGTCTCGTAGGATTGCTCGATCGGAACGATCACGTTTCTCAGCACTGACATCGACGACGCGATGGCGCTCCTCGGCCTCGGTGACGATGCGTACGCGGAGGCGATTGTCCAGCATCACGGCCACCTCCGGTCTGCGCGCGTGTCGGACAGTGGCATCGACCTCGCAGCTCGAAGGGATTCGTTGCTCGCCACCTTCACGTCCCCGCAGGATTGTGTGGCTGCCGCGATCGGGATCCAGCGTGGACTTTCCGAGCACGACTGGCCGAATGGCGCGCGGGGGCACGTCGGCATGGGAATCCACACCAGCGACTTTGCGGATTCGTCCTCCTTCCCGACCGGTCACGAGGTCCACCGTGCCGCTCGCATCGGAGCCGTTGCTCACAGCGGCCAGGTCCTTCTCTCGGCAGCGTCCGCCGGTCTACTCGAGGGCACTCTGCCAGCGGATGCCGCGCTCCGGGGGCTCGGCTCGCATCGATTGAGGGACCTCGGGCGCCCAGAGATGCTGTACCAGCTGCTCGCCAAGGGCCTGCACGACGGGTTTCCGCCACTGCGGTCGCTCGACAACCCCGAGCTACCCAACAACCTGCCGGCCTCGCTCAGTCCGTTCGTGGGGCGGGTGGAGGAGCTTGCCGAGGTGGTCGAGCTCCTGGGCGCGGTTCGCCTCGTGACGCTCACCGGCGCCGGCGGATCCGGGAAGACTCGCCTCGCTCTCCAGGCGGCTGCAGAAGTGCTCGACGACGGCGGTGAGGGTGTCTGGCTCGTCGAGCTCGCGCCGGTGAGCGACGCGTCGCAGGTGCCGAGGGCGATCGCGGAGGCCCTGGAGTTGCGCGTCGAGTCCGGCCGTTCGCCGATGGACACTCTGATTTCGACGCTCCGCGACCAGTCCATCCTCATCATTCTCGACAACTGCGAGCATCTCATCGAGTCGGTCGCGGACTTGGCCGCAAGCATCGCCGAGGGATGCCCGAGGGTGTCGTTGCTGGCGACGTGTCGTGAGCCGCTGGGGGTCGACGGGGAGCGCGTCTATCGAGTTCGGTCGCTGTCGCTCCCGCCCGCGGATACCGAGGACGCCGCCGAGTTCGCGGGGTCCGACGCCGTGCAGCTCTTCGTGACACGTGCAGTGAGACGAGACCCAAAGTTCGCGCTCGACGATGGGAGTGCACTCCTCGCGGGGTCGGTGTGTCGCCGACTCGACGGCATCCCGCTTGCGATCGAGCTTGCGGCCGCACGACAGGGTTCGATGTCACTCGCCGACCTCAGCAGCCGTCTCGACGAGCGGTTCCGCCTGCTCACAGGTGGGAGTCGCAACGCCCTCCCTCGCCAGCAGACACTCGACGCCATGGTCGAGTGGTCCTACGACATGTTGACGGATGCCGAACGTGCGGTGCTGCGACGGTTGTCCGTGTTCATCGACGGCTTCGACCTCGGTGGGGCGCAGGTTGTGTGTGTGACCGACGGGGTCGAGACCTCCGAGATCGCTGACATTGTGGACGCGCTTGTCGACAAGAGCCTCGTGGGAGCGGAACGCGTGTTCGGGACGATGTGGTACTCGCTGCTGGAAGTCATCCGCCACTTCGCCGCCGAACGACTCCTGCAAGAGGACGGCGAGGCGAACGTGACCGAGGTGCGGCGGCTCCATGCCCAATACCATCTCGAGCTCTGCGAGAGGGCGGGGGCCGCTTTTGCTGTTCGGGGGCGACGGGCAGGTCGATTGGGTGCACCTCCTCGATCGACAGTGGGGCAACCTGCAGCGAACGATCGCGTTCTTCGAGTGGGAGCCAGATGGCGTCGCCGAGATCGTGCGTCTGGTGTGGTCCCTCGGCTTCTACGACAACACCCGCGGGCACCGCCAGCCGTACGCAGCGCTGCAGGCCGTGCTCGGTCGAACCCGCGAGGGTTCGCCGGACCTCCGATGCCGGGCCCTACTCGCCTGGGCGATTCGGGCGTCGATCCTCGACAGCGACCTCCCGGCAGTTCTGGAAGCCGTCGTCGTGGCTGCGAGAGAGGCGTTGGAACTTGCGCGACAGCTCGGTGATCGCCAGCTTGTCGTGATTGCCATTCTCGAGCAGATTCGCGCGCTCCAGCTTCTTGAGCGGCACGATGCCGCCATTGCACTTGCCGACGAGTGTCTCGCGCTCGCGCGAGAACTTGCGAATCCGTCGCTCCTCGGCCGTGCACACGACCTGTGCGCCACCGGCGAGGCCGACGTCCCCACCGCCCAGTCGCATCGCCTTGCGGCACTCGCCTGCTTCCGCGAGGCCGGCAACCGCATGTTGGAGTGCACCGAACTGATGCTGGTCGCGATTACGGGGTGGGAGAACATGAAGGATGTCGCTGACGGACGCTCGGCGCTCGAGAACGCGCTCGCGCTCGCGGTGCAGCTTGGATCGGCAGGTCAGATGGCGTACCTGTGGGCGAACCTTGCCATTTCCTGCGCGATCCTTGATGAGTTCGATCCAGCAGAGGAGTACTGCCGTCGCAACCTGCGAGCCGTGCGGCGACTGGGAATGACGCAGGGATTCATCACGTTCGACATGCTGGTCATGTCACGCTGCGTTGGCAACAAGGGCGACGCAGCTACCGCGGCGCAGCTGGCGGGCGCCTCGGACGCATTTTGGAATGGAGTCGCACGGCCGACGGAGTTCACGTTGACGCCCCTGGAGCTCGATCTCATTTCCCGCAACAAGGCCGGACTCGCCGAGGTGCTCGGCCAGGCGGAATTCGATCGGCTCTTCGAAGCCGGTCAGGACCTTTCCGTGGACAAAGCGTTGGATCTCGCGCTTGGAAGGATCCCGAGTCCCGTGTCGTGACGCCGATCACGTCCAGAACCGCACTTGGCCCCGGCGGCCCGGGCGATCACCGGTTCGTGGGATCGAGGACGGTCGGACACTCACGGTGAGCTACCGCCCGCCGCCGGAGTTGCGCTGGCGAGGATGGCCGTCCCACACCGACGTGCAACGTGCTGCGGGCTGGTAGGGCCAGCGGGCTTCGGTCCGCGCAGGGTGAACGTACCGCGACCCACTTGGCGGACAACGGCGTCACGCATGGCCCCCAATTGATCCACAAGTCCGTTGCAACTCAATCCCAGAAGGTGGAGCATCATCCGTTAGGAAGACGGAGGTTGGCGATGTCTCTCGGTTCTGGACCGCTGATGAACGCGCACCTCCATCAGGAGGAGGCCCTCCAGTGCGAGCGGCTGGCCGCGATCACGTCGAGCATCGGAGAGGGCGTCTGCGCCATCAGCCGCACGGGCAGGATCATCTTCGTGAATCCTGCGGCAGTCGAGATGCTTGGGTGGGAGCACCTCGACGAGCTTCACAACCTTGCGAACATTCCGGATGGCGAGCCGGGCCCAATGGCGCCGAGCTTCATCCTTGCTCCCGCGATGCGGTCGATGTCGACCGCTCGAAGCGTGGTGAGCGACGACAGCAGATTTCAGCGTCGCGACGGGTCACAGTTCGACGTCGCGTTCACGGTGTCACCGATCGCGGGGGAGGACGAACCGTCGGGAGCGGTGCTCATCTTCCGAGACATCCGAGAGCGCAAGGAGATTGAGTTACAGCTCACCCGCGATGCGTTCCACGATGCCTTGACGGGCCTGCCGAGCCGCCGGCTGCTCTTGGACCACGTCGACCACGCGCTTCGGCGCGCAGCGCACTCCGGTGAGCTCCATGCCGTCCTGTTCGCCGACGTGGATCGATTCACGGTCATCAACGACAGCCTCGGCCACCACGCCGGTGACGCACTCCTCGTCGCAGCCGCCCAGCGGATCCAGGCCTCCCTCCGTCCTGGCGACATGGTGGCGCGCGTGGGGGGTGACGAGTTCGCCGTGCTTCTCGAGGGCGTTGACGACGCAACCGACGCGCTCGATGCGGCGCGCAGGATCCTCGACGGCTTCCGCGAGCCATTCTCGCTTCCTGACGGCCACGACGTCGTGACGAGCGTGAGCATCGGTGTCGCGCTCTCGGCTCCGGGAGAGAGCCGTGACGACGTCCTCCACGACGCCGACGTCGCGATGCACCGGGCGAAGGCAACTCCGGGCGGTGGGCACGTCGAGCTCTTCGACGTCGAGGCGATGGGCACCCGGTCAGCGGAGCGACTGGACCTCGAAGCCGCGCTCCGGCATGCCCTCGTACGGGGTGAGCTCGAGGTCTTCTACCAGCCATTCGTCGACCTCAACGACGGGAGCATCGTGGGCGCAGAGGCGCTGGTGCGATGGCACCACCCGACTCGGGGGCTGCTCGCACCGGCCGAGTTCATCGCCCTCGCCGAGGAGACCGGACTCATCCTGCCGCTGGGCCACCTCGTGCTCGAGCGAGCCTGCCAACAGGCACGGCAGTGGCGCGAAGAGCTGGGGGTCGAGTTGACGATTGGCGTCAACCTCTCTGCCCGCCAGTTCCAGCAAGCCGGGCTCGGCGAGGAGGTCCAGGAGGTCTTGGAGCTCTCCGGAGTGCACCCCTCGCAGCTCTGCCTCGAGATCACCGAGAGCTTGGCAATGGACGACGTCGCGCGCACGAGCGAGGTGCTCGCCAGCCTGAAGGCTCTCGGGGTCAAGATCGCCATCGACGACTTCGGCACGGGCCACTCCGCCCTCGGCTACCTGACGAGCTTCCCCGTCGACGTCGTCAAGATCGACCGGAGCTTCGTTGACGGCGTCGACTGCGATCCGGTGAAGTCCGCCATCGTGTCGGCGGTCATCAACCTCTCTGCGGCGATCGGGTCGACCACGGTCGTCGAGGGGATCGAGACGCTTGCGCAGCTCACGCACGTGCGGGCGCTCGGCTGCACCACGGCCCAGGGCTACTACTTCGCCCGACCCGGCCCCGCGCACGTGCTTGAAGCCATGATCGACGCCAGCGAGGAGCAAGGCGTTGACAGCCGGTACAGGGAGGGCAGCCTGGCCTCAGGGCGGGCGCGGTGAGGTCGACGAGTCGAGGTGCCGGCATCCTCGGTGGATGCACCGCCATCGCGCTGGTTGCGACGGTCGGGATCGGGATTGTCCCAGCGGATTGGTGCACTTCATAGCCGTGCCGCCGAGGCGGACAGTGGGCACGCTCCTTCATGATGAGCGCGAGCCGACGGGGGCAGAACGAATCTGATTCGTGTTCGTCGACGTCTTTGCGTCAAGTTGTGCTTGCCGGACGCTTGGTCGGCCCGGTACGCCGTCAGGTCTGGATGAACGCCAGCAGATCGGCGTTGATCGTCTCGGCTTGGGTGATCGCCATGCCGTGTGAGAATCCGGGGTAGGTCTTCAGTGTCCCGTTCTGCACGAGCTTCGCGGCAAGAACGGAGGCGTCTTCATATGGGACGATCTGGTCGTCCTCTCCGTGCATGAACAGCGTCGGAGTGTCGATCTTCTTCAGGTCCTCGGTGAAGTCGGTTTCGGAGAACTGCTCGATGCAGTCGTAGGACGCTTTGACGCCCGACTGCATGCCGAGGCGCCAGAACTGGTCTCGGACAGCCTCGGAGACCTTGGCGTTTGGCCTGTTGTAGCCGAAGAACGCCACGCTCGTGTCCTTGTAGAACTGGGACCGGTTCTCCACGAGGCCGGCGCGAAGGCCGTCGAAGACCGACAGCGGCAGGCCACCGGAGTTGTTGTCGGTCTTCAGCATGAGTGGAGGCACCGCGCCGATGAAGATCATCCTCGCGAGCCGCGACGTGCCAAAGCGCCCGACGTACCGTGCGATCTCACCTCCACCCATCGAGTGGGCGATCAACGTGACGTTCGTCAGGTCGAGCTGCTCGATCAACCTGGCTAGGTCATCTGCCCAGGTGTCGTAGTCGTTCCCGCCCCACGTCTGGCTGGAGCGCCCATGACCACGGCGATCGTGCGCGATCACACGGTAGCCCTGCTGACCAAAGAAGAGCATCTGCGCGTCCCACGCGTCGGCATTCAGCGGCCAACCGTGCGAAAACACGATTGGCTCTCCCGCGCCCCAATCCTTGTAGTAGATCTCCGTGCCATCGGTAGTGGTGATCGTGCCCATTCTCATGGTCCTCCAGTTTGGACGTGATGCCCAACGCGGCCCTCACCGTAATTGCAATCTGCGTCGTTCGTAGGAGGCGCTCCGGTCACGTTCTCGTCGTCACCGTTCGGATGTGAGCCTGACGGCAGGCGGGCAGCCGAAGGTGTGCTGGATGCGCTCTGGCGACCTCCTCCCCGTATGCCTCTGCCGCTGCATTCCGACGCGATCATGGTCAGCCGCCCGGCCGCTGGCGACAAGACGGTGAGGATCACCAGGCAACGCCGCTGGCTCGGCCACGTGGTGCCGGACCGAATGGGGCCTTCAACACGACGTGTGTGTACGGCGTCACGGGCGACGTCAACGCGCTCGACAGGCGCCAACTGAGCATCGGCGATGCCAA
Organism: Acidimicrobiaceae bacterium; assembly: GCA_003162395.1. Lineage (GTDB taxonomy): Bacteria > Actinomycetota > Acidimicrobiia > Acidimicrobiales > RAAP-2 > Palsa-459. The sequence goes on from PMON01000032.1 coordinate 57,409, forward strand.
CCACAGCCGTATCAGGTTGCCGGCGTCGTCGACCAACTCCCGATGCAGTGCCCCCCGCCACACCATCGGTGCGTCACGACGAGTGACCGATCGCCAACGCGTGGCGGCCTGCGCCGAGTGTTGTTGGATCGGGCGTGGTGACGTGATGCCTTGCGTGTCTCGAGCAGGACGAGACGGCACGGACGACGCTCGATATGCTCGCCGCGCCCGTCGTTAGGAGGAGTGCGTGGAGAAGCGAGAGGCCTCGGACGTGTACGGGGATGACATCTATTCCGAGCCTGAGGGTGAGTGGGACACGCTCGCAAACCTTGGTCCGCTTCGGCCGATGGCCGGCATCTGGGAAGGCGTCAAGGGCGCCGACGAGCACCCCGTCGTCGACGGGACTGGCAGGGACTCGTTCGTCGAGCACTACGAGCTCCAGCCGATCGACTTCCAGACCAACGGGCCGCAACTGTTCTACGGACTCCGGTACCACACGCACATCATCAGCCTCAACCAGGACTCGACCTTCCACGACCAGGTGGGCTACTGGCTCTGGGAGCCGCTTGCGTGTGTGGTGACGCTCACCCTCGGGATCCCGCGCGGCCAAGTCCTTCTTGCTTCTGGGGGGGCCGAGCCGGATGCACGAGACTTTGAAGTGACGGCGACCGAGGGCTCAATCCAGAGCGGCATCCTCTCGAACCCCTTTCTCTACCGCGCGTTTCGAACGCTCAGCTATCGCATGCACGTCATGGTCAATGAGGATGGAACCTGGTCCTACGAGGAAGTTGGTGTGCTCGAGATCCCAGGGATTGATGAGCCATTTGGCCACACTGATCGCAACACGCTGTCCAGGATTGGCCCGCCGACTCCAAATCCTTTGTCGGTGCTACTCGCGGGAACCACCAGTCTCGGAATCGGAAGTCTCAGGGAGAAGGAGAGGTCCTAGTCATGAACCACTTGCTGCGTGATCTCGCACCGATCACGGACGAGGCGTGGACGCTGATCGACGACGAAGCCCGCCGCTCGCTGAAGCTGCAACTCGCGGCGCGACGACTCGTTGACTTCGAAGGGCCCCTCGGCTGGGAGCACGCTGCTGTCAGCGAGGGTCGTGCCAAGGACATCGCGCCGGCTCCCCTCGTGGGCGTCGCGGCACGGTTGCGCGCCGTGCGTCCCCTCGTCGAGCTCCGTGTGCCATTCGAGCTGGTATTGCCCGAGCTCTTGACAGCAGCCCGTGGCGCGACGGATCTGAACCTGGGGGCAGTCATCGCCGCGGCCCGCGCCGGGGCGCTTGCCGAGGACGGCGCGATCTTCCACGGGTACGAGCCGGGCGGCATCGTCGGCATTGGACCGTCATCGCCGCACGATCCGATTGCGATCGGCGACGACTTCGATCACTACCCGGTGTACGTCGCTCGGGCCGTGTCCACCTTGCAGAGCGCGGGCGTCGCCGGACCCTACGCGATCGCCCTCGGGACAACTTCGTACACGGGCGTCGTCGAGACTGCCGAGGGAGGTGGCTACCCGGTGCTCGAGCACCTCGCCAAGATCCTGGGGGGACCTGTGGTGTGGGCACCGGCGGTGCAGGGTGCCGTGGTGTTGAGCCAGCGAGGTGGCGACTTCGAGTTGACCGTTGGCCAGGACTTCTCTCTCGGCTACGACGCCACTGTCGGCGAGTCAGTTCATCTGTACTTGGAGGAGAGCCTCATGTTCCGGGTCGTGGCTCCGGAAGCTGCCGTTGTGCTCACCCACCGATAGCCACGACGTCTGGATGCCTCTGGGGAATCCGGCCGCCGCCGGGGCTCGTAGCTCGATACGCGATTCTTGCAATCCAGCCAGATTCGTGAGGGCGACGTGCGTCGACCTCGTCCTGGCGGTGTGCGCGGACCGACGCTGGCGCCACCGCCGCCAGTGGCCAAGTCGAATACGGTGGCTGAATGCTGACCACGGCAGTGATCTCGGCGTGGGCTGCATAGAAACGGGGCGTCCGCACGATGGGAGATGAAGAAGCTGCCACCGCGACGCTCGACGCGGCAGACATGGCGTTGGTCACACAGCTGGGAGATCGACGCCAGGTCCGAGAGGGGGAGTACCTCTACCGAGCGGGCGACGTCGCCTACGACTTCTTCGTCATGATCAGCGCCGACGTCGAGATTGTGGTTGCGGTCGACGGTGGCGAGAGCATCATCGCTCGCCATGGTCCCGGCCGGTTTCTCGGCGAGCTGAACATGCTGAGCGGACTTCGGGTCTTCGTCTCAGCGAGGGTCGTCACGTCAGGCGAGGTTGTCGCGATTCCCCGAGACCGGCTGCGGCAGTTGATGGCGACGAATCCTCGGCTCGGCGACACCATCCTGGCCGCGTTCGTGGCTCGGCGAGGGCTGCTCATGACAGGCGCCGCACCAGCGATCCGGGTCATCGGGTCACAGTTCTCCCCCGAGTCCCTCGGCATCAGGGAGTTCCTGACCCGAACCCGGATACCCCACGAGTGGTTGGATGCAGATCGTGACCCTCAGGTGGAGGCTTTGATCGGGCAGTTCGGAATTGCGGCATCCGACCTGCCCTTCGTCATCGCCACGGGCACCGTGCTGCGCCGTGCAACCCCAGGCGACGTGGCGGGCTATCTCGGACTCACTGTCGAGAGCCTGCCAAGTCGCTGCTTCGACCTTGTCGTGGTCGGGGGCGGCCCAGCCGGACTGGCGGCGGTCGTCTATGGCGCCTCGGAGGGTCTGGGCACGCTCGGCGTGGAGATGACCGCACCGGGCGGGCAGGCGGGGATGGGCTTAGTCCAGTTTGACGG
>PMON01000005.1 GCA_003162395.1 Acidimicrobiaceae bacterium
GATCACCCGTGTAACGGCACATCTGGGATGCCGGGTCAGTGCAATGCTCCACGCGATGGCCCAGGGACTTGACGGCGATCTCTCAGCGATCGATCCGGCCGGCGGCGCGAGCTCGCAAGCATGGTTAGTCCCAATGGCTCGCTCTCGCCAATGGTCATTTCTGCCGACCCGTCAGGAAGCTCGTTGGTCAACGTAGGTTGATCGGGTGAAGCACTCAGCTTCCGCCAGCAGTGCTGTTCTTGAGACGCAGCGACTAAGGCTGCGCCGAATGGTGTTGGCGGATCTTGACGACTTCGCAGAAATGCTGGGCGACCCAGGGGCGATGAGGTTCTACCCCGCACCGTTCACGCGCGTTCAGGTTCGAGAGTGGATCGAGTGGCACCTGAGCAACTACGACCAGCATGACTACGGTCAATGGGCGCTGGAGCTGAAGGACACGGGCGAGACCGTTGGCGACTGCGGACTCACTTGGCAGCGCGTCAGTTACTCCGAGTCGCGAGAGTTGGGCATTGCGTGGCAGGTGCGCCGCGACCTCTGGAACAGGGGACTTGCCACGGAGGCGGCGCTCGCAGTACGTGGATTCGCACGAACCTCGCTGCGGCACCCCCGGCTAATCGCGACCATCGAGCGCGACAATCTGTCTTCACAATCCGTGGCGCACAAGATTGGGATGGAGTTCGAGCGCTCCGACGTGCTCGACGGTGAGACCCGGCTGATCTTCTCAACAAACCTCATGGTTCCCCTCGGCTGAGCCGGGCTGCCCCTGTTCAACTCGGCCCTCCGACCACGAACGCACGTCTCCCCAAACGCCGGGATGTGGTCGCCGGTCCTTGGCTCAGTTGCCTGCCCACGGCCGCACCCATGGGGTGCCGCGCGCCCCTAACAATCTCTGCGATCCCGCAATTACGAGACGTTCGACGGAGGTGGGTCCCCGCACTCTCATGCTCCATCGAGAGGCTTCACCGGGAAAGATGCTCCTGGGGGTGCCGGTACCATTCTCACGCTATGGCTTACGAGTGGACCGCCATCTGCGACGCGTGCGGAACGCGCCGCACCGCCCAGATCGAGATTTTTCACGACAAGTTTCCCAACAGGCCGCTACCGAAGGGATGGACCCACGTTCACGAGGGTGGGCGACCAGGGGTGATCACTCCCGAGATCGGCGTCGCTTGCTCGCGCGCTTGCCTCGCGAAGGCTCGACGGATCTTGCTCGCACGTCGCACTCGATAACGCGGGAGATCGACGTTTGGTGGCTGCGGCAGACGCGTGCTGGGCGTCGCCTTAATGGCAGTGTCGATCGCGGCCATGCCGAGCCTTGCTCCTCATCGCCACGAGCTGACCTAGGACAGCCGCCAGGCGGAGTTTGTCGAGTTCGGCCCGCTGACGCTCGAGCGGGGATGCCCCCGATCGCCGGGTCAGTGGCGGAGGCGTTATTGGTTTGTGCCACTGGCGGGCGCGCCCGTGCAGTGAGCGTCCGAGGTCTCTCTGTTCTAGTTAGTGCCGTTCACCAGTCCCAGTTGCAGCGGCCTCGCCGGACGAGCTGAAAGAGCTTCCCTCATTGGCTGCTCGCCCAACCAGCCCGACGACGCCAGATGTGCACGGAACCCGTCGCACGCGTCGAGAACCTTCTCAACGAGTTCGTCGCCGACGGCGCTCGAACCACCTGAAACTCGCTTCCACGAGAGGTGCGTCAGGTTCTCGTTGATCGGTCCAAGCTGCCCCATCAATTCCTTACAGGAGCCGAACTCCCAGCCCGGCACAAAGTCATCGGGCGACATCTCATTCTTCTTCTTGTTTCGATCCCCAAGGAACTCGATGAGGTTGCGGGCGTGAACGAGTGTCACCTCAACCAGCACATTTCGCACGAAGCCCGGCTCATCTTTGACGTCCTGCAGCCGCTTAGCTGCCTCCACCATCATCCCGACCTCGTACTTCATGTGGCCCAAGCCGAGTACCCGCTCCTCCGATGAACGCGTCTGTCCCATAGAACAGCAGCGTATGACGAGTCAGATTCGAAGTTCGAGACGCTCCACGTCTGAAGACGCTCCGGGTGTCCCACAACAATCACACTCTCTTGAGGGTCCACCGCCCAGAGGTTGGTCCTCAATAGGTTCGGGATCGCTGACCGTGCAGGTCTGACTGAGACGCGTTGAGCGTCGTCGACCGAGCGGCCAGCGCTGACAAGACAACGGCACGCCCCATCTCGGGGTTTGGGTGAATGGCTCAGCTTGCGACAACAAGCCGAGCCCCCGTCATCCGGTCCGGGACGGCCGTGCCATCCACCCACCGCTTAAGGAAGGAAGGGATGGCCATGACCATCGTAGAAGCACCGCCCGGCATCACAGGGGGCGTCGACACGCACCTCGACGTCCACGTCGCAGCGGCCCTGGACCCGCTCGGCCGGCTCATCGGCTCCGAGTCGTTCACGACGGACACCAAGGGCTATCGAGAGCTTCTCGAGTGGCTGCGTTCGTTCGGCGACGTCACCAAGGTCGGCGTCGAGGGCACCGGCTCCTATGGCGCAGGGCTCGCGCGGTACTTGCGCCGAGAGCGTGTCCACGTCGTCGAGGTCAACCGACCGAACCGCCAGGCGCGCAGGAACTCGGGCAAGACCGACACCTTGGACGCGATCGAGGCGGCACGCGCGGCGCTCTCTGGGAAGGCAAAGGGCCACGCCAAGACCCGCGACGGCGCGGCAGAGGCGATCCGCGTGCTCGTCGTGGCCAAGCGCTCTGCGCGACAGTCGAGAGTGAAGGCCCTCGTCCAGATGCGCCACCTGGTGGTCAGCGCACCAGAAGAGCTTCACCAGCGCTGCAAAGGGCTCACGGTCCACGAGCTCGTGAACGCGGCCGTGGGTCTGCGCCCCGAACGCTCGCCTGATGCGGTGACGGCGGCAACCAAGTCTTCGCTGTCCTCCCTCGCACGAAGGATCAAGTCGCTGGAGGGCGAGCTCGCAGCGCTCGAAGAGCAGATCGAAGCGCTCGTCGCAGCTGCGGCACCCGACCTGCTGGCGCGCTTCGGGGTCGGTCCTGACACCGCGGCGTCGCTCCTGGTCGCCGCAGGCGACAACCCTGAGCGCCTGCACTCCGAGGCCGCGTGGGCTCGTCTCTGCGGTGTCGCTCCGAAGTCGGCGGACTCGGGGAAGGTCACCGGCCACTACCGCCTCGACGACGGAGGCGACCGCCAAGCCAACTCGGCGCTGTGGCGCATCGTGATGGTGCGGATCGCACACGACCCAGAGACGGCCGCCTACTTCGAGCGACGAGTGAAGGAGGGTCGCACCAAGCGCGACGTCATCCGGATCCTCAAGCGCTACGTGGCGAGGGAGGTGTATCGCTACCTGCCTCGCGGCTGAGATCTCCCGGACCGGGTCTGGCTCATCCCATAACTGCCGCTTCGGTTGGCTTCCCAGCGACTCGCCGACCCGGTCCGGGACCTAGAACGAAGAGACGCGTGACTTCATAAGAGCGTGCCATCGGTCACGAGTGGCTCCTGATTGTTGTGTCCGCTGTCTTCACCCCGAGCCCCCTCAAAAGGACTTGACAAGTGATAGGAGCGTCGCCGGATGGAGGCGCGTCTCCACTTCGAAGACTTCAGACCCGAATGACTGGAAGTTCGTCCAATTCGACATGGTCATCGTCTTGGGTAACCAGCGGCACGTCCAATGCCATCGCCGTCGCTGCAATCCATGAGTCATTAACCGGCATGCGTTGGCCGGTGTCTCGTAACAGCAGGCGCAGCCGCGCCCACTGCTCGGCAACGTCGTCATCGATCGGCACGGGATCGAGCGCCATGGCCGCCGTCAACGTCGCCAAACGCCGATCTCGGATCTTGACGTCGTCGGCCGAGAGCACTCCAGCACGCAGTTCGCCAACGGTGATGATCGAAACCGCTAGTTCGTCGGGAAGCGACGACTCTTGTAGCGCTCGTCCAGACTCTCGAGCGATAAAGACCGTTGTGTCGGCCAGCCCTCGGGTCACAGCGGAAGGTCTTCGGTCGTGTCGGGGGCCAGGCTGCGCAGCTCGCGCCGCAGACCCGGATCGGCCTGGCGTCGAGCCAGGCGTCGAGCGAAATCACTTCCAGGAATCCACCGGGGTCTCTGGGTGAGTCGACGCAGGGCAGCAACTGGTTGGCCGTCGACCGTGATCACGATGTCCTCCCCGTCAGCGACTCGGCGCAACAGTCCTCGGGTGTCGTTTCTCAGCTCCCTCGATGCAACCTCAGGCATGCGACGATTGTAGCACATATGCGACGGCCGATGACCACGTGTCGTCTCCTCCCAACGTCCATGCCGCGGAAGGCTCCACCAAGTGTCGCCTCAGAACCGTCACGGTTATGCGGGTGATCCGGTCCCTCATCGCCGGTTATACGGGTGATCGCCCCCTGCATCGAGGCAGGACTCTGACGGAATGCCGAGGCCTGAAATGGGTATCCCACATCGCCGGTGAGTGACACGGCGGTTTGCCGGAAGAGCCTGACCGAGAGGACGGATGGAGTCTCCCGAGGGAGCGACGACTCGCCTTCTCGTCTTACGCTTGAGCTGTGCGGATCATCGGTCGGCTCAGGAGCGCCAGCTCGATGCAACGGCAACCGAAGAGGTCCCGCCAACTCCCGGCTACATCTGGGACCCCTGGACCCCGCAGGAGGCTGGCGAGTTTCTGAGGGCGAACTTCGACCAACGCCAGCTGTCGACAATCCTTCGCAACCTAGAAGCTGGCGAACAGGTTCGCGCTGCGTATCGGTGTGAACGTGTCGTGATCGAAGGGGATCCGGTGCCCGACGGTCACAACCTTCGCACGCTTCTGACTGATCGACGGCTTCTGATCGTCGACTTGACCGCGTTGGTGACAGGCGCTGGTCCAAGCGAACCCGCGTCGATCTACTCCATTCGCCTGGACGACATCGCCAAGATGCGTGGCGTACATCGGGACCGTCAGACGCGAACGACGATGCTGACAACCGTCTCCGGAGGGAAGTGGAAGCTCAAGTGGCCACCTCCACCCCAATCGCACTCGGACAAGAAGTTCCTCATGCTTCTTCCACGTGAGGTCTTCCGACGGGATCGGATGCGGCGCCGCCAAGGTGCTCAATCCCCCGATTCCACGCCCTAAACGAACGGCTCCCTATCCCGCAGCGTCGCTCAAGAGGTACGACGGCCCCTGTCACCAAACGCCGGCTATGTGCGCGCTAGGGAGGGATGGTTGCAGCATGCGATCGCGGTCTGACTAGATCGGTCGAGGATCCGCTATGCCCGGCGATAGGGGACGCGACGAGTAGGTGGCGACGTCAGTGTGTCGCCTTCTGGACTTCCGAGCTGGCGCTCAAGATCGGTGAACGCGTCGACGATGTCGGTTGCTTCGAAGGCACGATTCCGCTTACCGATGGTCACTTGGTTGAGGATCTCCACTCCAGCTAGGCGGCCGATTGCCTCGTTGGTCTGCTGAAAACTTCGACCGATCAGTTCCGAAGCTCCGCCGACGGTCACAATGGGCGCACCCGGCAAGGCTCGAATTAATCGGTCAGTCGCGGAGTCGGCACGAATCCGGCCTACTCGTTCACGCCAGGCTTTTTCGATCTCGCCGACGCGCTGTTCGAAGCCGACGGCGTCCGTCACCGAGCGAGTTGCCGCGGACGCGAATGTACCCATCCACAGGTTTGAGCCGGCGCGCGCGGCTTGCGAGATTGCATCGCCCCGGTACCTCGTAGCGGTCAGTCCTGAGATGTAGTCGGCGGCCCGCGTCGCCAGGACAAGTGAGATCGGAGGAAGCACTCGTTCAGCGAGTCCACGATGTCGCAGGATGACATGGATCAGCGCACGCCCGGTCCTGCCGTTTCCGTCAACAAAAGGGTGGATGGTCTCGAATTGCGCGTGCACGATCGCGGCCTGAGCAACGGTCGGCAATGCGTCTTCATTGCAGAATGTGCAGAGGTCGTTGAGTAGCTCGCGCACTACTTCGTAGGGTGGCGGGATGTACGACGCAGAGCATGGGTTGTAGTTGCTTCCGCCGATCCAGTTCTGCTCCTCGCGAATCATGCCGCCGAATTTCTCGTGACGTGTTCCCGCGAGGAGTCTCCTATGAATCTCCAAGAGCCCGTCGATCGTGATCTCTTCGCTCGACGCAAGTGTGTTGACGGCCCATGACATCGCTTCGATGTTTCCGAGCACTTCATCAGCGGTCACGTCGCCGGAGGGATCTCCTAGGACACGTGCCGCCTCGGCCCGGATCAATCGGCGTGGGCCAATTTCAAGTCCTTCGATTTTTGAAGAAGCGACACACTCCGCGCGCAGGAGCAAGCGAGCTAGGGCTTCTGTGTCAACCAACGCTGTGGCCGTGGCATTTAGGCGAGTGATTGCCGCTTCAGCATCCGCAACGTCGGCCGCGACGTCGCCATTCAAGGTGAACTGGCGGCCCACGAGGAGGTCAGGAACGTACGCCTCGTAGCTACAGAGCTGGCGGTCTCGTCGGGGCAGTCCGGCGCCAGGATCCGCTTGCCACTGACGCTTCACAACCCTGCTCATGGTTTCTCCTTATTCAGGGATACTATATAACCCGGAATAAAGAGCGGACCCATTCAGGGATCTTGCAGCCGCAACCACGTCGAACTACTCCTCGAACGAACGACTCTCGCCTCGACAAACGTAGAGACGGGATGACAATCCAACAGCTCCGCCCCTCCATCGGCACCTGATGCCGGGGCGGGCGCGTAGCGCCCGCCCCGGCATCACTCGTGACGCGAATGATCACTCCTGGCGCTCCTGGCAGATAAATCTGGCCGCGCGACGAGAAATTTGTCGAATCGGGACCTCATTTCTGCCCGTTCCTCTTGGAAGCGGATGTTCCGCGACCAGAGGGAGCCGAGATGTCCGTTCGTTCGTCTAGCCCGGTCGTCGTCAGCGTCGGCGAAGCAAGCAGCATGCTCGGGATCTCAAGGTCGCTTGCATACGAGCTCATTGCTCGGGGTGAGCTTCCCGGCATCCGCCTCGGACGGCGGGTCCTCGTGCCCCTCGAGTCTCTCTTGTCACAGGTCCAGGGCGCGGCCCCACCAGAGCAGTCGGACTCGGCACACGGATCCTCAGGTAGCGCTGCCAGCGACGCGTCGGCGCCTTCGACGGCGTGTGCGTAGACGCGCAGCGTCATCGAGGGATCTGCATGGCCGAGACGGTCCGCGACCGTGCGCACGTCGTGCCCCGAAGCGATCGAGGTGGTCGCCGCCCAGTGCCGTAGGTCATGGAGCCGCCAGGTTGGTGCAATGCCGGCGAGATCGCGGGCCCGTCGCCACCACGCTGAGATTCGATCCGGACTCACGGGGCGCTCGCCGACGGCAAGCAGCCAGGTGCATTCAGCTCCGACGTGGTCCCGCAGCGCCTCAACCGCATCGAGTGTGCGCTCGTCGAGTGTGACGATCCTTCGATTGCCGGTCTTCGTCGGGTCATCCCTCAAGGTCGGGCGACCTCCCGGCTGAGTGGCACGTCGGAGAACCGAGATGCTCGAGTCGATCGTGAGGCGACCGTGGTCGAGGTCGGCCCAGCGGAGTGCCGCCAGCTCGGACCGACGGGCGCCGGTCACCGCAGCCAGCCGAAGCGCCACAGATGCCGCCCGTTCGACCTCAGCAGCCTCCACGAGGCCGTCGATGACCTTGAGGGCTCTTCGGACCTCCTCGCTGGTCAGTGACCCCCTGGGCGTCGTCTTCCGCGCCTTCAGCCGGGCGATCGCGACGACGTTCGTGGTCACCCAACCCCAGCGTTGCGCGAGGGACAGCGCAGCGCGGAGCGCCTGGTGCTGGTTCCGCACGGAGCCCTCGCGGACGCCGCATCGCTGGAGACGCGCGTGCCACCGATCGACGTCAGCGACCGTCAGCTTCGCCAACTTCGCCGAGGCGATCGCGTCCTTGTTGATCGCACGGATCCGGGTCCGCTGATCCCGGAGCGTCGAAGGCGCCCAGGACGGCGCCGCATGCTCGTACCAGAGCTCGAGCAGCTCAGCGACGTTGACCTGCTCGCCGGATCGGCTGGCGGGGACCAACGACAGCTGTGCAGCGAGCCGCTTCGCGTCGCGCTTGGTGCCCCGCAGCACCCTCGAGACCTGGATCGGCTTGCCTCGTTCATCCCGGCCGACGAACGCACGGACCTCCCAGTAGCCCGGCCGCTTCTCTCGGATCGTCACCATCGCGACGCAACGGTCGCGTTGTAGGGACAAACGTAGGGACAAATTTCTTCAAGGACGTTCCGGGGAGGACCCTGAGTTACTTGATGTGCACTCCTGACACGGCTCTCGCGATGATGAGCCGCTGGATCTCGCTCGTGCCCTCGAAGATCGTGTAGATCTTCGAGTCTCGGTGCCAGCGCTCCACGGGGTAGTCGCGCACGTAGCCGTAGCCGCCAAGGATCTGTATCGCGTCGTCGGTGACGCGCACCGCGGTCTCGCCGGCGTACAGCTTGGACATGGATCCCTCGCCCGCGAGGAACGGCTTGCGCGTCGCTGCCATCCACGCCGCGCGCCACACGAGCAGCCTCGACGCGTCGATGTGGGTCTTCATGTCGACAAGCTTGAACGCGATGGCTTGGTTCTCGATGATCGCGCGACCGAACTGCTTGCGCTCCTTCGCGTACTCGAGCGCGTACTCGTAGGCTGCCCGCGCGATCCCGATCGCCTGGGCCCCGATGAGCGGACGCGAGGCCTCGAAGGTCGCCATCGCGGTCTGGCTCTGGGCCTTCTTGCCCTCGCGGACCCTCGCAAGACGCGCGTCCAGCTTCTCTTTGCCGCCGAGGAGGTTCGCGCCGGGGATCGTGCAGTCCTGGAGGATGACCTCGGCGGTGTGGCTGGCGCGGATGCCCATCTTCTGGAACTTCTGGCCCTGGGAGATCCCCGGCGTGCCCTCGGCGACGACGAAGCTCGCCTGTCCCCTCGAGCCGAGCGAGGGGTCGACCGTCGCCACGATCACGTGCAGGTTCGCGAGCCCGCCGTTCGTGATCCAGGTCTTTGCCCCGTTGAGCGTCCACTCGTCGGTCGCCTCGTTGTAGACCGCGCGCGTGCGCAGGCTCGAGACGTCCGAGCCCGCGTCAGGCTCGGTCACCCCGAACGCCGCGAGCTTGAGGTCGCCGGGGGTCCCGAAGCACTGCGGGATCCACTCCATCTGCTGCTCGGGCGTGCCCGCGTTCATGATCCCCGCGACCGCGAGGGTGGACCCGAAGATCGCGAGGCAGATCCCCGCGTCGCCCCACGACATCTCCTCGAAGGTGATGGCCATCGACAGGCCGGTCGGGTCGGCGAACGTGGTGGCGACGAAGTCGAGGTCGTAGATGCCGACCTTTGCCGCCTCTTCGATCACGGGCCAGGGCGTCTCTTCGCGCTCGTCCCACTCGTGGGCGACGGGACGCACGACGTTCTCGGCGAACTCGTGCACCCAGTCACGCAGCGTCGTCTGATCGTCGTTGAGCTCGAGGGAGAACTCCGGCATGGCACCTCCGGTGCGGCTCGGGCCATTCTCGGGCCCGGCGGGGATCTATGTTACCGGACGGTAACGAGCGGCGGGACGCGGGTGTCGGGTCTCAGGCCCGGCGGATCCGGGTGCCCGCGGCGGTGTCCTCGACCACGAAGCCAAGCGTGACGAGCTCGTCGCGGAGCCGGTCCGCCTCGGCGAAGTCACCCCGTCGGCGGGCCTCGTCGCGGGCCGACGCCAGGGCACTCGAGGCCGCGTCGAGCGTCGCGTCGGTGCCGCGCAGGAAGAGGCCCAGTGACCCTGCGAGAACGGCGAGCAAGTGCGCGGCGGCGTGGCCCGCCTCGGTGTCGCCGCCGTCGGCGAGCGCGTTCGCCTTGGTGGCGAGGTCGTAGAGCAGCGCCACGGCGCGAGGGGTGTCGAGGTCGTCGTCGACTGCCGCGACGAACGCGCGGACGTCGTCGCCGGCTGCCTCGATCTCGGGGTGGTCACTGCGGCGAACCGGGATCGACTCGTCGAGCGGCTCGAGTCGGAATCGTCGCGCGACGGCGTCGAGCCGCTCAAGCGCGCGCTCGGCGTCCGCGACCGTCTCGGGGGTGACCTCAATCGGCGCCCGGTAGTGCGCTCGCAGCAAGAGCAGTCGGTAGGCGCGCTGATCGGCCCGGGCGAGGAGATCGGTGAGCGACGTGAAGTTGTTGAGCGAGCTCGACATCTTGACGCCCTCGACCTCGACCCAGCCGTTGTGCACCCAATACCTCGAGAAGCCCTTCCCGAGCGCCACCGCCTGGGCGCGCTCGTTCTCGTGGTGCGGGAACTTGAGGTCCTGTCCCCCGCTGTGCAGATCGAAGTTCTCCCCGAGCAGCTCGAGCGACATCGCGACGCACTCGGTGTGCCAGCCCGGCCGGCCCGCGCCGAATGGTGCATCCCACCGCGGCTCGTCGGGCTTCGCTGCCTTCCACAGCGCGAAGTCGAGCGGCGAGCGCTTTTGGTCGTTGGGCTCGACTCGCGTGCCCGCACGCAGCGAGTCGAGTGGCTGCCCGGCGAGCAGCCCGTAGTCAGGCACCGACGAGGTGTCGAAGTAGACCCCGTCGTCGATCCGGTACGCGTGCCCGGCCGCGAGCAGCACCTCGATCATCGCGACCATCTGGCCGATGTAGGCAGTCGCATGTGGCGCGTGGTCGGGTCGCAGCACCCCAAGTCCGGCCATCGCCTCCCACCACATGGCTTCGTACTCTGCTGCAACCTCGACCTCTGGGCGCCCGGCCCGTGCCGCGGCGGCGATGATCTTGTCGTCGATGTCGGTGACGTTGGAGACGTACGTGACATCGAGGCCGCCGAAGGTGAGCCAGCGCCGAAGCACGTCCCAGGCAAGCGTGAAACGGCCGTGCCCGATGTGCGGGACGTTGTCCACCGTGGGCCCGCAGACGTACATCGAGAACCTGCCCTCGACACGGGGCACCACGTCAACGACGCGGCCCTGCGCCGAGTCGTGCAGGCGCAGCATCCGTCTAACCTACTGAACCCATGACGGGGGACGAAGGTCGACCAGCGCGTCGACCAATCCCCGAGCGCCCCTCGATCGACGGGATCGAGGACCACTGGGTCGCGGAGTGGGACGCCACATCGGTGTACCGATTCGACCGGACCAAGCCGCGCGCAGAGATCTTCTCGATCGACACGCCCCCGCCGACGGTCTCGGGCGCGCTGCACATGGGCAGCGTCTTCGGGTACACGCAGGTCGACTGCATCGCGCGGTTCCAGCGGATGCGCGGCCGCGAGGTCTTCTACCCGATGGGCTGGGACGACAATGGGCTCGCAACCGAGCGTCGCGTGGAGAACTACTACGGCGTGCGCTGCGACCCGTCCGTCCCCTTTGATCCCGACTTCGAGCCCCCCGCGACCCCCAGCAAGGACCGTGTCGCGATCTCGCGACCGAACTTCATCCAGCTGTGCCACCGGCTCACGGCCGAGGACGAGGTCGCGTTCAAGGCGCTGTGGAAGCTGCTGGGCCTGTCGGTCGACTGGAGCTTGGAGTACGCCACGGTCTCGGACCTCGCGCAGCGCCAGAGCCAGCGCGGGTTCCTCCGGATGCTCGCGAGGGGCGAGGTCTACACGACGGAGGCGCCGACCCTGTGGGACGTGGACTACCGCACCGCGGTCTCCCAGGCCGAGCTCGTGGACAAAGAGCTCGCCGGTGCGTACCACCGGATCGACTTCCGCCGGACCGACGGCACCGGCGTGGTCGCGATCGAGACGACGCGACCCGAGCTGCTGCCGTCGTGCGTCGCGCTCGTCGCGCATCCCGACGACGCTCGCTACCAGGATCTCTTCGGGACCGACGTGATCACGCCACTGTTCAGCGTGCGCGTCCCCGTGCTCCCCCACGAGCTCGCCGACCCTGAGAAGGGGTCTGGCATCGCCATGATCTGCACGTTCGGCGACACCACCGACGTCGTGTGGTGGCGTGAGCTTGACCTGCCGCTTCGAGCGCTCATCGGGCGCGACGGTCGGCTCCTGCCCGCGAACTTCGGGCAGCCCGGCTTCGAGTCCGACAGCCCTGAGACGGCCAACGACGCCTACGCCCAGCTCGCGGGCAAGACGGTCGCCCAGGCCCAGCGTGCGATCGTCGAGCTCCTGCGGGCCGACGGCGCGCTCGTCGGCGAGCCGACACCGATCACCCACCCCGTCAAGTTCTACGAGCGCGGCGACCGGCCCTTAGAGGTGGTCACGTCGCGCCAGTGGTTCGTCTCGACGCTCGAGCACCGTGAGCGATTGCTCGAGCTCGGCAACGCGATCGAGTGGCACCCCGCCCACATGGTGCACCGCTACCGGGCGTGGGTGGAGGGGCTCAACATCGACTGGTGCATCAGTCGCCAGCGCTACTTCGGGGTCCCATTCCCCGTCTGGTACCCGGTGCGCGCCGACGGGACCACCGACTTCGACCGGCCGCTGCTGGCTGACGAGGCCCGCCTGCCCGTCGACCCCTCGAGCGACGTGCCCGACGGCTTCGAGTCGGCCCAGCGTGGCCAGCCAGGGGGCTTCGTCGGGGACCCCGACGTGATGGACACCTGGGCCACGAGCTCGCTCACCCCGCAGATCGCCGGACGATGGGAGGACGACGCCGACCTGTTCGAGCGCGTCTTCCCGATGGACGTGCGCCCCCAGGGCCCCGAGATCATCCGGACCTGGCTGTTCTCGACGGTCGTGCGAAGCCAGCTCGAACACGGGGTGCTGCCGTGGCGGCACACGATGATCAACGGCTGGGTCCTCGACCCGGACCGAAAGAAGATGTCGAAGTCCTCTGGGCACGTCTCGACGCCTGACGAGGTGCTGCGCTCGATCGGCTCGGACGGCGTGCGCTACTGGGCGGCATCGGGTCGCCCGGGCACCGACACCGCCGAGGACGTCGGCCAGATGAAGGTGGGTCGCCGACTGGCGGTCAAGGTGCTCAACGCGACGCGGTTCGTCCTCGACCGGCTCGGCGACCAGGAGCTGCCGGGCGTGGAGGCGATCACCGAGCCCGTCGACGCCGATCTCATCGGCTCGCTGCGTGCGCTGCTCGACGAGGCGACCTCCTCGTTCGAGGACTTCGACTACGCGCGGGTCCTCGAGCGCACCGAGATGTACTTCTGGCGATACTGCGACGACTACCTGGAGCTCGTCAAGATCCGCGCCTACGGCGGGGACGACCGGGCCGCGACGGACTCCGCGCGAGCCACGCTCGGGCTCGCGCTGTCCGTGCTCCTCCGGCTGCTCGCACCGTTCCTTTGCTTCGCGACCGAAGAGTCGTGGCGGTGGTGGCACGACACGTCGATCCACCGCGCCCGCTGGCCGACGGCGGCGGAGCTCGAGGTCCACTCGTCGGTGCCGGGCGTCTTCGACGCCGCGAGCGAGGTCCTCGGCGCCGTTCGCAAGGCGAAGAGCACCGCCAGCCGGTCCATGCGCACCGGCGTCGAGCTCGTCACGGTCACCGGGGGCCCTGCCCGGCTGGTTGCGGTCGACGCGGCGCGCCGCGATCTCATGGACGCCGGCGTGATCGCGCGCCTCGAGCTCAAAGAGGGCGACGACGACGTCGAGGTCGTGCTCGCCGACGAGGCGACGAGCGCCTAGGTCGAAGCCGTCGTCGCGCGCGAGCGCACGAGCGCCTCGAGCGACGTGGCGATTCCGCGGGTCGTCGCGCTGCTCCGCGGCGAGCAGAGCAGGTCAAAGGCGTGCTGGGCGAGCGGGAGCTCGACGTAGGCGAGCGGGGCTTGGGTGGCTCGTTCGAACTTGGCGACGAACGCGCGCGCCACCTCGACGGGCACGAGCGTGTCCCTCGTGCCCTGCACCACGAGAAAGGCCGGTGCGGACGCCGTGATGCGCTCGATGGGCGACGCGGCGGCATAGAGCTCGGGCGCCGCGTCGACGGGGACCTTCATGACCTTGCTCGAGAGCAGCGTCTCGAGTGCGCGTCCCTGGCGGCCCATGAGCCGACGGTCGCCCGTCATCTCCAAGACCCCGTAGAGCGAGACGCACGCATCGACGGAGGTGTCGGCGTCCTCGAAGCCCGGCTGGAACGCCGCGTCGTTCGCCGTGAGTGCGGCGAGCGACGCGAGCTGACCGCCCGCCGAGCTGCCCGAGATCGCGAGGAACCTGGACGGGTCGCCGCCGAACTCGCTGGCGTGCACCTTCGTCCACGCGAGCGCACGCTTCACGTCGACGACATGGTCGGGCCAGGTGGCCTTCGGGCTGAGCCGGTAGTTGCACGTGACGCACACCCAGCCCCGCGACGCCAGCTCGTGGAGCATCGGGAGTCCCTGCTCGCGCTTTGAGCCGATGACCCACGCGCCGCCGTGCACGTACAGCATCACTGGCGCGTTCGCAACGTCACCGCGCGGTCGGATCACGTCGAGGAGGTGCGCGTCACCGAACCGGTCGTCATCGGCGTAGGCAATGTCCCGGTCGATGCGCACCCCCGCGCCACGGCGGGGAATCGCGAGCCAGGTGCGCCACCACCGCAGCCAACGAGGGCGGCGCGGGCCGTTCACGTCTGGCAGCGGCCACCTCGCCGCGGCGAGGGACCTCGTCACGACCCCGCGCGACCGCAGGCCCACGAGCAGCAGGACGCTGAGGACCGCCTCGGCTGTCGCTGCAAGTGCGATCGCGACGCCGCCGAGCGTCCCGCTCGGCCACCCGAGCACGCACAGCGCGACGACGAGGCAGGTCGAGAGCGCGAGCAACTGCCCCGCGAGCTCCCCGGTGGCCATGCCGACCATGAAGTTGAGGTTGGCGAGCGGCGGCCCCTTCACCCGGACGAACGCCGCCGCAGCCGACACCAGGAGCACCGTGAAGACGACCGTCGCGGCGATCCCCATCTCGACAGTCTGTCCGACGTGCGCCGGGCACATCTAGCCTCGCTGCGTGCACCCAACCCTGGCTCGGCTCCAAGGGACCGTCGGGATCTGGACCACCACGCACGAGACGGTCCGGCCCTCGCGTGTCGGTGCCATCACATCGGTGCTCGAGGCGGGCGGCTTCAGCGCGATCTGGACGCCCGAGGCCTACGGCCGGGAGGCCATGACCGGGGCGATGCTCCTGCTCGAGGCGTCGAGCACGCTGGTCGTCGCAACGGGGATCGCCTCGATCTACGCGCGCGACGCGATGGCGGCGGCGGCGGCGTCGAGGACGCTCGCCGAGCGGTCCTCGGAGCGCTTCGTGCTCGGGCTCGGCGTCAGCCACCGGCCACTCGTCGAGCGCACGAGAGGCGGCGTGTACGAACCGCCCCTCGAGGCGATGGCGACGTACCTCGACGCCTACGAGGGTGCGGCGGTCCTCAGCGCCGAGCGCGACGTGCAGCCCCCCGTCGTCCTCGCGGCGCTTGGACCGAAGATGCTGCACCTTGCCGCGACGAGGACCGACGGGGCCCTCCCGTATCTGGTCACGACCGAGCACACCGAGCGTGCTCGGTCCGCGCTCGGGCCAGACTCCTTCCTCGCCGTCGAGCAGTCCGTCGTGCTCGGCGAGGATCGCGGCGAGTTCCTCCGAAGGGCGCACGAGCACCTCAACGTGTACACGGGCCTCGAGAACTACCGGGCGAGCTGGCGGCGCCTCGGCTTCGACGACGAGGACTTCGTGCGAGGGGGCTCCGAGCGGTTGTGCGAGGCGCTCGTGGTGCACGGCGACGCCGAGGCCATCGAGCGGCGCGTCGGCGAGCACATGGCGGCCGGTGCGGACCACGTGTGCCTCCAGGTCCTCGGCGCCACACTTGTCGAGGTTCCCTTCGAGCAGTGGTCGGCGCTCGGCGAGCTTCGGTCGGGGGACACGAGCGCGTAGGCACCGGGGGCAGTGCGCGCGACGCCTGGGAGCGACGGTCGCCACTGGCGACACCAGCCACGTGCGGACGTACGGCGTGTCGCGCGCGCCTCGAGACTGGCCGTGACGCCCACCATTCCGTGCTCCAAAGGCTGCAGTGACCGCGGCGAGTGACCTCGGAAAGTGCCGAAGCCGCTCGTCAAACACTTGGCGCCCTGACTGAAAAATTTCAATACTCGGTGGTACGTTGCGGCCGATGGTCGATTCGCTCCGCTCAACTCGAGTGAACGTTCGTGAGGCTGTCCTCACACCGGAGCGAATCCTGAACGCCGTCTCCGAGCAGCTCGAGCTCTCCGGCATCGCCGGGCTGCGCCTCCGGGACGTGGCGGACCGCCTCAACGTCTCGGTCCCGTCGCTCTACCGGTTCTTCGAGGACCGAGAGGCGATGATCGCCGCCGCCTACGTCCGGGACTTCGCCCTGCAGACCTTCGCCGACATCGACGAGATGCAGCAGGCCTTCGACGCCGCCCGGTCCGTCGAGGACTACGAGGAGGGCCTCCGTCGCATCGTCCTGGACATCTACGGCGAGCAGCGGCGCCAGAGCCGCTGGCGCAAGCTCGCGGCTATCGCGGCGACGAGGCACGACGCAGAGCTCATGGAGCAGATCGCCTCGGTCCAGGCAGCGTTCACCGATCGCGTCGCGGCGCTCTTCGTGGCGGCAAGGGACAGGGGCTGGGTCAAGACCTCGATCAACCCGATGGCCTTCGCGTTCGCGGTGCAGGGTCTCGCGCTCGGACCGCTGTTCGCCGACGTCGCCCCGGCCACCGGGGTCACCTCTGAGGACTTCACCGACGTCTTTTTGCTGTTCCACCGCGCCATGACCGCCTAAGGGCGGTCGTCACCCCACTCGGGTACCGTCGCAAGCGCGATGGGACTGGCGGGCACTCGCGGACTGACGATCCGCGTCGGCACCGACCTTGGCGAGTTGGCCGGGGACCTCGCCGCGCGACTGCGAGCGCCACACGCCCGGGCGCTCGAGCCCGACGTGGTGGTCGTTCCCACGCCTGGAATCGGGTCCTGGCTCGAGTTGATGCTCTCGACCACGCTCGGCGCGGGACCGACGGGCGACGGCATCTGCGCGAACGTTGAGTTCCTCTTGGTCGGCGATCTCCTGCGCCGCGTGTCGGCGGTGACAGAACAGGACGCCGACGACTGGACGGTGGGCTCGATGACCCTGGCCGCGCTCGGAGTGCTGCTGGACGAGTCTGAACACGGTCCGCTCGCGGCGTTGCTCGATCTCGACTCGCCCAACACCTACGTCGTCGCGCGAGCGGCAGCTGACCTCTTCGACCAGCTGTTCCGCTGGCGCCCCGATGTCGCGGACGCGTGGCTCGCCGGCAAGTCCGACGATCCTCGCGCCGCGCTCCTCCGCTCGCTCGCACGTCGCGCCCATGGCGTGCCGCCCCACCAGATCCTCGAGCTGTCGATAGCCCGGCTCCTGCGCGGTGAAGCGTCGGCGCTCGACCTGCCCGGGCGAGTCCACCTCTTCGGCGGCGAGTCGCTCGGCGGCGGACCGCGCATGCCACAGGTGCTCGACGCCCTCGGCGAGGTCCGCGACGTGTGCGTCCACCTCGTCGCGCCCTCGTCGGCGTGGTTCCTCGAGACGCTCCGGGCATCGCCTCAGTGGCAGACCGCTCCTCCGGGCCGGGCGACGAAGCGGCGGACCGCCAACGGGCTGCTCGACTCGTGGGGATCGGCGAGCGCGGAGACCGCGATGCTGCTCGCGCAGCTGCCCTCGAGGCTCACGACCTCGATCGACGTCGTGCGAGGCGACGAGCCCCGCGCCCCGACGTTGCTGACGTCGCTGCACTCGTCGATCCGAGGCGAGCCGGTGACTCGACGGCCAGCCGACCGCACCGTCGCGCTCCACGGCTGCGTGGGCACGCTCCGCCAGGTCGAGGTCGCCCGCGACTCGATCCTGCACGCCCTGTCGGCCGACGGGTCGCTCATCGCGTCTGACGTCGTCATCCTCTGTGCCGACATGCACCGCTTCGCCCCCTACGTCGAGGCGGTGCTGGGCGATCCCCAGGGGGCGCCACCACTCCCCTACGTCCTGCGGGACCGCGCCGTCTCCTCGGCGGTGCCGTTCATCGCCGGGATCGACGTCGCGCTCCGTGTCCTCGGCGGAAGAGTCCCGCGGAGCGCGGTCATCGACCTCCTTCGAGATCCGATGGTCGCGAGGCGCTTCGGGATCGGCGAGGAGGACGTGGACCGGATCGCGGCGTGGACGCTTGAGGGCGACGTGCGGTGGGGGCTCGACGGGACGCATCGCGAGCAAGCAGGGCTTCCCGCGCACTTCGAGGCCGGCACCTGGCGACGGGCCCTCGACCGTCTGCTCGCCGGCATGGCGATACCCAGTGGCACGACCTCAGAAGTGCTCCCGCTGCGCGCGCTCGAGGCGGGCCACGACCTCGACCGGGTCGGCGCTCTGTGCGAGGTGCTGGAGACCATCGCAGAGCTCCACGACGCGTCGCTCACCGCGCGCTCGGTGTCGGCGTGGTGCGACCACGTCGCGGCGATCGCCGAGCGACTCTTCTGTCTCGATCCGACCGACACGGCATCCACCGAGCAGCTGGCACGGCTCCTCGGCGCCATCAACGACGACGCTCGCGGCGCCCAGTTCGCGGTGCCGTACGACGAGTTCAGTGCGCTCTTCTCAGAGCGCGCCGACCGGGTGCGGGACCTCGTGGTCACGGGTCCAGGCGGTGTCACGGTGACCTCGTTCGCGCCGCTGCGCAACGTTCCCTTCCGCGTCGTGGTCCTTCTCGGGCTCGACGAGGCAAGCGTCGAGCGAGCACCGGCGCCGGACGTCGCGTTCGGCGAGGCGAGGATCGGCGACCGCGATCCTCGCGCCGACCTCCGTGCGTCGCTCCTCGCCGCGGTGCTCGCGGCACGGTCGTCGCTCATCGTCACCTACGACGCCTTCGACGTCGCCACCAACGAGGCCGTCACCGAGTCGACGGTCCTCGCAGAGCTGCGCGAGGCGCTGGAGCGAGTGCTCGCACACGGCGACACGCGCCAGCGGCACCCCCGTCATGCCCACGGCGACGACGACCTGCGATCGGCGCAGGGGGCCGGGCCGTTCACGTTCGACCGCGGTGCCCTCCAGCGCGCCGGCGAGCTTCGAGCAGTCAGCGCGGGCGACGGCACTCGGGCACACTTCCCCGTCGAGCAGCCAGACGGGTCCGACGCGGTGCGACGCGATGACCTGTGCAGGTTCCTGAAGGCGCCGCAGCGGGTCTTCCTCGAGCGAACCCACGGCATCCGCCTGCCAACCGCGCCCTCGTCGGCAGGCGACGAGATCGCGACGTCGCTCGACGACCTCACCAAGTGGAACATCGTGATGTCGCTCACCGATCGCGCGCTCAACGAGTTCACCGGCGACCCCGAGGACGAGGCGTGGGACGCGTTCGTCGACGCGTGGGCAGCCCAGCCCGATCTTTCGATCAGCGCGCTCCCCGGCCGGCTGCGAGCTCAGGCCATCGCCGCACCAACCGGCGTGGGTCCTCGTGCGAGGGAGCTCGTGCGGCACATCACCCGAGTCGGCGGCGCCGACCTGCCCGAGCGGGCCTCGCTCGAGGTGCGGCTCGACAGCGGGGACGAGGTCCGAGGCGAGGTGGACGTGTTCGCCGGGACCACCACCGTGCGGTGGACCGCCTCGTCGAACGACCGCAAGGCACGCGTCGACTCCGCGGTCGACCTCCTGGTCCTCACCGTGCACGACCCCACGACCCAGTGGAAGTCGTTCCGGATCTGGCGGGACGGCCGCAACGCGAACCGCAAGATGCTCATGGTCCCGGGCGACTCGCCCGACGAGCGCCACGAGCGGGCGAGTCGGGGGCTCGAGCTGCTCGTCGGGCTCTGGCGTCGCGGGCTCGCCGAGCCGTTGCCGATGTTCTTCAGCACCACGATGTCAATGCTCTCGTGCTTCAAGGGCGAGGAGCTGCCGAGCATGGCCTCGCTCCTTGCCGCGGGATTCGAGGGCTGGACCACGACGAACTACAGGTTCGGCGACGACAGCGACGCCGCCGTGCGGTACTGCTTCGACGCCTCCTACGAGGAGCTGTGCAACCAGCGGGCGTCGGCGCAGGACCCTGTCGTGGACCTCGACGTCGGCGGGTCGCGCCTGCTCACGTACTCGCTCGCGCTCCTCGACGGGCTGCTCGCGCTCGACGGGGCGACCCAGCCGGCCGGTGCGCGATGAACCCGGTCACCGACGCCCTTCCCAGCCACGGGCTCCTGTGCGTCGAGGCGAGCGCGGGCACCGGCAAGACCCACCTGTTGAGCACGCTCGCGGTCCGCTGGCTCCTCGAGCGCGACGACATCCGCATCGCGGACCTGCTGGTCGTCTCGTACACGGTCGCCTCGGCGGCAGAGCTCCGCGGGCGCATCCGCGCCCGGCTCGCCGCAGTACGAGACCGGCTCGTCGACGGCGCGGCGCCGGGCGACGACGAGTACCTCGAGTCCCTCGCGAGCGGCCCCGACGCGCACGTCGCGCGCACCCGCGCCGAGCTCGCGCTCGTCGAGTTCGACACCGCCACGATCTGCACGATCCACGCGTTCGCGGCGGCCGCCCTCGGCGAGAGCTACGGGGAGGTCGGCACCGGTGAGGAGCGTCGGCGCCAGGCGGTGACCGACGTGCTGGCCGTCGCATCCTTCGACGACGCGAGCGCGCTGTTCGACGCCGCGGACGTCAGCCTCGACGCGATCGACCGGCTCGCGCAGCTCGGCCTCGAGAATCCCGACATCCGGCTCGCACCGCTCGAGGGCGCGGCCGCAGAGCCAGGTGCGTGGAGCCAGCGCGGCGCGGTGGACCGGGCAATGGCGCTCTTCAGGACGAGATCGAGGCGTGACGGCGCGCGCACCTACGCGGACCTGCTGACACAGCTCGACCGGGCGACCACCGACGAGCAGGGGCCCGTCTGCCAGCTGCTGCGCGCTCGGTTCAAGGTCGGCCTCATCGACGAGTTCCAGGACACCGACCCGATCCAGTGGCGCATCTTCAACCGACTGTTCGTCGACGTCGACGACCACGCGCTCGTGGTCGTGGGGGACCCGAAGCAGGCGATCTACGGCTTCCGCGGCGCGGACGTCAGCACGTACCTCACCGCGAGGTCCGCAGCCATGGACTCGTCCACCGGCCGTGGGCTCGGCGTGGAGCTGCTCGACCGGAACTACCGCTCCGACGGGGCGCTCCTCGGGGCGCTGAACGCGATCTTCGACGGCTCCACGCTCGACGAGGCTGGCGAGATCGCCTACGAGCCGGTCACTCCCACGCCTGGCGCCGAGCGGCGGCGTCTCTGGCTGGCAGACGGCACGCTCGCCACGCCGTTGTCGATCCGCGTGCCGGTCCCGGTGGGCAAAGAGCCCATGGACGCACAGCGCCGCGCCATCGCCGCAGAGTGCGCGGCTGAGGCCGCGCGGTCGATCGGGTCCGTGGTGCGAACCGACGGGGTCGACGAGGGATCCCTCTCGGAGAACGACGTCGTCGTGCTCTGCCAAGCGTCGACCTACTTCCCGATGCTGCGCGAGGCGTTCCTGCGTGAGGGGATACGGACGACCGAGACGAAGTCCGACGACGTGCTCACGTCGTCGGCGTCACTTGACGTGGCGATCGTGCTCCGCGCGATGAGCGACCCCGGCA
Organism: Acidimicrobiaceae bacterium; assembly: GCA_003162395.1. Lineage (GTDB taxonomy): Bacteria > Actinomycetota > Acidimicrobiia > Acidimicrobiales > RAAP-2 > Palsa-459. Next base: position 21,434 of record PMON01000005.1, read on the forward strand.
GCCCCACGGCCGTCGCGGCGCTCGCGCACAGCTGGATCTGCTCTGAGTCGGGGTCGACGACGCTCGCGCGCCAGCGCATCGCGTCCTTCGAGGTGGCGCTGTCGACGCGCGGCGTCGTCGCGCTCGCGCGCGCCATCACCGACCCGGCGATGACGCCTGGGTTGCTCGAGCGACGATTCGGCGAGCGCCTGCTCACCGATCTGCACCACCTCTTCGACGTGCTCGGTGACGAGGCGCCGCACGGTGCCGGGCCGGGCTCACTCCTCGAGACGCTCTACGGGCTCGAGGCGGCGTCGCGCGAGGGGACCGATGACGACGTGCGACGCCGGCGGATCGAGACGGATGCACCGGCGGTGAGGATGATGACGGTCCACGGCGCGAAGGGGCTCGAGTTCGGCGTGGTGCTGTGCCCGTTCATCCAGCGCACGCGCGACGACAGCCGCGACGCCACGATCTGGCGTGAGCAGGGCATCGAGGGGCGGCTCTTGGACGCGGCTGGACGCCGGCCGTGGACGGATCCGCGACTGGGCGCCTCGACGCCGGAGGCGCGCATCGTCCTGGCTGAGAGCGCCCAGGGAAGCGAGTCGAGGCGGCTGCAGTACGTCGCGCTCACCCGTGCCAGGCACCGCACCATCGTGTGGTGGCTCCGAGCGTTCTCGAAGACGGACGCGCGCCGCGACGAGCTCACTGGCCTGCTCTTCGACCGCGATGAGGAGCACCGCCCCGTGCAGCGTCCCCGAGCCGAGCGCGCAGCCGTCGGGTGCTACGAGCTGCTCGGCGGCGACGCCCTCGCCGCGATGCGCACCGCGTTCGGCGGGCTCTGCGAGCAGGGCCTGCTCGAGCTCGGGGCGGTCCGTCGCGTCGCCCAGGCCGACGTCGAGCCAGCCGCCCCCGTCGTCGCCCCCGCGCTGGTCGGCGGGGCCCGTCTCGACGTTGCCACCTTGGAGCGCAGCCTCGACGTGCGGCCCCGCCGCTGCTCGTTCAGCTCGCTCGTCGCGGCTCGACACGAGTGGGCGCCCACGTTCGACGCCACCATCGGGGACCGCGGGGCCGATGACGAGGCGGACGGCGCGAGCGCCGACGTGGCCGTATCCGGCGGCGCGGAGCCCTTCGGCGGTCTGCGCGGTGCGGCGTTCGGGACCTGCGTCCACGAGGCGCTCGAGTCCGCGGTCCGTCGTCCGAGGGGCACCGAGTTCGACGACGTGGCCACCGACACGCTCCGTCAGTCGATGCGGTGGCGCTCACTCGAGCCAAGCCCGGCTGTCGAGTCAACGCTTCTCGAGGCATGTGCCGTGCCGATCGACGACGGCCCGTCGCTTCGGGCGCTCGATCGAGACGACGTCGTCGCCGAGCTGCGCTTTTGCATCCCGGTGGCCGAGCACGTCGGGCTCGGCCAGATCGGCGAGACCGTCACGGCGAACGACGCGGACGGCCCGTTCGGCGACTGGGCCCGAGAGATCGAGCGCTCGCCGGGACGCCCGCTCGCGTCGTCCCTCGTCGGCTCGATCGACCTCGTCACGTCGCTCGGCTGCGAGGACCGCTTCTCGGTGATCGACTACAAGACCAACCTCTACGACGGAACGACGGGCGCCTACGGACCTGCGTCGCTGCGCGAGGCGATGGCCGCCTCGGACTACCCGCTCCAAGCGCTCCTGTACCTCGTCGCGCTGCACCGCTACCTGCGCTGGCGCATCGCTGACTACGACCCCGCCCACCACCTTGGTGCGGCGCACTACCTCTTCCTGCGCGGGATGCGGCGCGGCACCGACGACGGCGTGTTCACGTGGCGAGCTCCCGCTCGGCTGGTCACCTCGACCTCGGACCTCCTCGCGGGTGCCACGTGAGCGCCGCCAGCACGTTCAGGCCGTCGGCATCGACGGTCAACGACGCCGAGCGCGCCGGGGTCTTTTCGGCTGGCGATCTCGCCTTCGCCGAGATGGTCGTCCGACGAGCTGGCGTCACGGACCCCGTGTGCGCCACCGCGCTGGCGCTCGCGGCCAAGGCGGTCCGACTCGACCACGTCTGCGCGGAGCTCACCGAGCCGGGCATCGCGCTGTTGTGGTCGAGCGACGACGATGACGGCCCCGTGACCGAGCCACCTGCGTGCGAGGCGCTCCTCGGCGCGCTGGCGGGTGCGGGCGGGCTTGTCGAGCACGTTGCCGAGGGCGCGGACATCGACCACCTCGGCGACGCCCCCGTCGTGCTGAGCGCGCACCGCTGCTACCTGCGGCGCTATGCCATCCTCGAGCAGTTCGTGGCAGACCGCCTGGGCGGGCTCGAGCAGCTGGCGGCGCCGCCCGGCCTCGACGCGGTGCTCGACGCGGTTGCCGGCGACGCCGACGCCGCCCAGCGCGACGCGGTCCGTCGCGCGTTCCGCTGGCCGGTGTCGGTCATCGCGGGTGGACCGGGGACCGGCAAGACGACGACGGTGGCACTCGTGCTCCGCGTGGCGCGCGCGCTGCTCGGTCCGCTCACCGTCGCCCTCGCGGCCCCCACTGGAAAGGCAGCGGCGCGACTCGACGAGGCCGTGCGCGCCGCGATGCCCGACGCCGAGGTGCTCCCGCAGGCACGGACGCTGCACCGGCTGCTCGGGGTCGGCCGCGACGGCGTGGCGCGCGGCGACCGCCTGCTCGACGCGGACGTCATCGTGGTCGACGAGGCCTCCATGGTGTCGCTCCCGCTGCTCGCCGCGACGCTGCGGAGGGCACGACCCGACGCACGCGTGATACTCGTCGGCGATCCCGACCAGCTCGCGAGCATCGAGGTGGGTGCCGTGCTCGCCGACATCGTGGAGGCCGGCGCAGCCCACAGCGGCGTCGTGGTCTCGACGCTGACGACCGCGCATCGCTTCGAAGACGCTCGCGGCGTGCCCTCGCTCGCGGCCGCCACTCGCAGCGGGTCCGTCGACGAGTTCGACGCGGCGATCGAGGCCCATCGCGATCTGCACTCGGTCGCTCCTGACGGAGCGCTCGAGGCACTGGTCGCCCGTGTCACGGACCACGCCGTCGAGCAGATCCACGCGGCTCGCGCTGGTGACGCCGACCACGCCCTGGCGCTCGTCGCCTCGCTCGGCGTGCTGTGCGCCACCAAGCGGGGCCCGGGCTCGACGGCATGGTGGAATGCCGCGATCGAGTCAGCGCTGGTCAGACGCGGGATGCTGCGACGACGAGACCTCGACTACGTCGGGCGACCGTTGCTCGTGACCCGCAATGACCCGCTCACGGGCCTCGCGAACGGGATGGTCGGTGTGGTCGTCGCCGATGGCGATGACCGCCTGGCCGTCTTCGATGTCGGCTCCTTCGCCCCAGAGGCCGTCGCCTGGGCAGAGACCGTGTGGGCGCTCACGATCCACAAGTCCCAGGGGTCCGAGTACGACGAGGTCGTCGTCTCGCTCCCCGGACCTGACAGCCCGATCCTCACGCGCGAGCTGATCTACACGGCCGTCACCCGGGCGAGGAGGTCGGTGACCCTGCTCGCCCCGGCGGGCTCGCTCCACGCAGCGCTCTCGCGCCGTGTCGCACGGGCGAGCGGGCTCACCGCGCGGCTCACGAGGCCGCGGACGACCGATGGGCACCTCGAGTGATCCGCCCGAGGACGAGCGACGACCTCGACGACTGCGCCGCGATCGCCGCGGACGTCCACGACGTCGACGGCTATCCGTCGTTCCTCGGCGACGACACACTCCTCACCTTCATCACCCCGCCCGACGCGCTCGGCGCGTGGGTCGCGATCGACGACGATCACGTCGTAGGTCACGTCGTGCTGCGACCACGCTCAGCGCCTGGCTCGGTCACCCTCGCGGCTCGCGAGCTCGGGGTCAGCTCGAAGCAGCTGGGCTTCGTCGCTCGGCTCCTCGTCGCGCCGACCGCCCGACGCCGCGGCGTCGCGCGGCTGCTCGTCGAGCACGTCGTCCACGAGGCGCACCACCGCAACCTCCACGCGGTCCTCGATGTCGTCACGCGCGACCACGCCGCGATCGCCCTCTACGACGCGTCGGGGTGGCGCAAGCTCGGGAGCCACACGATGACGCTGCGCAGCGGCGGCTCGCTCGACCTCGTCGTCTACGCGGCGCCGTGACCACCGGGACAACACGGTCCGAGGTCGACGCGAGGCCGTTCGAGCTCGTCATCTTCGACTGCGACGGCGTCGTGGTCGACAGCGAGCGGCTCGCGGTGCGCACCGAGGTCGAGGTGCTCGCCGAGATCGGCTGGCCGCTCGGCGAGCGCGACGTCATCGAGCGATTCGTCGGCCGGTCCCCCGGCTACATGCAGGCGGCGATCGAGCGCGAGCTCGGGCGCCCGATCGACTTCGATCGGCTGTTCATGCAGCGCCACGAGGAGGTCTTCGAGCGCGAGCTGCGCGCGGTCGAGGGGGTCGTCGACCTGCTCGACGCGCTGCGGGTCCCGACCTGCGTCGCGTCCTCGGGGACCCACGACCGCATCTGGCGATCGCTCGAGCTCGTCGGCCTCGCCGGTCGGTTCGAAGGGCGGGTCTTCAGCGCGTCGGACGTGGCCCGCGGCAAGCCCGCGCCGGACCTGTTCGTCCACGCGGCCGCGACGATGGGTGTCGCGCCCGCTCGCTGCGCGGTCATCGAGGACAGCGTTCCCGGTGTCGAAGCGGGGTGTGCGGCGGGCATGTCCGTGTTCGCCTACGCGGGCGGCGTGACCGGGTCGGCGGCGCTGGCCCGTCCCGGCGCGACCGTCATCGACTCCCTGCACGCGCTCATCGCGCTGCTCGCCCCCTGACCGCTCAGGGCACGTCGACTTCGACCCGGG
>PMON01000024.1 GCA_003162395.1 Acidimicrobiaceae bacterium
CGAACTCGCCGCGGAACTTGGCGCCCGCGACCATCGAGCCGAGGTCGAGCGCGACGAGGCGTCGCCCCCGGAGCGACTCGGGCACGTCGCCCTCGACGATCCGCTGCGCGAGGCCCTCGACGATCGCGGTCTTNNATCAGCACCGGGTTGTTCTTCGTGCGACGCGAGAGGACCTGGATGACGCGGCGGACCTCCTCGTCGCGCCCGATGACCGGGTCGAGCTTGCCCTCGCGAGCGAGCACCGTGAGGTCGCGCCCGTACTTCTCGAGCGACTGGAAGGTGCCCTCGGGGTCCTCAGAGGTGATGCGCGCCGAGCCGCGGACGTTGCGCAGGGCGTTGAGCAGCGTCTCGGTCGTGGTCCCGAGCATCGAGGCGAACGCAAGGAGCACGTGGTCGACCGACAGGTAGTCGTCCATCAGGTCGGACCGGATCGAGTCGGCTCGCTCCAGTCCGTCACGCGCGTCGCGGGAGAGCTCGGGGTTCGAGCCGCCGACGGTCCGTGGCAGGCGCGCGAGCGCCTCGCTCATCGACTGGGACACCGCGACCGCGTCGACGCCCGCCTGGGCGAGCAGCGGCTTCGCGATGCCCTCTTGCTGGGCGAGGATCGCCGCGAGCAGGTGCGCGGGGGTGACCTCGGCGTGCCCGGCGGCCGTCGCCATCTGGAGCGCGTCGTTGAACGCCTCTTTGGTCCGCGTCGTCCACCGTGCGGGGTCGAGTGCCATCAGGCTCCCTTTCGCCTCGCGGCCTGCCACAGGACCGCAGCTTGGCGAAGCGGCACAAGGTCGCGACGATACGAGCGGTGCGTCTCGCGCATGGTCCGCTCCGCGGTCTCCTTGAGCGCGACGAGCTCCTCGCGAAGACCCAGCACCTCGCGCTCCAGCTCGAGGATCCGCCGCACGCCCTCCAGGTTGTGCCCGTCGCGCGTGAGCTGCTGGATGCGACGCAGCAGGGCGATGTCCGCGTCGGAGAACCGCCGTGACCCGCCCTGGGTACGAGAGGGGTCGAGCAACCCGGTGCGCTCGTAGTTGCGAAGGGTCTGGGGGTGCATCCCGACGAGGTCGGCCGCGACCGAGATCACGTAGACGGCCTTCGCGTCGACGCCCCTGCGGCGCGGCGCCTCGGCGCTCATGTGGACGCCTTGGTCGTCGCGTCGAAGCTCTTCGCGAGGGCCTCCACGGCCGCTCGCTGCTCGTCGGTGAGGTCGGTCGGCACGTTCACGACGACCGTCACGAGCAGGTCGCCCGCGGGGGCCTTCCCGCTTGCGGGCACGCCCTTCTCGCGGATCCGCAGCGTCGTGCCCGACGCCGTCCCTGGCGGGACGCGCATGGTGACAGGTCCGTCGAGCGTTTCCACGGTGACGGTCGTGCCGAGCGCCGCCTCCGCGAAGGAGACCTCCACGCGTGTCGTGAGATTGCGTCCTCGGCGGCCGAAGCGCGTGTCCTTGGAGACATGGACCACGACGTAGAGGTCACCCGATTGCGCACCCTGCTGGCCCGGCTGGCCCTTCGCCTTCACCCGGATCCGCTGGCCGTTCTCCACCCCCGGGGGAATGCGCACGCGCACCGAGCGGCTCGATGCCTCGCGCCCCGTGCCGTGGCACGAGGGGCAGGGCGTCTCGATGCGCACGCCGCGGCCGTGACAGACCGGGCAGACCGTCGACAGCGAGAACATCCCCTTGTCGTCGTCGAGGACGCCACGTCCATGGCATCGCTCGCACTCGACCGGGGTGGTCCCCGGCGCGGCCCCGGTGCCGTGACAGGTTCGGCACTGCGCGTCGGTCGGCAGTCGCACCGACGTCGTGACGCCGCGCACGGCGTCCTCGAAGCTGAGGTGGAGCGCCGTCTCGATGTCCGCGCCGCGCTTGGGCGCGCGCCGACGCGAGCCGAACAGCCCGCCCAGGACGTCGCCGAGGTCACCGAGGTCGCCCATCGTGAAGGTCGTGCCCCCCGGGGAGCGGAAGCCTCCCGACTGGGAGAACACGCTGCTCATCGGCCCGAGACGCCGGACCTCGTCGTACTCCTTGCGCTTCGCTATGTCGCCGAGCACGTCGTAGGCGGCGGTGACCTCCTTGAAGCGATCCTCAGAGCCGGGGTTGGTGTCGGGGTGCAGCGACTTGGCGAGCTTGCGGTACGCCCGGGTGATCTCCTTGTCCGTCGCGGTCGCCGGCACGCCGAGCACCTTGTAGAAGTCCGTCTCGAGCCATGCCCGCTCGGCCATCAGCCCTTGACTTTCACCATCGCCGGCCGCAGCACCTGACCTCGCCACTTGTAGCCGGCCCGCAGCACCTCGTCGACGACCGGTCCGCCCTCGCCGTCAGTGTGCGCGACCGCGTCGTGGACCGTCGGGTCGAACGGCTCGCCTGCGGTCCCGACCCGCTCGAGGCCGTCCTTCCCAAGCGTGTCGAGCAACAGCGCGCGGGCCTGCACCAGCGCCCGCGTCTCTTCCGTCGAGTTGGCGTCGGCGTCGTCGGCGAGCAGGTGCTCCTCGGCGAGGTCGAGCGTGTCGAGCACCGGAAGGAGTCGCAGCACGAGCGACGTCGCGCCGCGCGAGGAGAGCTCCTCGAACTGGCGGTCGACCCGCTTCTTGTAGTTCTCGAAGTCGGCCTGCAGCCGGCGGAGCGCGTCAAGGTACTCGTCGCGCTCGCGCTCGACGTCGCTCCTCGGGTCCTCGGGCGGCTCCTCGGTCACCACGAGCGCGTGCTGCTCGCCCCCGTCACCGGATCCGGGAGCGACGTCGACCGGGGACTCTGGCTCCGGATCGGTCTCGACAGCGTCGAGCGGCTCGCTCACTGCTCGTCCACGATCTCCGCGTCGACGATCTCGTCGTCGTTCTGCGTCGAGGCGCCATCCGTCGCGGAGGTCTGCCCGTCCGAGGATGCCTGCGAGGCAGCCTCGTAGAGCTTCTGGGAGAACGACTGGCTGGCGGTGAGCAGGTGCTCGGTCGAGGTCTTGATGGCCTCGACGTCGGTCCCGTTCAGCGCCTCGGTCACGCCCTTGACGGCTGACTCGACGCTGGCCCGCTCGGTCTCGTCGAGCTTGTCGCCCTGCTCGTTCAGCAGCTTCTGCGTCTGGTACACGAGCTGGTCGGCGTTGTTGCGGATCTCGGCCTCCTCGCGGCGGCGCCGGTCGTCCTCGGCGTGCGCCTCGGCGTCCTTCACCATCCGCTCGATGTCGTCCTTGGCGAGCGAGGACTGCCCGGTGATCGTCATCGACTGGGTCTTCCCGGTCGCGCGATCCTCAGCCGACACGTGCACGATCCCGTTGGCGTCGATGTCGA